>CAJFVL010000020.1 GCA_904420465.1 uncultured Clostridium sp.
CCGCTCTCCGCGTCCATCAAAATGGCGGCCGACGCAGTGGTACCCACCGCACCCGCGGCGGGCACCCCGCACAGCAGACAGGCGGCGGCCAGCGCCGCCCCCGCGATTCCTTTCCACATGGGTCACCCCTCCATCCTGCGTTTGTCCTTAGTATGGAGGAGAAATACATTCTTTTTCCCCGGAAAATTCTGTGTTCAGGTCTGCCTAGTCGGCAAATTCCCCTTGAGCGGCCGCCTTGGCCTGCTTCTCCTGCTGCTTTTCGATGAAGCCGGTCACCTTGTCCACCACCTCGGGCACCGTCTCAATCACCCGGTCCACTGTGGTGGCGGGGGGAGGCGCAACGGGCAGCAGCTTGACACTGTCTCCCCGGACCACCAGAAAGGCCACCGGCTCCAGCCTGGCGCTGGCTCCGCTGCCGCCGCCGAAGGCGTTGTCGCCCCCCGCCTGCTGCTTTTTGGTGGAAAACTCTGTGCCTCCGCCGGCCACTCCCAGGGACAGCCGGGAGACCGGGATCAGGGTGACCCCCTCCGCCTGGATGGGGGCGCCGATGATGGTGTTGGCGTCGGCCACGGCGCGGATCTGCTCCATGGTGGCGCGCATCAGCTCGCTGAGGGGATTGCTCTTTTCCATACTGTCAGGCCGCCTTTCTCTGCATATCCTCCCTGCGCCGCCGCCGTACCGCCAGCAGCGCCCGCAGGGCCTTGACTCCGAAGTAAGCTCCCAGCCGGAGCATCTGCCCCAGCTTCAGGGAGAGAGAAACCAGTGCGTACAGGGTGCACCCTCCCGCCTCCAGGTCCAGCTTTGCCGCCGCCCGGCCGTCCTTCACATCAAAGGCCGCCAGCAGCGCTCCCCAGGCACAGCCCAGGGCGGCGTTGGCCTGTCCATACCGCAGGGCGGCGTCCGCCGGATCAGAGGCCGACACGGTCAGCTCCAGCTCCAGCTTGTCCACCCGCAGCTTCCGCCGGAACTGCCCCCCCGCCTCCAGGGCGATGGGCAGGAAAGCCCTGGCATAGTCCAGCGCCCCCCCCGCCCGCTGGGCCAGGGACCGGTCCGGCTCCGTCCGCCGTGCTCTCTCCTCCGCCGGCCTTCCTTTTGAGGTTTTTTTCTCCCGTTTCCAGGGAAATATCCGCAGGCGGAAGGCGCCAAGCCGCACCCAGGCCGTCAGGCCGCCGGCGCGGTACTCCGCCCGGACGCCCAGGCGCATCTGCATCAGCAGAATCAGCAGCAGCAAAACGGCTGCCGCCGCACAAAGGGGTCTCATGGCCCCTCCTCCGAAGCAGCGGCCTCTTCCTCATCGGAAATTCCCTGCTCCTTGGCCTTCAGGCGCTCCACCGCCGACTCCAGCTCCAGGGTCATCTGCTCCCCTTCCTTGGAGGAGCTGGGCAGCTCGGGCAGCTCCTCCAGGCTGGACAGGCCAAAGGAGCGGAGAAAATTTTTGGTGGTGCGGAACAGCACAGGCCGGCCGGGAACCGCCAGCCGTCCGGCCTCCTCAATCAGCTCCCGCTCCTGGAGCAGCCCCATGGTATAGGAGCTGTCCACCCCGCGCACCTGGTCCACATAGGCCCGGGTCACCGGCTGGTAGTAGGCGATGACCGCCAGCACCTCCAGGGCGGGCTGGGACAGGCGGGCGGGCTTGCGGCTCTCCAGCGTCTTGCGGATATAGGGGGCAAACTCGGGGGCGGAGCACAGCTGGTAGCTGGTCTCCAGCCGCAGCAGGCGGATTCCCCGGCGCTCGTAGCTGTATTGGTCCATCAGCCGCTGGGCCACCGCGTCCAGGGTGGGCCGGTCCACCTCCAGCCCCAGGCACAGCCGCTCCACCGGCACCGGCTCCCCGGCGGCGAAGAGGACTCCTTCCAGGGCCGACTCCAGCTCCTTCACTTCCATTCGCTCATCTCCCTCCGGACGTCCTCTTCGCCGGTCCCCGGCTCCGGCTGGGTATAGGTGACGGTGCAGTCCTCCTCCGTCCCCGCCAGCCGCACCCGGCGGGAGCGGCACAGCTCCAGCACAGCCAGAAAGGTGGCCACAACTTCCGACCGGCTGCGGCTGCCCTGGAACAGGGCGCGGAACCGGGTTACTCCAAAGCGGATCAGGCGGCCCAAAATCTCCCCCGCCTTGTCAGCCACGGGGTAAGGCTCCCGCCCCACAATGCCCTGAAAGGCCGCCATGGGCGGGGGCAGCTTATGGTCGGTGCGGCCGAGCACATTGGTCATGGCCCGCAGCAGGTCCTCCTTCTCATGAACATACCGGTAGGTTTTGTCAGGCTGGATGGCCTCGGGCACCTTGGTGAGGAAGTCCCGGCCGTAGCGGTAGCGGTCGTCCAGCAGGGGAACCACCGCCTTGATCTTCAGGTAATTCTCATTGCGCTGGTGGGCCTCCAGGGTGGCAATGAGCTGCTCCATCTCGCTGATGGCCTCCTCGTCATGGATGGACAGCAGCATCCGGGTCTTGATATAGACCAGCTGGGAGGCCATGGTGATGAATTCGCTGGCCACCTCCAGGTCCAGCTCCCGGCGGCGGTTCATCCACTCCAGGTACTGGTCCAGGATCAGAGAGATCTGGATATCCTTGATCTCCATTTTGTTTTTGCTCAGCAGGTGGAGGATTAAATCCAGCGGACCCACGAAGTCCCCCATATTCTCCTCTTTCTCCTTGACCACCCCTTCCAGGTGGTAGATGGGTGCCTCCACAGGCTCGCCTCCAGTTCGGGACAGATCAGTTCAGGATATTATACTATTTTATCCCGAAAAAAACAAGATCAATCCGCCCTTTGGGCTGGAGCCGTCCCATGAGGAGAAAGGCGGGAACTAAAGCGCCCTGATTACGCCGCAGGCAATCCTGCTTCCGGAGTGGCCTGATGGCTGTGTTGTAAAATCATCCGGCTCGCTGTGGATGACCACGGTGCGCCCGATGATGTCCGGGATGGAAAACCGGTCTGTCAAAACGCTCAGATAGGCGCTGCCGCGGCATCCAAAGAGCGGGGGCAGGTCTCCGGCATGGTGGGGATGCGGACAATCCTCCGGGTTGAGATGGCCTCCGGCGTCCTGAAAATCGGGAGCGGTGCAGGAGGCCCCGTCGTGGATATGGAAGCCGAACACGGGGGACGCACAGGAGTCCTCCGGGCTGGGCAGGCCACGGACCTGCGCGGTCACCAATATACCAACCTCCTGGGGAAAGAAGGCGACCATTCCGGAGACGGAGGATTCCGAACCGCCGGAGAGGTGGGCGATGGCGGCGGGACTTCCTGAAACGGACGGCATCATAGAATCACCTCTGACGATTGTTTTGTACTGCGCCTGGGTAAGTAGAACCCGCCGAGAGGCGGGCGCGGGGTCAGCAGCACCTGACGCGGGAGATCCGGGTGGCGCTGATCTGAGGCGGAAGGCTCATCGTCATGGCGCCGCTGAATTCGATCCGGAGAAAATCCCCGCAGCAGTAGCAGCACGCCATGTTGGTGTGAACCAGGACCTCCTGATGGTTGGCACAGTCGCAGACCAGCAGGCCGCCGTCCTGAAAGCCGATGACCCTTGCAAGCATGGTGGCAGGAATGGCTTCATGCTCCAATGTTATCCCTCCAATCTGATTTTATTGTATGCCGTCAAGCCGCGTCCGGTGCCTGGCCGGGAGCGGCTGAAAAAGCCTGTCCCATACACAGGCCGCAGCGCGGAAGCATGGCGTCAGGGCCGGATGAGGCGGCTGATCCGCGGTCCAGGCGGCGCCCGGCAGTTTATCCCGTCCTGCATTTCTGCCGGAAGCTGGACAATTTCCTCCCGGTCCGCTATAATGATATCCGTTGAAATTCTTTGCAGGCGCGGCCCATTCCTCCGGTGCCGCCGCGCATTGTGTTCCAAACACGCCTTGCCCCTGCCCCGAACAGAGCACGCCGTCCTGCCTTTTCAGGTCTGCGGCTGTATTCCGTCCGCGTGACAGCAGAGGCAACATCACAAATAAAAGTGAGGGACCGCCATGAATGAAATGATCCTGCTCAAGCTGGGCGAGCTGGTGCTGAAGGGCCTGAACCGCCGCAGCTTTGAGGACAAGCTCCAGGCCAACATCCACCGCCGGCTGAATCACCTGGGCCAGTTCCGGGTCTATACCCGCCAGTCCACCACCTATATAGAGCCCATGCGGGACGACTGCGACATGGACGGGGCCTGGGAGGCCATGAAAAAGGTGTTCGGCGTGGTAGGCCTGTCCCGGGCCCGGTCCTGTGAGAAGGATCAGGACGCCATTCTGGCCGCCGCCCGGGAGTATCTGGGGGACCGGCTGGCCGCCGCCCGCACCTTTAAGGTGGAGACCAAGCGGGCGGACAAGACCTTTCCCATGACCTCCATCCAGGTCAGCCAGTATGTGGGCGGAGAGCTGGATGAGCTCTATCCCAACCTGAAGGTGGACGTGCACCACCCCGAACTCACCGTCTATGTGGAGATCCGGGATTACGCCGCCTTCGTTCATGCCGATCCGGAGCCCGGAGCCGGGGGCCTGCCGGTGGGCATCAACGGCCGCGCGGTCTCTCTGCTGTCCGGCGGCATCGACTCCCCAGTGGCCAGCTGGATGATCGCCAAGCGGGGGGTGGCCCTGGAGATGGTCCACTTCTTCTCCTACCCCTACACCTCGCCCGAGGCCAAGGAGAAGGTGATTGAGCTGGCCCGCCTGCTCACCCCCTGGACCGGCCGCCTCACCGTCCATGTGGTCCCCTTCACCGCCATCCAGGAGGAGCTGCGCCGCTCCTGCCCGGAGGAGCTGTTCACCGTCCTCATGCGCCGCTTTATGATGCGCATCGCCCAGGAGGTGGCAAAGCGGTGCGGAGCCAAGGCCCTGGTCACCGGCGAGTGCCTGGGCCAGGTGGCAAGCCAGACCATGGAGGCCATGGCAATCACCGGCGCGGTCTCGGAGCTGCCCATCCTGCGCCCCTGTGTGGGGCTGGACAAGGAGGAGATCGTCCGCCTCGCCCGGAAAATCGGTACCTTTGACACCTCCATCCTGCCCTATGAGGACTGCTGCACCGTCTTTACTCCCCGCCACCCCCGGCTGCGTCCCATGCCCGGCGAGGTGGCCCTGGCCGAGGAAGCGCTGGACATCGAGGGCATGGTAAAGGCCGCGGTGGACGGCATCGAGCGGGTGCAGGTATGAGCATAAGGAAAGGAGCGCTCCCCATGAAGCTGACTCTGGCGTCGCCCTCCGACGCTCCAGCCCTGCTGGAGGTCTACGGCCAGTATATCCAGACTCCCATCACCTTTGAATATGTGCTGCCCACCGCGGAGGAGTTTGCCTGCCGAGTTGTCTCCATACTGGAGGCGGGCTACCCCTACCTGGTCTGCCGGGAGGGAGACCGGATTCTGGGCTATGCCTATGCCCACCGGCACATGGAGCGGGCGGCCTACCAGTGGGACGCCGAGCTGTCCATCTACCTCTCCTCCTCCGCCGCGGGCCGGGGCCTGGGCCGGACCCTGTACCGGGCGCTGATGGAGCTGCTGACGCTCCAGGGGGTCAAGACGGTCTATGGATTGGTCACCCTGGGCAACCCGGCCAGCGAGGGGCTCCACCGCTCCCTTGGGTTCCGTCTCATCGGAGTCCACCGGAGCACAGGCTATAAAAACGGCGTCTGGCACGACGTGCAGTGGTTTGAAAAAAGTCTGGCCCCCTATGACCCGGACCCCCAGCCGGTTATCCCCCTCCCCCAGCTCCCTGAAAAGACGGTTCAGGACGTGCTGGCCCGGAACAGCGGATAGCGGGAACCATAAAAGCAGGCTGATCCCAGGCGCCGAGGCGCGGGATCAGCCTGTTTTTTCATGCTCCGGATTCAGAGGGACCACAAAGGTGATCCGGGTACCCACATCGGGGCGGGAGACCACCTCAAACCAGCCTCCATGGCGCTCCACGATCCAGATGGCGATGGACAGCCCCAGTCCGGTCCCTCCGGTCTTTCGGTCCCGGGACTGGTCGGTACGGTAAAACCGCTCAAAGATATGGGGGATGCTCTGGGCCGGAATACCCATCCCCTCGTCCTGGACCGTCACCCGGGCGTGGCCCCCGCTGGGCGTCACCCGGAGATAGATCCGGCCCTCCTCCGGGCTGTACTTCAGTGCGTTGTCCATCAGGATGCGCATCACCTGCTTCATCAGGCCGGGGTCGGCGAACACTGAGACCGGCTCCTCCCCCCACCTGGGCAGGAAGGTGCGCTCGGGGTGGACCATCTCCTCCTCCCGCAGCACCTCGCCGGCCAGGGCGGTCAGGTCCACCCGCTCCTTCTTCACCGGCTGGGAGTCGTTGTCCCCCCGGGCCAGGAACAGCAGCTGCTCCACCAGCCGCTCCATGGACTGGGCCTCCGCCCGGATGGCGTCAATGGACTCCTGCAGGGCCTCCGGGTCCGACTTGCCCCACCGGTCCAGCAGGGCGGCATACCCCTGGATGACGGCGATGGGGGTGCGCAGCTCGTGGCTGGCGTCGGAGACAAAGCGCATCTGGGCGCTGTAGGCCTGGTTCACCCGGTCCATCATCTCATTGATAGCCCGGGCCAGGGTGCGCAGCTCCTTCTGGGTGGAGGGCAGGTCGATGCGGCTGTCCAGGTGTCCGGCGTCAATCTTCTCCAGCTCGCCGGCCAGGTTTTCCAGCTCCCGCCGGGACATGTGGGAGGCCGAGTTGAGGCGGGCGGCGGTGGAGGCCAGCTCCTGGATGGGCCGGAGCACCTTGCGGATGGAGCGGTTGTTGCGGAACAGGCTGGTGAGAAGAAACAGGACCTGGCAGATCAGCAGCACCCGCCCGGCCCAGCCCAGTGTGCGGGAGATGCCCGTCATATCCACCGTGATGGCGTAAGGTTCTCCGCCGTTGGGCAGTTCAATGGTGTAGTAGGAGGTGATGTCCCAGGTCCGTACCCCGTCCTCCAGTTCCGGATACTGGGGAAGAAACGGGAGGGGGAGCAGGGTCCCGCCCCCGGTCCGGTTTCCGCCTTCCTCCGCTTTCAGCGGGGTAATGGTGTAATCACTGGCCTCCATCCACTCCAGTGCCTCCCGGGTGGGCACCCCCCGCTCGGCCACCAGCCCGGCCACCTGGGCGCAGCGGTTCTCCGCATAGAGGAACATGCCGCCGACAGCCATAAGAAACAGCAGCAGGTCCATCGCCAGAAAGACGCCCAGCTGCCGCAGAAAGAAGCCGATGTTCAGCCGGAAGGTGAGAGAGGACTCCCGCACCGCGGTGATGGGGTCGGCCGGCGGCTTGGATTGGAAGCGGTGTTTTTTTGTCCGGGCCATGGCGTCCCCCTCCTCTCTGCCGCTTCGGTCTACTCCGGGGCGCCGGCATACATCCACGCCCGGATCTCAGCCAGGTTCTCCGGGCGGACAAAGCTGCCCCCGCTGATGAGAAACTCCAGCTGCGCCTGCTCCTCCGGGGTGCGGCCGTCCCCCTTCTCCTCCAGCGCGCGGCGGATGGACCGGGTTGCCAGGCCCACCATGTGCCGCTTCACCCAGCCCACCCGGTCGGGGGCCCAGCCCCCCTGTAAGTAAAACAGGGGCATCTCCCCCGTCCCATTGTTCTGCTTCAGCGCCTCCAGGACCTGAGGGCCCGGGGGCGACATGCCCACGCCGCATGCCCCCGCCACCTCATAGCGCTGCCGTGCCCTCTTCAGCCCCTTGATCGTCCCGGCCATCAGAGGGCCCAGAAAAAATACCCGGCTGCCGGGCTTCAGCTGCGCGCCGGCCTCGGCAAGGCTGTATTCCTTCTCTTTCTTCAGCCGGGCCAGCAGCTGGGCATATTCCCGGGTAAAGCCGGTGTCCGAATGGTAAACGATGACCATGGCCGCTTCACTCCTCCTTGATGACATAGCCCACGCCCCGGACGGTATGGATCAGCTTGACGCCGAAGGCCTCGTCGATTTTGCTGCGGAGGAAGCGGATATACACGTCCACCGAGTTGGTCTCCCCCACAAAGTCAAAGCCCCACACGCTGTCCAGCAGGGCCTCCCGGGTGAGCACCCGGTCCTTGTTCTCCAGCAGGTGGCGCAGCAGATCGAACTCCTTTTTAGTCAGCTCGACGGTCTGCCCCTTGACGGTGACCTGATGGCGCTCCACATCCATGACCAGCGGCCCGGCGGTGAGCAGCTGCCCCTCCCGTACGCCCCGGCCCCGCAGAGCGGCCCGGATGCGGGCCAGCAGCTCCTCAATGGCAAAGGGCTTGGTGATGTAGTCATCCGCCCCTGAGTCCAGCCCGGACACCTTGTCCACCACGCTGTCCCGGGCGGTGAGCATGATGACGGGAACCTGGCTCTCCCGCCTCAGGCGGCGCAGCACCTCCATCCCCGACAGACGGGGCAGCATGATGTCCAGCAGCACCAGGTCAAAGCCGCCCCCAAGGGCAAGATCCAGTCCGCTGCGGCCGTCAAAGGCCTTTTCCACCTGATAGCCCTCGTATTTCAGTTCCAGCTCCACCATCCGGGCCAGCTTTTCCTCGTCCTCCACCAGCAGGATGCGCTCTCCCATATTGTGTTCTCCTCCAAACAGACCTCTGATCTTTACTCCCTGCCGCCCAGCAGGTCGTCCTCCACCCGCTGCTCCAGCTCGGAGGCCTCCCGCTCCAGGTCCTCGGCCTCACGGCTGGCCTTTCCGGCCTCGCCGGAAGCGGCTTTGCTCTGGCGGCGCAGCTCATCCATCACCTGCCGGCCCAGATCGGCCGCCGTGTCCGCCACGCTGCCCATCACATGGTTCAGCTCCTCCCGCTCCAGATCCGGACCGGAGAAGCGGTAGCGGAAGCCCAGAAACAGTCCCAGAATCAGCAGCGGAACGGTGATATAGTAGACAAACACCACCAGCAAAAGCAGGATCAGCACAGGCAGCGCCGTGACGGGCTTATCCCGGCGCCAGATCTCCAGCTCATTTTCCACCAGCCAGCGGCGCAGGGTCCGGAACAGCTTTTTCCCGCTTCCCTTCCCGGGGGCGACGACCAGCACGCCGCTCCGCCTCTGCTTGTTCTTCCCCTGCCCCTGCTCCCGGCCGGGAGCGGGCTCCTCCTCCGGCGGAGGCGGAGCCTGTGTCTGCGTCTCCCCCTTTGTGGAGTAGTAGGCCCCTTCCTCCCGGGGAATAAGGCCCCGTTCCTCCAGATAAATCAGGGCGTCCAGCAGGTTTCCCCCGCTGTATTCCAGCGCCTGCTTGGCCTGGCCATAGCTGACAGGGGCCTTTTCCCTCAAACGTTCCACCTGTTCCAATGTAATCTCCATTGTGCGGCAGACTCCTTTCGTCGGGTCTGTTTTATTGGAAACAGCATACCACGGCTGGCTTGAAACAGATTTGATCCACCATTAAAAATTCATTAAAAAAGGCGGCGGTGCCGAATTCCGACCCATGAAAAGGCTCCCTTCCCGCTCGACAGGAGATCCATCCCTGTCTCACACAAAGGGAGCCTGCCGCGGCCGTCAGGGCCGGCTTTGCTTGTTCACCCCACGGCCTCCAGAATGGTCCGCAGCAGTTCCTCCTTCCCCGTCCCCTTCTCGGCGGAGAACGGGATGACGGGGACCTCCTCCCCCAGCTCCAGGGTCAGGCGGATCTGTTCCAGATTGGGGCCGATCTCGCTCTTTTTCAGCTTGTCCAGCTTGTTGGCCGCCACCACCAGGGGACGGCCCGTCTCCCGGAACCAGTTGGCCATGGTACAGTCGTCGGCGGTTGGCCTGTGCCGGGCGTCCACAATGAGCACTCCCAGGGTGAGCAGGTCGGGCCGGGCGAAGTAGTCCTCCATCAGCTTTCCCCAGCGGTCCCGCTCTCCCTTGGACACCCGGGCATAGCCGTAGCCCGGCAGGTCCACCAGGTAAAAGGCTCCGTCAATCCGAAAGTAGTTGATGTGGACGGTCTTTCCGGGGGCGGCCCCCACCCGGGCAAAATTTTTCCGGTTCAAAAGCCGATTGATAGCCGAGGACTTGCCCACATTGGAGCGCCCGGCAAAGGCCACCTGGGGCAGGCCGTCCTGGATGAAATCCCTGGGGGCGGCAGCGGACAGCACAAACTCCGCCTTCTGCAGGTTGACGGCCATCCGTCTCCCTCCTTTTCTCCTTGTTTTTCTCTTCGGGCAGGATATTCCGGCATGCCCCCGCCCACAGGGCGGGGGCATGCCGCTTTTTATTGTCTCAGCCGGGCTGCGGGGCGGCCCTTGGCCGGGGGAATCACTCCGTCCATCGGATCAGAGGCATTCTCCTCCTGGGCAGGCTTTTTCGGCTCCTCCCTGGGTACGGAGGGCTGAAGCAGGGCGGCGGACAGCACCTGATCCGCCCGCTCCACCAGAATGAACTGGAGGGCCCGGCGCACCGTCTGGTCGATCTCCTCCAGGTCCTTGGCGTTGTCCGATGGGATGATGACGGTGCGGATGCCGTTGCGGAAGGCGGCCATGGTCTTTTCCCGCAGGCCGCCGATGGGCAGCACCCGGCCCCGCAGGGTGACCTCGCCTGTCATGGCGATCCCGCGCTTCACCGGGGTCCCGGTGAGAGCGGACACCATGGCGGTGGTGATGGCGATGCCGGCGGAGGGCCCGTCCTTGGGGACGGCCCCCTCGGGAAAGTGGACATGGATGTCCTTCTCCTTATAAAAGTCGGCGGGGAGGTCCAGCCGGTCGGCCTGGCTGCGGATATAGCTGAGGGCGGCGTGGGCGCTCTCCTTCATCACATCCCCCAGGTTGCCGGTAAGCTCCACCCGGCCGGAGCCGGGGACCACGTTGACCTCCACCTCCAGCAGCTCGCCGCCCACCGAGGTCCAGGCCAGTCCGTTGACCACGCCCACCCGCTCCTCCAGGGCCTGCCGCTCCGGGTAATACCGGGGGGCGCCCAGGTACTCCTGCAGGTCTTTTTCTGTAATGCGGACAGACTTTACACCCTCTGATACCACTTTCATGGCGGCCTTTCGGCACAGGGCGGCCAGCTGCCGCTCCAGCACACGGACGCCGGACTCCCGGGTGTAGGAGGCGATGATCTCCCGCACCGCGCCGTCAGACACCTTCAGCTGCTGGCGCTTCAGGCCGTGGCGCTCCAGCTCCTTGGGCAGCAGGTGCTTTTTGGCGATCTGCACCTTCTCCTCATCGGTGTAGCTGGGCAGCTCGATGACCTCCATCCGGTCCAGCAGGGGCCGGGGGATGGTGGAGGTGGTGTTGGCGGTGGTAATGAACAGCACCTCGGACAGGTCGAAGGGGACCTCCAAAAAATTGTCCCGGAAGGTGGAATTCTGCTCCCCGTCCAGCACCTCCAGCAGGGCGGAGGCCGGGTCGCCCCGGTGGTCGCGGCCCAGCTTGTCGATCTCATCCAGCAGGATCAGGGGGTTGCTGCTCCCCGCCTGGGAGATGGCGGTGATGATCCGGCCTGGCATGGCCCCCACATAGGTCTTGCGGTGACCGCGGATTTCGGCCTCGTCGCTGACGCCGCCCAGGGAGATCCGGGCCAGCTTCCGGTTCATGGCCCGGGCCATGGACATGGCGATGGAGGTCTTGCCCACACCGGGCGGGCCCACCAGGCACAGCACCTGCCCCTTCAGCTCGGGGGCCAGCTGCTTGACGGCCACGAACTCCAGAATGCGTTCCTTCACCTTATCCAGCCCATAGTGATCCTGGTCCAGGGCCTTTTTCACAGCGGGGACGCTGACCTTCTCCCTGGTCTTTTTGCCCCAGGGCAGCTCCAGGCACACGTCCAGATAGGTGCGCAGCACGGTGGCCTCGGAGGAGCCGAAGGGCTGCTTGGTCAGCCGGGTCAGCTCCTTGTTCAGCTTCTCCCGCACCTCGTCGGACAGCTTGGCCTGAGCAATCTTCCTGCGGTACTCCTCAAACTCGTCCGGGGAGTCCCCTCCCCCGCCCTCGCCCAGCTCGTTCTGGATAGCCTTGAGCTGCTCCCGCAGGTAGTAGTCCCGCTGGTGGCCCGCGATCTGCTCCCGGGCCTTGCTCTGGATCTCGGCGTCCAGGGCGAGAATCTCCACCTCCCGCTCCAGCAGACGGTACAGCTTTTCCAGGCGGCGCACCGGGCTGAGCTCCTCCAGAATGGACTGCTTGTCGCTGTTTCGCATGGCAATGTTCTGGGCGATATAGTCGGCAATATACCCCGGGTCCTGGCTGGCCAGCACATGGATCAGCAGGTCGGGCGAGATCTTGGGCGCCAGCTCGGCGTAGCGCTGGAACAGCTCGTATGTGGAGCGCATCAGCGCCTCGGTGCGGGCCGCGCTTCTGGCAGCCGGTTCAGCGGCCTGGATCTCCAGCACCTCGGCCTCCAGGTGGGGCTGGGTCCGCACCATCTGCTTCAGGCGGCCGCGGGCCTGGCCCTCCACCATCACCCGGACGTTGTCCCCGGGCATGCGCAGAATCTGGCGGATATTGGAAATGGTGCCGATGGAATAGACGTCCTTTTCCTCCGGCTCCTCTACTGAAATGTCCCGCTGTCCCACCAGGAACACCGGGCTTCCGGCTGTCATGGCCTCCTCCAGCGCTTTAATGGAGGCCTCCCGGGAGACCTCGAAATGAATCAGCACACTGGGGAACACCGTCAGGCCCCGCAGGGCGATGGCCGGCATGGTGGAAGTATGCAGCAGCTCCCACTCCTGATTTTTTGTCTCCTTGCTCATAAACAGGTTCACTTCCTCTCAGGGGAAATAATGGCAAAACGCCCCGGGGCCCGCCGAGCAGGAGGGCACCGCGGGGCGCTGTCGGTTGAAATGACGCTCACGCGCCGGGTCAGCCGGCGTGGGTGCCGGGCAGACCGCTGCGGCCGGGGCGCACCGAGGACCGGCCCAGCTTGGAGCGCTGGCGGCGCTCCGGGTCCCGCAGGACCTCAGGGTCGGCGCCATCGGTGATGGATGGCGCGGAAATCGTTACCTTCACAATGGTGGGGTCGGAGGGCACGTCATACATGATTTGGTTCATGACCTCCTCCAGCACCGCCCGCAGGCCTCTGGCCCCGATGCCCCGGGCCACGGCCCGGTCGGCCACCGCCTCCAGGGCGTCCCGGGTGAATTCCAGCTCCACATCGTCGTACTCCAGCAGCTTCTGATACTGCTTGATCAGCGCGTTCTTGGGCTCGGTGAGGATCTGGACCATCTGATCCCGGTCCAGGGACTCCAGGGTGGTGACCACGGGCAGACGGCCCACCAGCTCGGGGATGATGCCGTACTTCAGCAGATCCTGGGGCTGGATCTCCGTCATCAACTGGCCCACGTTGCGCTCCTTTTTGCTCTGAATCTCGGCGCCGAAGCCCAGGGACCGCTTATCCAGACGGTTCTCGATGATCTTGTCGATGCCGTCAAAGGCGCCGCCGCAGATAAACAGGATGTTCTTGGTGTCGATCTGGATGAACTCCTGGTGGGGGTGCTTGCGTCCGCCCTGGGGCGGGACGTTGGCCACGGTCCCCTCCAGAATCTTCAGCAGAGCCTGCTGCACTCCCTCGCCGGACACATCCCGGGTAATGGAGGTATTCTCGCTCTTTCGGGCGATCTTGTCGATCTCGTCCACATAGATGATGCCCCGCTCGGCCAGCTCAATATCGTAGTCGGCGGCCTGAACCAGGCGCAGCAGGATATTTTCCACGTCGTCGCCCACATAGCCCGCCTCGGTGAGGGTGGTGGCGTCGGCGATGGCGAAGGGCACCTTCAGCACCCGGGCCAGGGTCTGGGCGAACAGGGTCTTGCCGCAGCCGGTGGGACCCATCAGCAGGATGTTGCTCTTCTGCAGCTCCACATCCTCGCCGCCGCCGAAGTAAATGCGCTTGTAATGGTTATAGACCGCCACCGACAGGGCCATCTTGGCCCGCTCCTGGCCGATGATATACTGGTCCAGAACGGTGTGGATCTCCTTGGGGGTGGGGATAACGTCGGGCACCGCCCGGCTGTCCAGCTCCTCCTCCACCGGGGCATAGCCGTCATCCAGGATGCCCATGCAAAGCTGTACACATTCGTTGCAGATATAGGCGTTGGGTCCGGCGATGATGCGCCGGACCTGATCCTGGTGCTTGCCGCAGAAGGAGCAGCGGATATTCTTTTTCTCGTCGTTGCGTGCCATGGATACACCTCTCAAACAGTGGTGGGAAGAGCGGAAAACACGCCTCTCCCCGCTCCGGCCTTACCGCCGGTCGATGACCTTGTCCACCAGGCCGTATTCCACGGCCTCCTGGGCGGTCATGAAGTTGTCACGCTCGCAGTCGGCGGTGACCACCTCGATGGGCTTTCCGGTGTTCTCGGCCAGAATACGGTTCATCCGGCTTTTGACAATCTCCAGCCGCTTCAGGTGGATGGCCATGTCGGTGATCTGCCCCTGAGTTCCGGCGGAGGGCTGGTGGATCATGATTTCCGCGTTGGGCAGGGCCAGCCGCTTGCCCTTGGCCCCGGAGGAGAGCAGAAACGCCCCCATGGAGGCGGCCAGGCCGATGCAGATGGTGGACACGTCGCACTTGATATACTGCATGGTGTCGTAAATGGCCATGCCCGCGGTCACCGAGCCGCCCGGGCTGTTGATGTAGAACTGGATATCCTTGTCCGGGTCCTGGGCCTCCAGATACAGCAGCTGGGCCACCACCAGGGAGGCGGTGGTGTCGTTGACCTCCTCAGACAGCATGATAATGCGGTCATTGAGCAGGCGGGAGAAGATATCATAGGACCGCTCGCCCCGGTTGGTCTGCTCTACTACATAGGGAACTAAACTCATACACAATACTCCTTTTCTGCCGGGTGATACCAAAGTATACCCCGCTTCCCGGAAGATGATTCCGTATTCCGGCCCGTTCCGGCCCCGGATTTAGCACTCCGGCGTCTCGAGTGCCAAATCCCAATTAAGATAATACGTCTCCCATCTGAAAAAATCAACCCCCAATTTGGAAAAAAGGAGGCTGATTTGAAAAATTTACCTCTTGTTCACAATCTCGCGTCCCGTCCTGCGGACGGCCGCATCAACGGCGGCGGCCCCGCCGGCGCTGGTACATGCCGGCGCCAATGACCGTCCCGCCCAGCTCGCTGAGCAGCAGATACTGGATCAGGGCGCTTGCCTCGTCCCCCTCCGGAGCGGTCATATAGATAATGAACCAGATCAGCAGAAGCGAAAGCGGAAACACGCTGCGCATCGGCCAGCCCCTGATAAAATGGTGAATCATGTACTGCAGGGCCGCGCCGGTCGCCACGGCAGCCAGTACAATGAGCAGATCCGGCACCCGTCTCCTTTCCCTTCCGCATATAGCGCGCCCGGAGCGGCCGGGCGCCGCTCCGGGACGTGGATCAGATTACTCAGCGGCTTCAGGCTCCTGCTGGGGCTCCTCGGCGCTGTCGGTTTTCTTTTTGCGGGTGCGCTTGGGCTTCTCCTCAGAGGAGGCCTCTCCGCCTTCGCCCTCTTCCTTCTTGGCGGCCTTCTTCTTGGGGGCCTTGCCCACCTTGGCCTCGGCAATCACCAGGTCGCTGGCCTTCTTCAGCCGCAGCTCCCGCTTCAGCTCCTCCTCGGGGACAGCGGCCTTCACCTGCTCCTCCGACAGGTTATACTGCTCGGACAGGCGCTTGACCTCGGCGTCCAGCTCCTCCTGGGAGGCCTCCAGCCCCTCGGCTTCGGCCACGGCGGTGAGGGCCAGCTCCACCTGCACCTGCCGGGCGGCGGAGGGCCGAACCGAGGCGCGCATCATGTCGGGAGTCATGCCCACCATCTTCATATAATCATCCAGAGACAGGCCCTGGCTCTGCAGGCGCATGGCGTAGTCATCCAGCACCTTGTCCACCTGGACCTCAATCATGCCGTCGGGGATCTCGCACTCCATGTTCTCCAGCAGCTGGTCCATCACCTGGTTTTCAAAGTCCTGCTGGGCCTGCTCCTCCCGGCGCTTGGCCAGCTTGTCCCCCAGGTCCTTGCGGAAGTCGGCCAGCGTCTCAAACTCGGAGACGTCCTTGGCAAACTCATCGTCCACCTCGGGGGCCTGAGGCTCCTTCACCTCGTTGACCTTGACGTGGAACACCACGGCCTTGCCGGCCAGATCGGGGTGGTAGTCCTCGGGGAAGGTGATGTCGATGTCCTTCTCCTCCCCGGCCTTCATGCCGGTCACCTGGTCCTCAAAGCCGGGGACGAAGGAGCCGGAGCCCAGCTTCAGCTCGTAATTCTCACCCTTGCCGCCTTCAAAGGGAGTGCCGTTGTCAAAGCCCTCGAAGTCGATGACGGCGGTGTCCCCCTTCTTGGCCTTGCGCTTGACGCTGACCAGCCGGGTGGCCCGGTCAATGTAGGGCTTCAGCTCTCCGTCAATGTCTTTCTCGGTGACCTTGGCCGCCTCCTTGGGGGCGGTCAGGCCCTTGTACTGGCCCAGCTTCACCTCGGGGCGGACAGACACCAGCGCCTTGAAGGTGAGGCCGTCCTTGCCCACCTCCACAATCTCCATCTTGGGGTAGCCCACATCGTCCAGATTCTGCTCCTTCACCGCCTGCTCATAGGCGCCGGGGTAGACCTCGTTGATGGCATCTTCATAGAACACGCCGGCGCCGTACATCCCCTCGATGATCTTCCGGGGGGCGTGCCCCTTGCGGAAGCCGGGGACATTGATGCTTTTCCGGTTCTTCAGATAGGCCTTTTGGACGGCGGCCTCAAACTCGCCGGCCTCTACCTGGATGGTCAGCTCGACCGTGCTCTTTTCTTTCTTCTCAACACTGGTGACCTTCATTTGTCAATATTCCTCCTGTGGGCGCGCCGCGGCCGGCCGCCTGTTTACTGTCGCCACGATATTCTAGCAGATATATCCCTGTTTGACCAGAGGATTTTTCATATTTCTTCAATATTTTTTGTTCAGTCCAGAATTTTCAGCGGGCGGAAGCCCAGATAGTCGGCCGCCACCAGGTGATATTCCACGCCGCCCTCTCGTCCGGTCACCGCCAGGCGGTGGCTTCCGCCGTGGAGATGGCCATAGTAGCACCGGGTGACGCCGTACCGCTCCAGCAGGTCGATGATCTCCTGGCAGCGGTAGCCATGGTACAGGGGCGGATAGTGGAGAAAGCAGAACTTCTCCCGCTCGCCCCCCGCCTTCAGGGAGGCCTCCAGCCGGATCAGCTCCCGGTTGAACACCTTGGCACTGTGCTCCCCCCGGTCCTCCTCATAGAACCAGCCCCGGGTTCCGCACAGGGCCACCCCGCCGTACAGGTGGCAGTTGTTATGGAGCAGCTCAAAGCTGGTAAAGCCGTTCTCCTCAAAAAACTGGTTCATTTTGGAGGCGGTGGTCCACCAGTAGTCGTGGTTGCCCTTCATCAGCAGCTTTTTTCCGGGCAGCGCGTCCAGAAAGGCAAAATCCTCCCTGGCCTGGGCCAGGCTCATTCCCCAGGACAGGTCGCCGCACAGCACCACGGTGTCCTCCGCCGTTACCCCCTCAAAGCCCTCCCGCAGCTTTTCCACATACCCGCTCCATCTTCCTCCGAAGATGTCCATGGGCTTGTCCACACCCAGGGACAGGTGGGTATCGCCGATCGCGTATAGGGCCATGTGCTCCTCCTTTTACTGCAGCATCTCCCGCACGGCGTCCACCATGCGGTCCTTGTCCACCGCCTGGGTGAAGCGAACCCGCTTCTCCCGCAGGGAGGCCAGGGGAGCCGGGGCGGGCAGCCCGGTTTTCTGACTCAGCTGGTCCAGGGCGTCCAGACCGGGGGCGATGTCCGTCTCCCCCAGTGCACCCAGCACGCTGTCGCAGAATTTGAAGGGGCTGGCGGTGGACACCACCACGCAGGGGGTGCTGTCCCCCGTCTCGGCCCGGTACTGCTCCAGAGCGGAGAAGGCCACGGCGGTGTGGGGATCGATGAGGTAGTCCCGCTCCTTCCAGACTCTGCCGATGACCCGCTGGGTCTCCCGGTCATCACAGCAGTAGCCGCAGAACAGCTTCTGGATCTTGTCCCGGATCTTGTCCCGGACCTGATACCGGCCGGTCTGCTTCAGCTGCTCCATGTATCCCTTCACCTCGTCCACGTCCTGGGTCATGGAGAAAAGCAGCCGCTCCAGGTTGGAGGAGATCAAAATATCCATGGAGGGGGACATGGTGTTGTAGAAGGTGCGGTTGCGGTCATACACCCCGGTGCACAGAAAGTCGGTGAGGACGTTGTTCTGGTTGGAGGCGCAGATCAGCCTGCCAATGGGCACGCCGATCTCCCGGGCGTAGTAGGCGGCCAGGATGTTGCCGAAGTTGCCTGTGGGGACACAGACGTTCACCGTCTGACCGGGAGCGACCTTCTCGTCCCGCAGCAGGTCGCAGTAGGCCGAGACGTAGTAGACAATCTGGGGCAGCACCCGGCCCCAGTTGATGGAGTTGGCCGAGGAGAAGAAGTATCCCCTCCCGTCCAGCTCCCGGCGCAGCGCCTCGTCGGAGAACAGGGCCTTCACCCCGGTCTGGGCGTCGTCAAAGTTGCCCCGGACGGCGCACACCCCCACGTTGGCCCCCTCCTGGGTGACCATCTGCAGCTCCTGGACCTGGGAGACCCCGTCCTTGGGATAAAACACCAGGATGCGGGTGCCCGCCACATCCTTGAAGCCCTCCAGCGCCCCCTTGCCCGTGTCCCCGGAGGTGGCCACCAGGATGCACACGGTGCGGTTCTCCTCCGTCTTGGTCAGGGAGGCGGTGAGCAGGTGGGGCAGCATCTGCAGGGCCATGTCCTTGAAGGCGCAGGTGGGGCCGTGCCACAGCTCCAGGCAGTGGGTGTTCCCGTCCACCGTGCGGACGGGAGCCACCGCCGGAGTGTCGAACTTGTCCGGGCCGTAGGCCGCGGCGGCAAAGCCGGTCAGCTCCTTGACCGAGAACTCCTCCAGATACTGCTTCATCACATAGACTGCCCGGTGCTGGTAGGCCATCCCTTTCAGCTCCTCCAGCGCCTTTCCGGGCAGCTTGGGGCTGTAACAGGGGGTCAGCAGGCCGCCGTCCGGAGACAGGCCCTGGGCAATAGTCTGAGAGGCGGTGTAGTGGGGCCCGGCGTCCCGGGTACTGATGTATTGCATTTCCAATCATTCCTATCTGTTTTGGAGTAAAACCCCCGCCGGGGGCATGACTGTCATATCCCTATTATTATGCCAGCTTCGGCCCCTCAGGTCAAGGGATTTGGGGAAAAAGCCCCCCTAAAAGGCGTTCTTCAGCCAGTTGATGCTGGGCGCCCTGGTATCCAGCCCCTGGGGGGCGAACACCTCCACCACGTCAAAGCGGGGCTGCAGGGCGGTGGAGTGCTCCGCCAGATAGAGCTGGGCCGAGGTGCGCAGCTTCTCCTGCTTGCGCCGGTCCACAAACTCCCCCGCCCGGCCGAAGGCGTCGGTGCGGCGCAGCTTCACCTCCACAAAGCAGAGACAGGGGCCGTCTTGGACAATCAGATCAATCTCCCCGAACCGGCAGCGCCAGCCCGCCTCCAGAATGGCGCAGCCACGGCGGCGCAGCTCCTCCGCCGCCAGCACCTCGCCCCACCGGCCCAGCAGGCGGCTCTCCTGCCCGCTCACGGGTCCTTCTCCTTCAAAAAGGTCCGGCGGTGGATGGGGCTGGGGCCATAGAGGCGGAGCATCTCATAGTGGAGCCTGGTACCGTAGCCCTTGTGCTTCTCAAAGCCATACTGGGGGTACACGCTGGCCATCTCCAGCATGAAGCGGTCCCGGCTCACCTTGGCCAGAATGGAGGCCGCTGCAATGGAGGCTGACAGGGAATCTCCCTTTACAATGCAGCGGTGGGGCGTGGTGATGGCGGCGCTCCTCCCCCGGTCCCGATTGCCGTCGACCAGGGCGAAATCGGGCCGGAGGGCCAGCTGGTCCATGGCCAGCTGCATGGCCTTCACCCGGGCGGAGAGGATGTCTGTCTTGTCGATCTCCTCCGCCTCCACCCGGGCCACCGCCCAGGCGAGGGCCTGCTCCTGAATGAGGGGGAACAGGGCCTCCCGCTTTTTCTCGGTGAGCTTTTTGGAGTCGTTCAGGCCCTCGAGGTCCAGCCCCAGGGGGAGGATCACCGCCGCAGCGTACACCGGCCCGGCCAGGGGGCCAGCCCCCGCCTCGTCGCAGCCGCAGACCCGGACATAGCCATCGGCCTGGGCCTCCCGCTCAAATTGCCAAAGCTCCATGAGTCCACCTTCCTTCATCGAAATGCGTTCCAGTTCGCAGGGTTCCGGTAATAGGCCGCGGCCTCCTCGTACTGGTCCTCCCTGCAATACAAGTAACTGCCATAATGATACAGGGCATAACCGGCGTCATTTTCAACCGGGTAAACCCACATGATTTCAAAGGGGACTCCTGTCGTCACCAAAATGCCTTCCTTGTCGCTGTCGTCGATCTGTTGAACAATGGAATATCCATATTCTACCGGCTCTATGGGCAAAAACTGCATCTCCTGCCATACAAAACCACTCCCCGGCGCATTGTGCACCAGCAAATGGGCCCCACCCTTTCCCGAAACTCCATATTGGATATACTGAACTGCGCTGTGGGCCGCCCGCCATGCAAATGGATTCGCTGCCAGCAGCACAATCCCCGCCAGGATCAAGACAAGAGGCCGTTTTAAACTCACTTTCTTCTTTTGGAAAATCAAACGGAAAAGGAGGCTGCCAAGCCCTGCAAGCAGGGACAGCGCTCCTCCAAGGGCCGCCAGCAAAAGTAAGCTTGAAAGAAGCAACAGCACCAGCATTGGATCAGTCTCCTCTCCGCCCAACTCTCTAGCACTCTGGCAATTCCAATGTAAAGCGTCCCAACTTGCCACCCCGGAACTCATCCAGCAGCACCCGGGCCATCCGCTCGGTGTCAAACTCTCCCCCGGAGATGCGCATGCCCCGCTTGACCGCGGCCAGCTCCAGCAGGCGGTAGCCGTAGGCCACGTCGTTCTCCCCCTCCTCACGCCGAGGAACCTCCGCCAGCTTGTAGGCTTGGAGGGCGGCCGGGTATCGCTCCCCCAGAAAGGCCATCAGGCGGCAGCCCAGGGTCTCCACGTCCATAATGTCATCCTTCACCGCCCCGGTGAAGGCCAGATGGAGTCCGGTCCGTTCGTCCTCGAATTTGGGCCACAGGATACCCGGCGTGTCCAGCAGCTCCAGGCCCCGATCCACCGTCACCCACTGCTTGCCCCGGGTGACGCCGGGGCGGTCGCTGGCCTTGGCGGACTTGCGCCTGGCTATCTTATTGATAAAGGTGGATTTGCCCACGTTGGGCACCCCCACCACCATGGCCCGCACCGGGCGGCCGACCAGCCCCTTCTCCCGCCAGCGGGCGATCTGGTCCCGCAGCGCCTCCTGCACAACGGAGGAGAAGCGGTCCACTCCCCGCCCCGTTTTGGCGTCCGTCTCCAGCACAAAAAAGCCCTTCCGGCGGAACCAGGCTCCCCAGTCCCGATTCCCCGCCGGATCGGCCTGATCCGCCCGATTCAGGACAATCAGCCGGGGCCTTCCGGCGCAGATGGCGTCAATGTCCGGATTCCGGCTGGACACCGGGATGCGGGCGTCAATGAGCTCCACCACAAGGTCCACGTTTTTCAGATCGGCCTCCATCTGGCGCCGGGTTTTGGTCATGTGGCCGGGATACCACTGGATGTTCATGCTGTTCCTCCTCGGCAGCAGGGAATTGAAGCCGCGCCGGCCAGGGCAGGCACAGCTTCCGTTATGCTCAGTATACCATGAAACGCCCCCGTCAAACAAGGCCGTTCCACGCAAAACGGGAGACGTCTTGCGACGCCTCCCGTTTGGGGGATTGGATCAGAGAGCCTCTTTGACCTTGGCGGCCTTGCCCACGCGGCTGCGCAGATAGTACAGCTTGGCGCGGCGGACCTTGCCGTGGCGGACAACCTCCACCTTCTCAATGGAGGGGGCGTGAAGGGGGAACACCTTTTCCACACCGACGCCGTAGGAGATGCGGCGGACGGTGAAGGTCTCCTCGATGCCGCCGTGCTTCTTGGCGATGACGGTGCCCTCGAACACCTGGATACGCTCGCGGTTGCCCTCGCGCACCTTCAGATGAACCCGGACGGTGTCACCCACTGCCACAACGGGGGGCTCGTCCTTCTTGTACTTCTCGGTAAAAGCCTGCATAAGATCCATGTTGATTTTCCTCCTGTTATATAGGCGTTCATGCCGGGTTTGGAAAGGCCCTCCTCCAGGGAGGGCAGCCGCAGAGGACCGCCCGTTTTCAGACCCAGGTATCATATCACAGTTTTTTCCCCTTGGCAAGTGTTTTTCCGTCTTTTCTCAAAAATCAGGGCTGGGCCAGCCGGAAATAGCCCAGGCCGTCCGCCTCCTCCCAGACGGTGCCCAGCAGCTGCCCATCGGGGAGCAGCACGTCGAAGTCGTGCTCTCCCGTTTGGGACAGGGTGACGGGGACCAGGGCCCCTTCCCCCGCCGGGTCGTACCAGTACAGAGTGTCAAAGCCCTCGGGCCGGTTGGCCGCCTGGTTCCACCGCTCGTAGATGGGGTCGGTGGGCAGCGGGGTCACGTCGGGCGCTCCGCCCCCCGCCCTGGAGGCCAGCAGGCCCGACAGGGCCCAGCTGCTCTCGGTGCAGCCGTGGATGTGCTCATGCCAGAAGAAGTTCTGGTCCGGGAGGGCGGAGGGCTCGATTCCCAGAATGCCCACATGCCCCTGGTCCGCGGACACTGTGTCCAGGATGAGGCCGGCCACCTTCTGGTCGTTCTCATAGGTGTCCCGGTAGTCCCGCACCTCCGAGGCTCCGGCCACACAGAACACAAGGGCCATGGCCGCCGCCAGCACCGCAGGTCCCCTCTGACGGCCGGGCAGGCGGCTCCAGATCCCCAGGATGACCGCGTCGGCCATCAGGGCGGCCCCCGGAAAGGAGGAAACCGTGTTGCGCAGGGAGAACCAGGCGTTTTCCAGCAGAAAGAACAGGCTCACCGGAGCGGCGGCCATCAGCAGGCCGCACACAAAGGCCAGCAGGGGGCCGTGGCGGCCTCCCTCCTCTCCCCCGCCGCCGAAGCGCAGGGAGATCCACAAAAACAGCCCGCACAGCAGGACCAGCACCAGCACCCATATCAGCAGCTCGCCGGACAGGACAGCCTGCATCCCCCGGAGGAAGCCCTTGAACAGGGTGTAGAGCCCGCCCCGGATAAAGGCGTTGTACAGCTGCTTGAGCAGGTCGGGGAGGAATACCTCCCAATAGTAGTTGTCCAGAAGGGAGCGCAGCTGAGTGCGGCTGCCGTATACTCCGGTGCTCATGGCGGCCAGCACAGTGACCAGCTGCAGGTAGAGCACCATGGCCGGCAGTCCCCACAGGGCCAGCAGGCCGCGGCGGCGGCGGGGCCGCCGCTCCAGCCACTCCAGGATGGCCATCCCCATCACCAGGGCCACCGCAAAGATGCCCGCCTGCTCATAGAAGCCGAAGGGCAGAATCTGGAGCAGGGCGTACACGATCCCCCGCTGCCAGCCTCCCCTGTCCAGCCACCAGGCGAAGGCGGTCCCCGTCAGAGCCGCGAAGAACAGCCCCACCACCACCCGGGTGGCGGCCGACATCCAGTAGGTGCCCTCCATTCCCAGGGGGAGCAGGGCCATCACCACCAGAAAGATGGGGCTGGTGGCAAAGTACCGCCCCACCAGCCGCTGCAGCAGCACCGCCGTCACGGCGTACAGCAGGCTGATCAGGGCGCTTCCAATGAGCATGCAGCCGTTGAGCCTGCCCCAGAGGAAGTAGTCAGCCACACCGGCCAGGGGCCGGGAGGCCAGCAGGCCCACCGACTGGCACAGAGCCCCAAAGCTCTCGGCGGTGGGGTAGTTCCACAGCTGGATATAGTCATCCAGCTGCGGCCAGTATTCCGGTCCGGCGGCCAGGGAGCGCAGCAGCAGGAGCAGAAAGACCCCCGCCCCCATCCAGAGCCAGCCGGGGACCCGGCGGAGCCGTTCAGATACCATAATAGACCTCCTTGTGCCGCCGGGAGAGAGAGACCTCCGCCTCCGGGAACCGGCCGGCCAGCCAGCGGGCCAGCGGAGCGCACACCACATTTTCCGTGGCGAAGTGTCCCGCGTCCATCAGCGTCAGGCCCAGCGCTTTGGCTTGAAGATACTGGTCATACTTCACGTCGGCGGTGACAAAGGCATCGCATCCGGCTGCCAGGGCGTCGGCCATCATGGAGCCGCAGGAGCCGCCCCCCACCGCCACCCGGCGCACCGGCTTCCCGCCGTCGGCATAACGTACCGACGCCGCCCCCAGCCTCTCCTTCACCCAGGCGGCGTACTCCCCCGCCGTCAGGCCGGGGTGATGTGATAACCCCACCCGGCCGATTCCGTAGGGGCGGCCCTCCCGGTCCACGCCGTCCTGGTGGAGCTGCTCCGTCTGGTTCAGGCCCAGGGCCCGGGCCAGACAGTCGTTGACTCCCCCCTGGGCGGCGTCCAGATTGGTGTGAGCGCAGAGAGCGGCTACCTCCCCCTCGATCAGCTCCAGCAGAATCCGCCCGGTTGGGTCCCCGTCGGTTATGGTCCGCACTGGATGGAAAATCACCGGGTGGTGAGAGACGATCAGCTGACAGCCGGCCTCCACCGCTTCCCGGACCACCTCCAGGGTGATATCCAGGGCCACCAGAATCCGCTTCACCTGCCGGTCTCCCCGGCCCACCAGAAAGCCGGCGTTGTCAAAATCCATCTGAGTCTCAAAGGGGGCCCACTGGTCCAGGGCCTGAAACACCTCGTTTACCGCTGCCAATTTTGCCACTCCTCTCTCATCTCCATCAGGCCGGCGCGCACCTGCTCCAGCTCCTGCCGGCGAAGCCCGTCCCGCTCCCGGCGCGCCCGGGCCAGTCCGTCCAGCGCCCGCTCCGTTCGGGTCAGCCAGCGATCCAGCCACATGCCCCGCAGGGGGTCTCCCGTGTTCCGTCCGGCATACCGCTCGGCCGCCGTCATGGGCGCCATCTCCCCGGCCCGGACAGACAAAGCAGTGTAAAGGGAATCTCCCTCGCGGGCCAGCCGTTCCTCCAGAATGTCATAGCCGTTCTGTCCCAGCCATGCACGCAGGTCGGACATGGAGGACATGGGCTGGAGGATCAGGGACACTACCCGCTCCCTTGTCCAGGGGGCGGCGGCCAGAATGGCGGCGATGGTCTCGCCCCCCATGCCTGCAATCACTATCGCGTCCACCTCCTCCGGCCCGACGCCCGACAGCCCGTCGCACAGCCGAAAGGAGATCTTTTCCTTCAAATCAAAGGCGGCGGCGGTTTCCCGGGCCCGCTCCAGAGGACCGCGGCGCAGGTCGGAGGCAATGGCCGACGGAATTCTTCCCTCCAGCAGCAGGGCGGCGGGCAGATAGGCGTGGTCAGTGCCCACATCGGCCAGACGGGCTCCGGAGGGCACCAGGGAGGCCGTCATCTCCAGCCGCGGGGACAGCTCCAGCCTTCCTCTCACGGCCGCCCCACCCTGACCGCCAGGCGGAGGGCCTGGGCATAGTCCCGCACGTCCCGCTCTCTGGCCTCGTCCATAAACGGCCTCTGCCGTCCCGGGTCACAGCGGCAGAAAATACCGATGTACTCCATCTTCCCATGGCCGCACCAGCGCTTCAGGCCCTCGGCCCACAGCTCCGTCCCCCGCTCGGAGGGGTGACTGCAGGTGGCGATGGAGGCCACTCTCGTCCCCTCCAGGAGCGACATGCCTTTTTCCGGGCTGTATTTTTTCACCCCGGCGTAGATGACACGGTCCATCAGGGCCTTCATGGGCGGGGTGCAGTACCAGGAGTAGATGGGGGTGGCAAAAACCAGCAGGTCGCTGGAAAGCATCTCCTCAAAATCAGGCCCAACGTCATCCTTCTGGACGCAGCCCAGCCCGTCCAGACAATTCTGGCAGGCCATGCAGCCCACACAGGGACGCAGGTCCTGTTGATAGAGGTCGATGCGTTTGGTCTCCACCCCCATTCCGGCACACTCGTCCAGAAACGGGGCCAGCAGGGCGGCGGTGTTGCCCTTTGGCCGCGGGCTTCCAAACAGGATGGTGAATTTCACGAGACGTCCCTCCTCACAGCAGAAGAAAACAGGGGCGGATGGCTCCGCCCCTGTTTCGGTTGGGTTTTAGGCTTCGGCGGCGATCATCTGGTTGACCTGAGCCAGCAGCTCGTCCGGGTCCACGCCGTGGACCATGCAGGCCTGCTCCACCGTCTCGCCCCGGGAGGCGGGACAGCCCAGGCAGTGCATTCCGATGTTCATAAACAGCGGGGCGGTCTGGGGGGCAATGGTCAGAATATCACCGATAATGGTGTCTTTTGTGATGGTCATGGGACTCTCCTCCATTCTTCTTGGGTTACGAGGATAGTATAGCCGAACCCGCCCGCTTTTTCAATGGGAAAATCCGAAATTTTTCACCTTTTCCCATATTTCCGCCGCACATGGCGGCGGCCCAGGAAGAAGATCAGCAGCCCGGCGGCGATGGCCAGCAGGGGCGGCACACAGTATAACAGCAGAACAGGAACCAGATGTCCCAATATTTCCATCGAAACAGGCCCCGATATGTTGATATCCATATATTTCCTTCTCCCCTCTCAATAAAGCATCTGCACAGCGCCCAAGGACAACAGCGTCACCACCAGCTGAATCAGCATCCAGCACCCCCAGGCCACCGGGATCAGCCTCAGCCAGTACCAGTGGAGGGCGAGCCAGCCCGGCCCCCTCTCCTCCGGGGCGGCGGGGGACGCCTTCTCCTCCGGCGGGGGCGGGTCGGGGATGTTGCCCAGCAGCTGGTCCACCGAGACGCCCAGCGCCCTGGCCAGAGGGACCAGCCTGTCCGTATCGGGCACCGCGTCGCCCACCTCCCACTTGCTCACCGCCTGGCGGGATACCCCCGCCAGCTCGGCCAGCCCCTCCTGGGAAAGCCCCAGTGCCGTCCGTCTTGCCTGTATTATCTCTCCAATTGTCATTGGCACTCCTCCTTTCCCTCTCATTTTGACAAATTTTACAGTTGCGGTTCCACCAGTTCAAGCTGGAACCTGCGCAACCCAGGGTTGCGGCGGGCCGTTTTTTCTGTCTGGATACAAAAACAGGGCGCCTGATAGGCGCCCTGCTTTCTTCTGGTCAATATCAGCCCTGCTGCTCGCGCATCTTGGCGAAGCACTCGCTGCAGTAGACGGGGCGGTCGGACTTGGGCTCGAAGGGAACCCGGGCCTCGCCGCCGCAGGCAGCGCACACAGCAGTAAAGTACTCACGGGGGCCGCGGGCCGCGTTCTTGCGGGCGTCACGACAGGCCTTGCAGCGCTGGGGCTCGTTCTGGAACCCGCGCTCGGCATAGAACTCCTGCTCGCCGGCTGTGAAGGTGAACTCCTTACCGCACTCTTTGCAAACCAGAATCTTGTCTTCGTACATGGACTTTCCCTCTCCTTGACTTGTGGACCAGTTCGTTTCGCCTGGACCGTTTGATATTTGCGATCAGCTCTCGCTGGATACGCCGGATGAAAATTGCCGGGCCACTTTCCGCCGGATGCGCTGGATGGCGTTGTCCACCGACTTTTTGGAGCGGCCCACCCGGAACGCAATCTCTCCGCAGGAGAGTCCGTTCAGGTAAGGCGGTAAGATCTGCGCTTCAAGCTCAGACAGCTGACCCTTCAGAGCGGCAATCCGCTCCTTCAGCTCCTCCCTGCCGATGATGACGTCCTCCGGGCTCTCAGCGCTGGGATACAGGTGCGCGTTGGTTCCGTCAAAAAGAGGGGGCTCAAAAGAGACGCTGTGATTCAAAGGTGCGTGCTTGCCGCCCTGGGCCGCACGGATGGCGGTGTGCAGACGGCTGCGGATACAGATCTCTGCATAAGTGCGGAATGAGGCGTCGCGTCCTTTGTCAAAGCTGCGGATGGCGGTGAGCAGACCCAACATTCCTTCCTGAATCAGGTCCTCCCCGTCGCCCCCCGCGAGAAACAGCGGACGCGCACAGGCCCGAACCAGCCAGCCGTACCGGCTGACCAGCTCATCCTCCGCCCGGGAGTCTCCCTGGGCGGAAGCGGCGCACAGCGCCTCATCACTGGGTGTACGGATTTTTTCCAAATCTGCACCCCTATCCTTATCTTTCATCATAATAAACAAAAACAGAGAATTTGTCAAGGCTTATTCCAAAATAATTTGTGGAAAATTCCAGCCTCGGCGTCTTTCGCTTCCAGAGTCTTACAATTCGGCAATCAGGTCGGCCAGCCGCCGGGCGGCCGACTGGGCGTCCTCCTGGCTTTTGGCCTCCACCATCACCCGCATCAGGGCCTCAGTACCCGAGGGCCGGACCAGCACCCGGCCCGCGCCGTCCAGCGCGGCCTCCTCCCGCTCCACCGCCTGAGCCAGCACCGGGCTGGCCATCATGGCCTTTTTGGCGTCGTTGTCGGCCACCGGAATATTGAGGAGCACCTGGGGATACCGCCGGCAGCCCCCGAATACCTCCGAGGCTTTCTTTCCGGTGGACTTCAGCAGAGCCAGGATCTGCAGGGCGGTCAGCTCCCCGTCGCCGGTGGTGGCGTGGTCCAGGAAGATCATGTGGCCAGACTGCTCGCCTCCCAGCCGGTAGCCCTTCTCCAGCATCCGCTCCAGCACATTCCGGTCCCCCACGCTGGTGCACTCCAGCGCCATTCCCTGTTCCCGGGCGTAGACATGCAGTCCCAGATTGGACATGACGGTGGCCACCACCGTGTTGCCGGGCAGCTTCCCCCGCTCCATCATGTCCCGGCCGCAGGCGGCCATAATCTGGTCCCCGTCGATCAGGTTGCCCAGCTCGTCCACCGCCAGACAGCGGTCGGCGTCCCCGTCAAAGGCGATGCCGATGTCATAGCCCCCCGCTCTCACCATGGCGGCCAGGCCGTCGATATGGGTGGAGCCGCATCGGTCGTTGATGTTCACCCCGTCGGGGTCGGCGTTGATCACGTCGGTGCGCAGCTTGGAGAAGCGGTCGAACAGCCGGGCGGCGGTGGCCGAGGCCGCCCCGTTGGCACAGTCCACCAGGATGCGCAGCCCGCCCAGGGTGGAGTCAATGGTGGACTCCAGGTGGTCGATATAGTCCTCGCTGGCCTTGGGGGCCACATAGCTCACCTTGCCGATGTCCGCCCCAGTCTTGCGGGGGACGTCGTTGTGGCCGAAAAGGACGATGTCCTCAATCTTCTCCTCCAGCTCGTCGGACAGCTTGAAGCCCTGACCGTTGAAGATTTTGATACCATTGTGCTCAAAGGGGTTGTGGCTGGCCGAAATGACGACGCCGGCGTCCGCCTTCTCGTCCACTGTCACCCAGGCCACGCCGGGGGTGGGCAGGGTGCCCAGGTCCAGCACGTCGGCCCCGGCGGTGCACAGGCCCGCGATGAGGGAGCCCTTCAGCAGATCCCCCGAGATTCGGGTGTCCTTGCCGATGGTGACCAGGGGCTTCTCCCCGTTCCGCTTCTCCTTGGCTAGGACAATGGCCGCGGCCAGTCCCACCTTATAGGCCAGATCGGCGTCCAGCCCGGCGTTGACCACGCCCCGGATGCCGTCGGTTCCAAACAGTTTGCCCATATATCATTCCCTCTTTCTTCCAAAATCGTCAAAGTTTCGTTTCAGGGCCAGCTCTACCGGGACAATGCTGCCAACCAGGACAAGGGTCTGGAGGGTCACCACCACGGCGCTGACAATCCCCACGGCCTCAATTCCCCGCCGGAACGTCAGCACAGAGGCCAGCGCCGCCGCCGCCAGCAGCACCGCGCCCAGGCGCACCCAGAGTTTTCCGCATGCCTCATGGGCAAACCTCCAAGTCTCCTGATTTCGCATGGACCGGGCGGTGCGGTAGCCGTAAAAATGGTTGACCGTTTCCGGGGGACGCCGCTGAAAGCGGGTGCCGAAGAACAGCATGACCGCCGGGATCAGCAAATTCATTGCCCCGCAGAACAGCCAAAAGGCCACGGCTCTCCCTCCTGTCTGGTCTATCCGGATCTAAAAACTCAGCTGGTCCAGTCCGTTTCCGGCCTCTCCCCCCGGCACGGGCAGCCCCAGGTGCTGGTAGGCCTTGGGGGTGACGCACCGGCCCCGGGGGGTGCGGGTGAGGAAGCCCAGCTGCATCAGGTAGGGCTCGTACACGTCCTCCAGGGTGACCGCCTCC
>CAJFVL010000021.1 GCA_904420465.1 uncultured Clostridium sp.
GCGGCCCGCGCAGCGGGGACTTTTGCACCGCGCCGCGGTGCAAAAGTAACGGCATTGCACAGACTGTCAAAAAAGTCTTGGGACTTTTTTGACAGTCTGTGCAGGCAGGCACATTGTGCCTGCCTGCTTTTACACCTGATCAGCGCTGGAAGCGGCGGAGCACATCCTCGGCAACTCCCTTGGCGGCCGCCTCCTTATAGACGCGGCGGGTGTTGCCCTTGAAGGTGGCCCCGATGGCCTCGGCCAAATCGGGATCATCGGGCCGCTTCCCCCGCAGAATCTCCTCCGCCGCAGGGAGGGGGAAGGGGATGGGCTTGATGGCCCCCACCACCACCCGGGCGTCCCGGATCCCTCCGTCCCCATCCTGAAGAAGGGCCACGGCCATGCCGATGCGGGAGATGGTCACCTGGGAGCGGTGGCCCAGCTTTTCAAAGGCGGAGCGCCAGCCCCGCAGAGCGGTGCGGTCGATGGTGAAGCGCAGAATAACCTCGTTGTGGGCCAGGGCGCTGCCGCCGCTCTCCCGGACCAGCTTCTGCACGGGCAGCGTCCGCACCCCGCCCCCGGGACCCATGACCTCGGCCTGGGCTCCCAGCAGCCACAGCACCGGCGGGGTGTCGCCGGCGGGGGAGGCGTTGGCCACGTTGCCGCCCAGGGTCCCCTTGTTGCGGATCTGGGGAGAGCCTACCCCTCCGGCCGCGTCGGCCAGGGCCTGCAGGTCCTCCAGTCCGTCCAGGGACTGCTGGACCTGCCGCATGACAGCCATGGCCCCGATAACCGCCCGCTCCGGGGTCACCTGGATCTCCTGCAGCTGGGGCAGGTCGCTGAGACTGAGAATGGCGTCGGGCTCCAGATGACGGGAGCGGAGATGGAGCACCAGGTCGGTCCCCCCCGCCAGAATCAGGCTGTCCGGGGTCAGCTGGGCCAAGGCCTGCCCCAGCTCTTCCATCGTTTTGGGAATATAACAGGCACTCATGCTTCTCCTCCCATCTCCCGGGCGGCCCGGCTGACCGCGTTGACGATCTGGACATAGCCGGAGCACCGGCACAGGTTGCCCGAAAGGGCGGTGCGGATCTCCTCCGGCGTGGGACTGGGGTTGTGGAGCAGCAGGGCCTTGGCCGACATGATCATCCCCGTGGTGCAGAAGCCGCACTGGATGGCAATCTCCTCAATAAAGCAGGTCTGGAGGATATCCAGCTCCCCATTCTTCTCCAGCCCCTCGATGGTGGTGACATGGCGCCCCTGCAGCTGGGCGGCCAGGGTCAGGCAGGAGTGGACCGCCTCCCCGTCCACAATCACGGTGCAGGCCCCGCACTCCCCTTCGGAGCAGCCCTCCTTGGTGCCGGTCAGGCCCAGGTCCTCCCGCAGAATGTCCAGCAGCCGGCGCTGGGGCTCCACCTCCAGGGACACCGGGCTTTCATTGACATAAAAATTCAGCCGCATCTCACTTCCCCCTTTTGGTGACATATTCCACAATGCGGTCCGGGTCCATGGGCAGCACCTCCAGGTCGGCCTCCAGAGCCCGGTTCACCGCCCCGGCCACCACGGCGGCCACCGGGACCATGCCCACCTCGCCGATGGATTTGGCCCCGAAGGGTCCCTCCCGGGACGGGCCGTCCTGGATCAGCTCCACCTGGATCTCAGGCAGGTCGGGAGCGTTCATCAGGTGGTATTTGGACAGGCTGCTGACACTGCGCCCGTCCGGGCTGAAGGTCATCTGCTCCCGCAGGGCGGCCCCGCAGCCCATCTGCACCGCTCCCTGAGTCTGCGCCACGCACATGGCCGGATTGATGGCCTGTCCCACATCGTGAACAGCCAGATAGTCCAGCACCTTTGTCAATCCCGTCCAGGTATCCACCTCCACCTGGGCAAAGTGGACGCCGGTGACAGCGGGATTGCTCTCATTGTGGTGGCGCTCATGGGCAAACAGCTCCCGGCGCTGCTTCAGCATGGTCCACTGGGAGACCTCCTGATAGGTCAGGGCAGTCTCCGGGCAGCCGCGGCGGCGGACGCGGGCGTCCTCCAGGTACAGCTCATCCGGGTCGGTCTCCAGCATCAGGGCGGCCGACTTCAGGATCTCCTGCCGCAGGGACTCGCCGCACTTCTGCACGGCCCGCCCCACCACAAAGGTGCTCCGGCTGGAGAAGCAGCCGTAATCGTAGGGCGTGCGGGCGGTGTCCGCCTCCTCCATCCGGATCAGCTCCGGGGGCAGCTCCAGCACATCCGAGAGGATCATCTTAAAGGCCTGAACGGTACCGCAGCCGTGGTCATGAATGCTCACATTGGCCTGGACAGTGCCGTCGTCGCACATGCGCAGCTCCACCCCGGCAAAGTCCTGGAATCTGGTGTAGTAGGTGTTGGTGTGTCCTCCGCAGGCCACGGCGGTCCCCCGGCGGTAACGGCGGCTGGCGGCGTTGAAGGCCTCGTCCTCCCGGAGCCGCTCCGCCCAGCGGAAGCGCTCCGCTCCCCGCAGCAGGCACTCCCTGGTCCGCATGTCCTCCACAGGAAGGCCCATCTTGATGTCCATTTCGCCGGGCAGCAGCACATTCTTCAGCCGCAGCTCCACCGGGTCCATGCCCAGGGCGGCGGCGGCCTTGTCCATCAGGTGCTCCAGCATCACATAGTATTCCGCCACGCCCCAGCTGCGGAAGGCTCCCGACGGGGTGGTGTTGGTGGACACCACCCGGGCATGGAGGGTGCTGTAGGGCACCCGGTAGCAGCGGAACATCTTGCCGTAGGGGGCCCGGATATAGTCCCCCGAGTTGCCCATATAGGCCCCCGCGTCCAGCAGGACATCCATATCCAGCCGCAGGATGGTGCCGTCCCGGCGGAATACCCCCCGCAGGTCCCCCCGCATGGCGGCCCGGCAGTAGGTGGAGCGCATGGTCTCCGCCCGGTCATAGACCAGCTTCACCGGCCGCTTCAGCTCTCTGGCCACCACGGCACACACCGGCTCCAGCATCCACTCCTGCTTGCCGCCGAAGGAGCCCCCCATGGGCGACTTAACCACCCGCACCCGGTTGTAAGGCATCTTCAGCATGTCGGCGATGACGGTGCGGATGCCGAATACCGCCTGGTTGGGACTCCACAGGGTCAGCTCGTCCCCGTCCGGATCATAGTCGGCCACACAGGCATGGGGCTCCATGGCGGCGTGGTGAAGGCGGCTGAGCTCGTTGCGGGCGGTGACCACCACCCCCTCCTCCTCGCCGGGCTGGGGCTGTCCCACCACAATATTCCCCTCATCCAGCAGGGGCTTCTCCCCCTCCAGGCAGTTCTTGCCCTCCAGCGCCTCCTCAAAGGTCAGGGCACAGGGCAGCTCCTGGTACTCCACCCGCACCAGAGCGGCGGCCCGGCGGGCGGTCTCCTCGTCCCTGGCGGCCACGGCGGCCACCCGGTCCCCCACAAAGCGGACCCGACGGGCAAAGACATGCTCCTCGTCAGGCAGCATCTGAGACCCGGGGTTTGTAAACTGGCTGCGGTAGTGGTTAAACCGGTACTCCGGCGTGTTGAAGCGGTGGTATACCCCGTATACCCCCTCCAGCGCCAGCGCCTCGGAGGCGTCCACCGACACCACATAGCCGTGGGGGATGGTGCTGAACACCACCGCAATATGGGCCATATTGGGCAGCTTCATATCGGCGGCATAGCGCAGGCGTCCGGTGGCCTTTGCCCTGGCGTCGTGGATGGGCTGTCCAGTCCCGACCAGCTTCATGCTGTATTCCTCCTTCCGCACCGGGTCCCGATGCAGTGGGATACCCGGTGTTTATTTCATTCTGATTCTAATATACCATACCATACCTGCATTGAAAAAGCGTTGAACCGCACTTTCTTTCATTTTCAAAGCGCCTCCCCCAAAAAAGCAAACAGAGCGCGCCCCTCCATACGAAGGGGGCGCGCTCCTCGGTTTCAGCGCGGCGGCCTCATTTGTTCAGCCGGTAGCCCCGGCCCCACACGGTCTCAATGATCTTCGGGTTGGCCGGATCGTCCTCGATTTTGTCCCGGATACGGCCGATATGGACAGTGACGGTGGCGCTGTCTCCCAGATAGTCATAGCCCCAGATGGTCTCAAACAGCTGTTCCTTGGAAAAGACGATGTTGGGGTTCTCCGCCAGGAACGACAGCAGGGCAAACTCCCGGTTGGGCAGCTTCAGCTCCTGGTCGCCCTTGAACACCCGCCAGCTCTGGGGGTAGATGCGCAGGTTTTCCACCGTGATGACCCGGTCCTCTCCCCCGCCCCCGGTGAGCCTGCGGTAGCGGTTGAGGTGGGCCTTGACCCGGGCCACCAGCTCCGCCGGGTCGAAGGGCTTGGCGACGTAGTCGTCCGCCCCCAGGCCCAGGCCCCGGATCTTGTCCACCGACTCAGACCGGGCAGTGACCATCAGGATGGGCACGTCCACCTTGTCCCGGATCAGGCGGCACACGTCGTAGCCGCTGCAGCCAGGCAGCATCAGGTCCAGCAGAATCAGGTCGTAGCCCCCCGACAACGCCATCTCCACCGCCTGGCTGCCGTTGTCCACCACCTGGGTTTCCATCCCCTCAATCTCCAGATAGTCCCGCTCCAGCATGGAGATCTCCGGGTCATCCTCCACGATCAGAATTTTGCTCATCTTCCTCCTCACAGGGCAGTGCGATCTCAATCACCAGCCCGCAGTTGTTTCTGGCCTGTACCGTTCCGCCGTGGGCCTCGACGATACGCTTGACGATATAAAGCCCCAGCCCGCTGGCGTCGCCGTTCCGGCTGCCCCGGGCCTCGTCCCCCCGCCAGAACCGCTCAAACAGATGGGGCAGCTGCTCCTCAGGCACCCCCCGTCCGTTGTCAGCAAAGCGCAGGCACTCCCGGTCCCTCTGCCGCCACACCGTCAGGGTGAGCACCAGGGGATCGGCCCCGGCATAGCGCAGGGCATTTTCTTTCAGGTTGGTCAGCACCCGGTACATCTGTTCCTGGTCCATATACACCGGGTGGGGCGCGGGCGCCCCCCGCAGCACCACCTGCCCGCCGGACTGGGCCAGCTCCTCTCCAGCCTCCCGGACAAAGCCGGCTACAAACTCACCCAGATCGGTATGAGTGCGGGACAGGGGCAGGTCCCCCGTCTCGATTTTGGAGAAGTAGAACAGCCGCTGGAGCAGCCGCTCCATGTCGCAGGCCTTTCGGTACGCGATGCTGAGGTATTGCTCCCGCTTCTCCGGGGTGTTGGCCACTCCATCCCGCATGCCCTTGATATATCCCTTTACCGAGGTGAGCGGGGTGCGGAGATCGTGGGAGATTCCGGCCACCAGGTCGGTGCGGGCCTGCTCATACTTGGCGTTCTTCTCCCGCTCCTCCAGCAGGTGCTGCTGCATGTGGTCAAAGGCTGTGCACACGGCAGTGAACTCATCCTGTCCGCCATATCCCACTGGGGTGGACAAATCCCCCGACTCCACCCGCCTGGCCGCCTGAGCCAGTGCGTTTACCGGACGCATAATCCGTCTGACCTGATAGCGGGTAAACAGCAGACTCAGACCCACAATGACCCCGATGGCCGCCACACCGCTGACCAGCAGGGAGAGCATGGCCGCCTCCGATTGGGGCCGCTGCCGGCCCAGGATCTCCGGCACCTGGGGAGGCGACATGGTCAGCAGCAGGAAGCTCCCCCAGCGCCTACCCACCATCAAAACGCCGTCGCTCTGCATCCGCATCGCGCCCTCCTGGGGCAGGGCCGTCTTGTCGGACAGCCGTCTATATACGTCCTCCTGGAATTGATCCAGGGTGGAATAGACCACCTGGCCGTCCCACTCCACCACCAGGCTGTAGTCCAGCCCCGCCAGCTGGCGGGACAGCTCCATCAGCTGTCGGGTCAGCTCCGGCCAGTCCTGGGGCTGCTCAGGCAGACTCTCCAGCAGAATCTGGGCCTGGTCCAGCCGGCCGGCCTCCGCCGCGTCCATCTGCCTCCTGTAGTCATCCGCGACCCGGTGAAGCACGCCGCCGCTTACCGCCAGCAGGGCGGCCAGGGCGGCCAGAAGCGTAAGGGTATGGAAGAGAAACAGCCGCCGTCTCATATCCGCCCCTCCCTTTCTCAGTCTCTGGCCGTGCCGCCCGCAGCGGGACAGTCCGCCTGATCATTGTGAATATTATCTTATCCTGAAATCCTAAACAAGGAAATCATCTTTTATAAATTTTTTAAAAACTCCCTGCGGGAGTCAGTCCAGCGAACTGTTCCCCCTGAAAAAAAGAGGTTGATGCGGCGCAATAAAACCGCCTTCTTCTGCATTTCTTCCACAGCAAGGACAAAAATGAAGTACGAAATGGAGGAACCCGAACCATGTTGAACAAGCTGACCGGCAAAGCCCGCGCCCTGACCATTGCTGGGGCCGCTGTTATCGTATTGGCGGCAATCGCCCTGATTCTCTCTCTGGCGCTGCGGGTGGATGCCGCCGGCGCCCAGGCGGCCGCCCTGTCCGCCGTCGGCGGCGGTGAGATTGTGGGGCAGGAGATGGACCGGGAGGGTCCATGGAATGAATACACCTACCAGATCCGCAGCGGCGACACCTGGTATGAGGTAGAGGTAAATGCCTTCGGCTCCGTCACCGGACTGGAGAGCGGCCGCGGCTGGGGCGGCTGGGACTGAATTCCAGCGGACCCGTCTCCCACTGAAAAGGCTTGCGGCCTCTGCCGCAAGCCTTTTCCTGTGCCGGCGCCGGTCAGGCGCCGCGCTCCCCCTGCGGCCGGTCGGGCAGCCGGCCAAAGGGGCGGTAGACGGTGAAGTACATGGTCAGAATGGTGGCCAGCCCGCCAATGAGCTGGGACACCGACTCGGCCACAAACACGCCGGTGGTGCCCATCCAGATGGGCAGAATGACCGTCAGGGGGGCGTTGATGACCGCCTTGCGCAGCAGAGAGAAGAAAACCGCCTGCTTGGAGCGGCCCAGCCCCACAAATACGCCCTGGCCCGCCATTTGGAGGGACATGGGAATGAACAGAAGGAAGTAGATGCGCAGGGCGGGAATCCCCTTTTCAATCACTTCCGGATTGTCGTTGAAAATCTGGATGAACAGACCGGGAAAGGACATGGCCGCCAGCCAGAACACCGCCGCATAGGCCACCGTGGCCCCCACGCTGAAGCGGATGGAGGCCCGCACCCGGCTGTAGAGGCCGGCTCCGTAGTTGTAGCCCATCACCGGCTGGGCCCCGTTGGACAGGCCCTGCACCGGCATGAAGAACACCTCACGCAGGGAGTTGATGATGGTCATGATGCCCACATACAGGTCGCCGCCGTAGTGCTGCAGGGTGGCGTTGCACACCACCTGGACCAGACTGTTGGTCATGTTCATGCAGAAGCCGGACAGGCCAAGGGACACAATCTGCTTTGACCTTTGGGCGCTCAGACGGATGTAGCCCGGTTTAAGCCGCAGGATGGCCCGCCGCCCGGTGAGAAACCGCAGCACCCAGGCGGCCGAAACCCCCTGTGAGATGACGGTGGCCAGGGCGGCTCCCTTCACCCCCATTCCCATGACAAAGATAAAGAGGGGGTCCAGCACAATGTTCAGCGCCGCCCCAATGATTACCGTCAGCATGCCGGTGCGGCCGAAGCCCTGGGAGTTGATGAAGGGGTTCATTCCCAGACTGATCATGACAAAGACGGTGCCCAGCAGGTAGATGGTCATGTAGTCATCGGCGTATGGATAGGTGTCGTCACTGGCCCCGAACAGGTACAGGATAGGCCGTTTCAGCGCCAGGAAAAAGGCGGTGGCCGCCACCCCCAGGATCAGCAGCAGGGCAAAGGAGTTGCCCATCACCCGCTCGGCCTCCTCCTCGTCCCCCCGGCCCCGGCAGATGGAGCACAGCGGCCCGCCGCCGGTGCCGCACAGGTTGGCCAGACCCATCAGAACGGACACGATAGGGATGGTCACCCCCAGTCCGGTGAGGGCCAGGTGGCTGGTGCCGGGCAGACGGCCCAGATAGATGCGGTCCACCACGCTGTAGAGCACATTGACCAGCTGGGCCGCCGTCATGGGCAGGGCCAGCGCCATGATATTGCGGGAGACGCTCCCCTTGGAAAAGTCGTTCTTTGTCTGGGCCACCGCGCCCGCCTCCTTAATTATACAAAACCAGACCGGGCCTCCCGCTCGCGGAAAGCCCGGTCCCTATTCTAACACAAGTTTTACTGGAGGAAAAGCGAAATCTTCCCTCCCATGTCAGACCCCGCCGTATTTTTGATGGAGATAGCGGATGGCCTCCACATATCCCTGAAAACCCCGGCCGATATAGTGGGCCTCACAGGCCATGCCGGCGTAAGATTGACGCCGGAAGGGCTCCCGGGCATTCACGTCGGACAGGTGGACCTCCACCGCGGGCAGGCCCACCGCCTTCAGCGCGTCCAGAATGGCCACACTGGTGTGGGTGTAGGCCGCGGGGTTGATGACGATGCCGTCCGCTCTCCCGTAAGCCCGCTGGATTTTATCCACGATGTCCCCCTCGTGGTTGGATTGATAGACTTCAACCTGGATGCTCAGCTGGGCGCAGGTATCCTGAATCAGCCTCACCAGAGACGGATAGTCCTGCCTCCCGTAGATGTCCGGCTCCCGCACTCCCAGCAGGTTCAGGTTGGGGCCGTTGATAACCAGCAGCTTCATAATTCCAGCCTCCCGATAATTTCCGATACGGTTTGCTCCACTGTTCCGCTGTTGTCCGCCTCCAGGTCAGCCGCCTCCCGGTACAGGGGAAGCCGCTGCTCATACAGCCGGGCCAGGTCATTGGCCTGGGACAGAGGCCGCCCCTCCGTGGGCAGGAGGTCCAGGGGACGGCGCAGGAAGATGACAACGGAGTTCTGCCGCATGGGGTCCCGGTTTTCCGGCCGGGTGACGATGCCACCTCCGGCGGCGATGACCAGACCGGACTCCTTCCCGACCCGGCAGAGCGCCTGGTGCTCCAGGCGGCGGAAGGTCTCCTCCCCTTCCCGGGCAAAAAGCTCCGGGATGGAGCGGCCCGCCATCTCCTCCACCAGGGCATCGGTGTCCGCCAGCTCCCGGCCCAGCCGCCGGGCCAGCTCCCGGCCCACGGTGCTCTTGCCGCAGCCGGGCATCCCGATGAGGAGCAGGTTTTTCGTTCCCCTCTCCAGCTCCCGGGTGATCTCCTCCACCCGGCTGTCGGGGAAGGCGGTCCCCAGAAAGCGCTCCGCCGCCGCCCGTGCCTGGGCCACCAGCATCCCCAGACCGTTGGCCCACAGCAGGCCGAGCTCCTCCCCATCCAGGAGCAGCTGGGTTTTCGCCGGGTTGTAGATCAGGTCAAAGACCCCCTCCAACTTTGGAAACAGGGACAGGTCCACCGGAGAGGCCCCGGTGCTGGGGTACATCCCCACCGGGGTGGCGTTGACAATGAGCTGTGCGTCGGCGTGGCGGTCCAGATTCCGGTAGTTGTCCGGCCCGGACCGGGAGATGGAGACGATCTGCCCCGCCTCCAGGTCCTCCAGCACGGCGCGGACCGCCAGGGAGGCCCCCCCGGTGCCCAGCACCAGCACCTTTTTTCCCTTTACCCTGGCCCCCGCCGACCGGAGCAGGTATAAAAACCCGTCGTAGTCGGTGTTGTCCCCGTACAGGGAGCCGTCGGGCCGCCGGACGATGGTGTTGACGCTGCCGATACGCGCGGCCGCCGGGGAAAGCTCCCGGCAGAAGGGCACCACCGTTTTTTTATAGGGAATGGTGACGTTCAGTCCCCGGAAGTCCCCCGCCTCCAGAAAGGGGCCCACCTGCTCCGGGGACAGCTCCACCAGCCGGTAGTCATAACCGGCTAATTTCTGGTGAATGGCGGGGGAAAAGCTGTGCCCCAGATGCTCCCCCAGAAGTCCAAATTCCAGCGGGGCCATCAGCATATTACCTCGTTATAGGTGCCCAGGTAGCGCAGGTGCTCGCTCTCGGTCTCCAAATCCCGGAACAGCCGCTCCATCTCCGGGGCGTAGACGGAGCACTCCAGGTCGAAGTAGAACATAAACTCAAACTCCCGGTCGGGGAGGGGACGGCTCTCCAGCTTCTGCAGATTGATGTTCAGGGCGTAGAACTTGGCCAGCACGTTGTAGAGGGAACCGGGCTTATGGGGCAGGGTCATCATCAGGGAGGTGCGGTCGGCCCCGGGGTAGATCTCCGGCTTCTTGGAGATGCAGATGAAGCGGGTGTAGTTGTTGTCCTGGTCCTGGACATTCTCCTGGAGGATATTCAGCCCGTACTGCTCGGCGCAGAACCGGGAGGACAGGGCAGCCACGTCAGTGCGGTCCGATTGGGCCACCATGCGGGAAGCCACGGCGGTGTTCTCCACCACGGTGACCTTGACTCCGCGCTCCGCCAGATAGTTGGCGCACTGGCTGATGGCCTGCTCGTGGGAAAAGACCTCCTTCACATCCTCCAGCTTTGTCCCGTGCTTGGCCAGCAGGTTGTGGCTCACCTTCAGCCGGGCGGAGCGGACGATGGAGAAGTTGTGGCGGATCATCAGGTCGTACACCGCCTTCACCGAGCCGGCGGTGCTGTTCTCAATGGGCAGAATGCCGTACTGGCACATGCCGCTCTCCACCGCCTTGAACACATGGTCAAAGGTCTGGAAGAACAGGATGGTGGGGGCCTTGAACAGCCGGCCGCAGGCCACCTGGGAGTAGGCCCCCTCAATGCCCTGGCAGGCCACGGTGGGCCGCTGGGGGAACAGCTGGGGGGTCTCCGCCAGCGCCCTGCGGATGCTGTCATACACCGACGAGCTCAGCCCCAGCTTGGCGTGCTGATAGGAGCGGCTGGCCGACAGGATGGTGCGGTACATGGACTGGGCGTAGTCGGCCAGCTCCTCCCCGGCCCGCTCCCCCACCTTGCCCAGCAGGGCCCGCTCCCGGCCGGCGTCCAGCACCGGGATACCCTTCTCCCGCTTGTACTCGGCCACCTGTCCGGACAGCTCCATCCGCTCCCTGAACAGGTCCACCATCTGCTGGTCAATCTGGTCCAGCTGGCCGCGCAGCTCCTCCAAGTCTTTACTCATTGTTATCATCCTCCTGAAAATTCCATTTAATTATCATTTTAAGGCCGTCTCAGAAGCCCATCTCCCTGTTCGCCAAGCCGGGCCGGCGGGTCCAGCAGGGCGTCCAGCAGCACCAAGGCGGCCGCCGCCTCCACCACCGGCACCGCCCGGGGGACGATGCAGGGGTCGTGGCGGCCGCGGACCACCAGCTTCTCCTCCTCCATCCGGGACAGGGACACGCTGTCCTGCTCCAGGGCGATGGAGGCGGTGGGTTTGAAGGCCGCCCGCATCACCAGCGGCATCCCGGTGGTGATGCCCCCCAGGATACCCCCCGCGTGATTGGTGCGGGTGACCACCCGGCCATCCCTGACCTCAAAGGGGTCGTTGTGCTGGGAGCCCCGCAGGGCGGCGGCCCGGAAGCCGGCGCCGAACTCCACCCCTTTGACGGCGGGGATGCCGAAGAGGGCGGCGGCCAGCCTCCCCTCCATCCCCCCGAAGAGGGGACCGCCCAGCCCGGCGGGCAGGCCCTGGACGATACACTCCACCACGCCGCCCACCGAGTCCCGCTGTTCTTTGGCCTCCAGGATGGCCGCCCGCATCCTCTCCCCCGCCTTCTCCTCCAGGGTGGGGAAGGGAGCGCGGGACAATTTGTCCAGCACCTCCGGCTCCTCCCCCATGGGGTCAAAGGGCCGGTCCTCTATGTCCGCGACGGAGCGGATGTGGGCGGACACCCGGATGCCCCGCCGGGCCAAAATCTGGAGGGCAATGCCCCCGGCCACGCACAGGGGGGCGGTAAGCCGCCCGGAGAAGTGGCCGCCCCCGGCCACGTCCTGAAATCCGCCGTACTTCACCTGGGCGGTGAAGTCGGCGTGGCCCGGCCGCGGCACATCCCGCAGGTTGTCATAGTCCTGGGAGCGGGTGTTGGTGTTCTCAATGACGGCGGCCAGGGGGGCGCCGCAGGTGATTCCCTCCACAAGCCCGCACAGAAAAGCGGGCTTATCCCCCTCCTTTCGTGGGGTGGAGGTAAAGTCCCGCCCCGGGGCCCGGCGCTGGAGGAAGCGGTCCAGCTCCTCCAGATCCACCCGCTCCCCCGCTGGCAGGCCGTCCACACACACCCCAATGGCCGGGGAGTGGGACTGGCCAAAAACGGACACACGGATATGGTCACCGAAGTACGAGGCCATGGGCTTTCCCTCCTAACTGTATAAAATGATTCCAAAAATCCGGATAGGACTTATCGACACATTCCGCCCCCAACAGCTGGACGGGCTGCCGGCAGAAAGAGGCGGTCACGGCGGCCATCATGGCGATGCGGTGGTCGTTCCGGCAGTCCACCGTCCCGCCGCCCGGCAGCTGTCCCCGGCCCCGGAGGGTCAGAGAGTCTGTCCCCTCCTCCACCCAGGCCCCCATGGCGGTCAGGGCGGCGGCCACCGAGGAGAGACGGTCGCTCTCCTTCATCCGCAGGCGGGCGGCATTGACCAGACGGGTCTCCCCCCGGCGCACGGCGGACATGGCAGCCAGGGGGGGTACCAGGTCGGGGCACTGGGACACGTCCAGCTCCACGTCCCCCGGCCGGGCCAGCTTCCAGTAGTCCAGGGCGACCGCCTTATCTCCCTGACTGGAGTCCGGGTCCAGGCCCCGGATGTCCACCTCCCCGCCCATGAAGTTGGCGGCATACCAGAAGGCGGCCTGGGACCAGTCCCCCTCAATGGTCAGGTCCCGGGCCTGGTAGCGCTGGCTGCCCGGCACATGGAACCCGTCCTCCCGCGGCTCCGCTGTGACGCCGAACTTGTCCAGTACGTCCAGGGTCATATCCACATAACCCCGGGACTCCAGGGGAGTGGTGAGTCGAATTTCACTGTCCCCTTCCAGCAGGGGGAGGGCGTAGAGCAGTCCGGTGACAAACTGGCTGGACACATTGCCGGGGAGGGAGTAAGTCCCCGGCTTCAGTCTGCCCTGAAGGGTGAGCACACCGTCCCGCTGCTCATAAAAAATTTCTTTTTCCCGGAACAGATCAAAATAGGGGGCCTGGGGACGCTCCATCAGCCGCCCCCGGCCGGTGAAGTGCCCGCCCCCCCGCAGCACCAGGGACAGGGGGATGAGAAAGCGCAGGGTGGAGCCGCTCTCTCCGCAGTCCAGCACGGGCAGTCCGTCCCCTCCGGCGGGCTGGCCGCTCTTCAGAGCGGCTGTGCAGCGCTCGGTGGCCTGGATATCCTGAGAGGGGGACAGGTTGGACAGCGTCCCCGTCCCACCGGACAAGGCCAGGGCCAGCACTGCCCGGTGGGCCTGACTTTTGGAGGCGGGCGGGGTGACCGTCCCATGGAGGGGGCCGGGGCAGATGGTCAGATCCACGTCCTCACCCCCCGTATATGGGCCGGAGCAGGGCCAGCAGCTCATCCTTTTTCATCCGCCGTGGGACCGCCCGTCCCAGCTCCTCCAGCACGATGAGCCGGATGGAGTCCCCGGTGCGCTTTTTATCCAGCCCCACCGCCTCCACCATGGTCTCCCAGGGGCAGGGGATGGCGGCGGGCAGGTCGAAGCGCTCCAGCAGCCCCCGAATCTGACTCTCCGTCCCCGGCGGGGTAATTCCCAGCTGTTCTCCCAGATGGGCGGCGCACACCATGCCCGCGGCCACCGCCTCCCCGTGGGTCCAGCGGGTATAGCCCCCCGCCAGCTCAAAGGCGTGACCCACCGTGTGGCCAAAATTCAGGGTCATCCGCGCCCCGGTGTCCCGCTCGTCAGCCGCCACCACCCGCCGCTTGACGTCGCAGCAGGTGTAGAGGATATGCTCAACCTCCTCCATAACCTGAGTCCGGCTGGGGCGGGCACACAGAAAGTCAAAAAAGCTCCGGTCCGCGATGCAGCCGTACTTGATCACCTCGGCCATACCGTCGGAGAAGGTGCGGTCGGGTAAGCTGTCCAGACAGTCCGGGTCCATGAGCACCCCCCGGGGCTGCCAAAATGCCCCGGCCAGATTCTTCCCCGCTCTCAGGTCGATGGCCACCTTACCCCCCACCGAGGAGTCCACCTGAGCCAGCAGGGTGGTGGGGATCTGAACAAAGTCCACCCCCCGGAGGATGGAGGCGGCGGCAAAACCCGCCAGATCCCCCACCACGCCGCCCCCCAGGGCCGCCACAGCGTCGGTGCGGGTGAGGCCGAAGGCCATCATATCCTCCCACAGCTCTATCAGCTGCCGGGCGTTTTTCGAGGCCTCTCCGGCGGGGACAGCCTTTGTTTTTACCTGGAACCCGGCAGCCGTCAGGCTGTTCTCCACCCGCGCCCCGTACAGGGGGGCCACATTGGAGTCGGTGACCACATACAGCCGCGCCGCCTCGGGAAGAAGCGCCCGGCACCGCTCCCCAACCCGATCCAGCAGGCCCCGCTGGATTTCAATGTCGTAGGCCCGCCCGGGCAGGTCCACCGTCAAAACTTTTTGATTCATTCCGCGTCCACCTTCTCCTTACAGATCCGGCCTTCGGCCAGGAGAGTACACAGCCGGTCCCCGTTGCCCTGCTCCAGGGCGGTCCTGTACTCCTGCAGGTGGCCGATCATCTCGTCCAGCTCCCGCAGCAGGTAGTCCCGGTTCTCCAGAAACAGGTCGGTCCACATGTGCTCGTTGAGCCAGGCCACTCTGGTCAGATCCAGATAGCTGCCGGCGGAGTAGCCCTTGTGCATCTGGGCCCGGGGGCTTTTGACGTATGCGTTGGAGATCACATGGCACATCTGGGAGGTGTAGGCGATCATCTCGTCGTGGTGCTCCGCCGTGGTAACCGTGACGTGGCTGAACCCCGCGGGAGTGAGCAGCCTTTTCACCCGGTCCAGCAGAAGGATGTCATCCCGCTCCTTTGGCACGACAACCATGGGGGCCCCTTCAAACATATCCTCTCTGCTGTTGGCGTAGCCGTTATACTGGGTACCCGCCATGGGGTGCCCTCCCACAAAGGTGAAGCCGTACTCCTCGGCCAGGGCGAAACCCACCTGGCAGACCTCCCGCTTGACGCCGCAGCAGTCCATGACCAGGGCATCTTTGGAGATGTGGGGGGCGATGTGCCGCAGGTACTCGATGGACACCTGGGGATAGAGGGCCACCAGCAGCAGGCCGCACTCCCCCGCCGTGTTCTCGTCCAGGTCCCCCGCCAGCACCCCCTGGAGCTTGGCGAAGTCCTGGACCACCCGGTTTCCGTCGTAGCCGTATACCTGGGCCCCGCTTCTGGCGTATGCCTTGGCCAATGAGCCGCCGATGAGCCCCAGGCCCGCGATCCCAACCTTCATGTGAACCCCTCCTTGTCCTCAGTCCTCTGCCAGGGCCGCCGCCCGCACCCGGCGCACCGCGCGGGCCACATCCTCGAACTGCTCGGGCCGCAGGGACTGGGCCCCGTCGCAAAGGGCGTGGGGCGGGTCGTTGTGGACCTCGATGATCAGCCCGTCCGCCCCGCAGGCGGCAGCTGCCATGGCCATGGGCTTGACATACCGGGCCACTCCGGTGGCATGGCTGGGGTCCACAATGACGGGCAGGTGGGTCAGCTCATGGAGAACGGGGACCGCGGACAGGTCCAGGGTGTTCCGGGTGGCCGTCTCAAAGGTACGGATGCCCCGCTCGCACAGGATGACGTTCTCGTTGCCGCTTGCCATGATATACTCGGCGCTCATCAGCAGCTCCTTGATGGTGTTGGCCAGTCCCCGCTTGATCAGGATCGGCTTCTTGGTCTTGCCCAGCTCCTTGAGCAGTTCAAAGTTCTGCATGTTCCGGGCTCCCACCTGGATCACGTCCACATCCTCGAACAGGGGCAGGTGGTTGGCGTTCATGATCTCGGTGACGATGGGAAGGCCGGTCTCCCGTTTGGCCTCCAGCAGCAGCTCAATGCCGTCGGCCTTCAGGCCCTGGAAGTCATAGGGAGAGGTGCGGGGCTTGAACGCGCCCCCCCGGAGCATGGTGGCTCCGGCGGCCTTGACGCTTTTGGCCACCGAGATGATCTGTTCCTCGCTCTCCACCGAACAGGGGCCGGCGATGAGGGCGAAGCTGCCGTGGCCCACCTTCAGATGGTCCTTTCCCACCTCGATGACAGAATCCAGGGGGTGGAATTTCCGGTTGGCGCTTTTGAAGGGTTCGGACACCCGCTTGACGCCGTCCACAATGTCCAGGCCGGAGATCAGCTCCTCGTCCAGCTTGCTGGTGTCTCCGATGACTCCGATGATGGTGCTGTAATCCCCGTTGGAGATGTGGGTGCGCAGGTCCTGGGACTCGATCCAGCGGATCAGGTCCTGAATACGCTCCTCCCGAGCATCCGGCTTGACGATAATAATCATAGCTTGTCACATTCCTTTCCTGCAGTCCTGGCTCTGCGGTCCGCCGCAGGCCGACAAAAAAGGCCTGCGGTGAAGTGTTTTTCACCGCAGGCCTGCATACGATTTCCTCTTCTTACGCAAAGGAGCTCGCGCCATTGTTTGCAGCAAAAAGCACTTTTACCTTTTTTGCACAAAAGCTAAAAAAGTAAAAGTAGCCATAAAAGAAAGCCGCAAACAGATTCTTCATTTGAAATGGCTCCTTCATCCTCTGGTACATCAAGTAGCATGATATCATGCCGCCGCTTCCCTGTCAACCCCCGTTTTCCGGAAAATAAAAAAGCGCCGCCGTGAGATTGGGCAGCGCTTTTTCTCTGGGCTGAAGCACAAAGCTTCCGCCCTTTATCTAAAATCCGCAGCAAGCGGAGTGTTTTTGGTCTGCCGCCCCGATGCGATCGTCCTGGGGGCGGCAGTGGGGCGCATCGCCTGCGCCGAAAGGCTGTTTCTCCGGTCCGGGGAGAAATCAGACCGGAGGTCAGGCCGGGCCGCACGGAGCCCCGGCCGGACGGATCGGTTCCGTCTAAAAGGGGGAAAACAGTTCGGATCTTTGATCCATTGACAGGATACCATATCTTCCCGGCAGATTTATCAAAAAACCTGGAACTTTCCGTGAATAATATGTGAATCCCATCTCCAGCCTTTTACATGTCGTGGCCTTCCCGCTTCATTCTGGCTTCCAGAGGGTCGGCCATGGGATTCTGGGCGTTGGTCTTGGTATCGGTGCGGTTCTGTCCGGCAATGGGAGCGGAGCCCCGCAGGTCCTTGCCCTGCTTGCCCTTGGTCTGCTTGTCGTTTTTCATGGGTGCGTACCTCCTTGTTCTGGATGGCCTCAGGATGCCCCGGATTCCGGCCCTCTATACACAGTTCCTCTCTCTCCGGACAAAAAAATACGGACGCGCCGCAGGTATGCGGCGCGTCCGTACGTCAGAGAATTCGCGGAACAAATTATTCCGGCTGGCTGCAATCCAGCAGGATCTTGGGATACTTGGAGGTCTTGAACACGTCGAAGCTCTCCACCGCCTGGCTCAGGGGCATGATCTTGCCGATGATCTTGTCGGTCTGCATCCGCTTGATCTGGCGGATGGCCCGGGGCATGATGGCGGTGTTGGTAAACACGGTCTGGATGCGGCCCTCCTTCATGTACAGCTCATGCAGGTTGAGGGGCATCTCGTACGTGGGGGGGAACACGGCGAAGTACACCGCGTTGCCGCAGCGGGCCAGGATCTTCAGCGGGGTCTCGGCCGCCTTGGGGGAGCCGGACATCTCAAAGACATAGTCAAAGCCCAGGCCGTCGGTGATCTCCATGGCGCGGGCCACCACGTCCTCGTTGAAGGGATCAATGGCGTACTCGGCGCCCATCTCCAGGGCCATCTTCCGCTTCTCCTCCACCGGCTCGATGACGGTGATGCGGGCGGCGCCAGAGAGGATGATCTGGTTGAGCATGATGGAGCCGATGCCGCCCACGCCGGCCACACAGACGGTGGCGCCGTGGCGGATGGGGGCCAGGTCCATGGCCCGCAGGCAGCAGTTGGTGGGCTCCACAATGGCGTAGTCCTTCAGGTCGGCGTCATCGGGCAGCTTGAAAATGGTGTTGGCGTCGGTGACCACATACTCGGCAAAGGCGCCGGTGGGCTTGGAGTTGATGCAGTACTGGGTCATGCCCCGCTTGCACCACTCGCAGCCGCCGCAGAAGGAGACGGGGAACATGGTGACCTTGTCGCCCACCTTGTAGCCCTTGGCGGCCGCCTGCTCGCCCAGCTCCACGATGGTGCCGGAGGCCTCGTGGCCCAGAGGTGCGGGGGGCTTGGCGCCCATAACGCCCATGGTGACCTGGTGCACGTCGGTGGCACAGATGGCCGCGTAGGCGATCTTCACCTTCACCTCGTTGGGCTTGACCTCGGGGATCTCCACGTCAATCAGATCAATCTTATCCTTATCCAGCCACCAGAGCTGCTTCATTGTTGCCATAATAAACACTCCTTTCAAAAATTGTGAAGGGTTTGAAGGAACAGACCGGGTCCGGGGCACGGACCCGGTCCGGAGGAATTAAGCCTGCGTCAGTTGGCCATGCCGCGCTCCCGCAGCTCGGCCACGATACGCTCGTAGGTCGCCTTATCCAGTTTATAGGAGAACATGGAGATGGCGCAAATAATGCTGAAGATACCCACAAACATGTGGCAGCCAAAGTTCATGATGAACAAAACGGCGTCGTTCTGGGCCTCGTTGGGCACATAGCCAAACATGTCCAGCAGCAGGGGAGCCGCGGCCATGGACAGCGCCTGAAATACCTTCAGCATAAAGTTGATGAAGGTGGACAGGAAGCCGGCGCAGTAGATTCCGTAGCGGTGATAGGTATATTCGGCGGTGTCGGGCATCATACCGAACACGTTGCCCAGCATCATGCCGGTGCCGAAGCCCATAATGGCATTGGCCACATAGTACATGGCGACGCCGAAGCCGGTGTTGATGGGCAGGAAGAAGGACATGATGGCGCCGATGGCAATGAGGGTGAAGGCGATGCCGCCCAGGGTGCCCTTGTTTTTGGCACGCTTAACCAGATAGCTGACGGAGAAGGCGCCAATCATGCCGATGACGGACTGCAGAGTCTGGGTGTTGGAATACAGCAGCTCATTTCCGGCGTTGTAGGTGCAGAAGTACACGCGGAAGGTCTGGCCGCCGGAGATAACGCCCCAGCCTCCGTAGGCGATGGCGATCTGGATGACAGGCCAGTTGCCCTTCAGCGCCCGGAACTGGGTAATGAAGTTGGACTTCTCTCCCTTGTTCGGGTCAATGAATACGACCTCTTTGGTGGAAGCCACTGTGATAATGAAGAACGGCGCTGCCAGGACGGAGAAGATAATGGCCGCAGTCTGGAAGCCCTTGGCGCCGCCGCCGGTGGCTTCCACCACGCGCAGAGTGGCAAAGCTGAGGATTGTCATGGCCAGGAAGGCGCCGGTCATACGATAGCTGGACAGAGCGCTGCGGGTCTCGGTGTCGCGGGTCAGGGTGGCCGGCATGGCGGAATAGGTCACGTTCACCATGGTGTACAGCAGGACCAGAATGAAGTACATGCCCAGGCCCCACCAGGTACGGGCCGTCTCAGACCAGTCGGGGTTGGTGGTAAAGGTCAGCACGTTGAACACCAGCATGGGGATAAAGGAGAACATCACCCAGGGGCGGTAGCGGCCCCACTTGGTGTTGGTGTGGTCGGCCAGAGAGCCCACCACGGGATCGTTCAGGGCGTCCCAGAACTTGGAGATAAACATGATCGCTGCCACCACGGTGCCGTTCAACAGGGCCACGTCGGTGTAGAAGAACATCAGGTATGCGCTGATCAGGGACCAGCTCATATTACAGGCGAAGTCGCCGCAGCCGTATCCAATTTTACGCCAAACGTTTAATTTGGTATACTCGTCAACGGCAGCCACAGGCTTTGTGCTCATTTGGGAATCCCCTTTCCATCTCTCAGATTGAATGTCTTTTTTCCCCGGTCAGGGGAAAAAGAACACACCGCCGGGCGCACACCCGGCGGTGCGCTTTATGGGATACTCAGATAGGTTCCAGATCTGCTTACTTTTTCGCGGTGGCGCGGATGTAGGCGATGATGTCGTCCATGTGGTAGCCGTACTTCTTGCGCAGCTCCTCGCCGCTGCCGAAGCCGGCGTACACCTGGGGGATGCCGAAGCGCTTAAAGGTCTTGGGCCGGATCTCGTTGTCGATGAAGAAATCGGACAGGGAGCTGGCCAGGCCGCCGCTCATCAGATGGTCCTCCCAGACCACAAGGTTGCCGGTCTCCTCCACCGCCTTCCGAACGGCCGCTTCGTCGAAAGGCTTAATGGTGTACATGTCGATGACCCGCACGTCGATGCCGTCCTTGGCCAGCTCTTCAGCCGCGTCCAGGGCCTCGCCCACCATCTCGCCGTGGGCAATGATGGTGAAGTCCTTGCCGTCCCGGGCGGTCACGCTGCCGCCGATGGAGAAGGGGATGGTGCCCGGCTCATAGAGCTGGCGGTCCTTCTTGCCCTGGGCCAGACGGATGTACATGGGGCCGGGGTAGTCCATGGACAGGTGCAGGATGTCCCGGATCATGTTGGGGTCGCAGATGGACAGCACGGTCATGTTGACCATGGACTTGACAATGGCGATGTCCTCCATGGCGTTGTGGGTGGAGCCGCCGCCGGAGGTCAGGCCGCCGCCGGTGCCGATGATGCGCACGGGCAGGTTCTGGTAGCACACCGCGGTGCGGACCTGCTCACAGGAGCGCATGGACAGGAAGGGCAGCATGCCCATGATGACGGGGATGTTGCCGGCCAGGGCCAGGCCCGCGGCCACGCCCACACAGTTCTGCTCCGCGATGCCCACGTCGATGTAGCGGTCGGGGAACGCCTGACGGAATCCCTTCAGGTTCATGCCCACGTCCGGGGTGCAGACGAACAGCTTTTCATTGGTCTTGCCGATCTCCAGCAGAGCGTCACCGATGACGCTGCGGGCCGAGATCCATTCGCCGAAGTTAAAAGAACCAGCCATTGTTTAAGCCTCCTTACCGTAATTCTTCGCCAGGTCCTTCAGCGCCTGCTGGAAGTCCTCCTGGTTCAGGCTTCCAGCGTGCCAGCCGATGACCCGCTCCATGAAGTCGACGCCCTTGCCCTTGATGGTGTGGGCCACAATGGCGGTGGGCCGCATGGAGGAGGCGGGGGGCAGGTTGTCCAACACGTCCACAATCGCGTTCATGTCGTGGCCGTCAATCTCCACCACGTTCCAGCCGAAGGCCTTCCACTTGTCCGCATAGGGCTCCATGTTCATAAGCTCCTCGGTGCGGCTGCACATCATCTGCTTGTTGCGGTCGATAACGGCAACCAGATTGCCCAGCTTGTAGGAGCTGGCGGACATGGCCGCCTCCCACACCGAGCCCTCGCAGGTCTCGCCGTCGCCCAGCATGCAGAACACCCGGTGGCTCTCCTTGTGGACCTTGGCGGAGATGGCCATGCCCACCGCCATGGACAGCCCCTGGCCCAGAGAGCCGGAGGAGCACTCCACGCCGGGCAGCTGCACCTTGCAGGGGTGCATGCCGTAGGCGCTGTCCAGCTTGCCGTATGTCCGCACGATCTCGTCATAGTCGAAGAAGCCGCGCATGGCCATGGCGATGTACATGCACACGGCGCCGTGACCCTTGCTCAAAATGAACCGGTCGCGCTTGGGGTTGGCGATATTGTTGGGGTCCACGTTCATCCCGTGGTGGAACAAGCCGATCAGCAGGTCGGTCATGGACAGGTCGCCGCCGATATGGACGGAGCCCTCGTACACGCCGCACAGATTGATGAGCTTTTTACGCATTTCATAGGCCAGGTCATTGAGACGCTGAACCTCCTGCTTGTCTGCCATCTAAATAGTACCTCCTTTTTTCATCTTGCCAATATGATTTCCGGCAGGCCGGGCGGGACCGCCCGGCCCCCGGCTATCACCTATGTACCGCCGCGTTCTCTGCGCTTAGTCGATATCGGGGTTGCAGCGGATCAGAATCTTGGGATATTTTCCAGTCAGCTGGGCCGCGAAGGCCTCCACACCGTCATCCAGCTCAAAGACCTTGCTGGTCAGGGGCTTGAGGTTCAGGTGGGGCAGCAGCTGAACGGCCCGGGGATAGGCGTAGGGCGCCACCATCACGCCGGTGACGGTGATCTCGTTGAAGTAGCAGTACCGGGAGATGTTGAAGGGCAGCTCAAAGTCGTTGGGGTACTGGGCGCCGTAAATCAGCGTGCCGCACTTGGCGGTGATGGGGAGCAGGGGACCCACGGCCCTGGGAGAGCCGGAGCAGTCCAGCACCACGTCGTAGCCCAGGCCGTTGGTGATGTCCATGGCGGTCTTGACCACATCCTGGCTGGTGGGATCAATCAGGTACTCGGCCCCCAGCTCGCTGGCCAGCGCCCGGCGGTCGGCAATGGGCTCGATCATGGTCAGGGAGGTGGCGCCGTAAAGCTTGAAGGTCTGCAGGGCCAGCAGGCCGATGGGGCCGCCGCCGCACACGCACACCCGCATGCCCACCTTCATGTTGGCCTTGTCCATCATGCGCACAATGATGGAGACGGGCTCCAGCAGGCAGCCCTCCTTCAGGCTGACCGAGTCGGGCAGCTTGTAGACCTGGTCCTCGTGCCAGATCAGCTCGGGGGCATAGCCGGGGCGGTTGTACTGCTGGGCGTTCTCGCAGAACTGCTGCTGGCCGTTCTGGCAGTAGTAGCAGCCGCCGCAGAAGCGCAGGAAGTTGCCCGCCACATGGTCGCCCACCTTCAGCCCCTTGTGGTTGGCCTCGGGACCCAGCTCCACCACAATACCGGAGATCTCATGGCCCAGAGGGATGGGATCGGTAGATCCCTGGGGCTGTCCGAAGCAGCCGCCCACACAGTGGGGATCAGAACCGCAGATGGCGCAATATGCAACTTTGATCCGGACGTCCTGCGGTCCCATCTTGGGGAAGGGGATGTCAACCAGATCCACCAGGCCTCTGGTTTCGGGATTGGGGTCCTTCATATCGCCAACCCGAACGCCGCAAAGTGTTTTCATAAAACCATTCCTCCTTAAAGCTTGCTTTTTGTGAAAACGTTAAAATAAAAACAAATCACTGCTTGTTTTTATCCATTATAAACAAGAGATCAAAAAGCTGCTATTCACTTTTCAGACATTTTAAAAGACATCTTGTCTTTTTCTGGGTACCAAAATTGACTCCGCATTTTTTGATATTTTGCCAGTACTCCCCCTCTGGTCATTCCCCCTTTGTTATGGTATAATGGTGTCCGGCCGCTGTGGGTTATGCAGTTTGTGAGAATCAGGCGCGGGTCCTTCCCCCAGATGGGTCCCCGTCTGTTTTGTTTTCTGCTCCATCCACAGCCCGCCAGCGCTTTACAAGGAGGGTCCATTCCATGCGTGCCAGCTACCAGAAAAAAGTGGATGAATTAAAAAAAGAGCTGAAGCCGGGAGAACGGGTAGAGGAGGTTGCCCTCTTCAGCTGCAAAGCCAGCATGTGCATCTTTTTTGCCATCGCACTGGCCTCCTTTGCCGCCGGACGGATCTTCTACCGCTCGTTCCCAATCGTTCTGCTGACCAACCTCCTCTCCATGTGGATGATGGTGGACGCGGCCCGCGCCCTGTTTCAGGTCCAGAACTCCTGTGTTCTGGTCACTGACCGGCGAACCTTTGGGATCTCCGGCGGAAAACACTTTGACCTTCCCCATAAAAAGCTGGTCCAGATTCACCGCAGCCGCCTTCTCTTTCTGGACGGCGGGGACGCCCACTCCAGTGTGGTTCTTCGGAATGTATCCAACAGCGCCTCTGTGTATGACGCCATTGCCCGCCATCAGCGGTGACAGACAAAACAGGGAGTGCAGCGGTCCAGGCCGCTGCCCCTCCCTGTTTCCTTATGTATGCTTGTCCCGCGGAATTATTCCTCCGGCATCCGGAGCACGGCCTTGATGACCTCTCCGTGGTGGGATGCGGCAAAGGCCGCGTTGATTTCCTCAAAATCGAAGTACCGGATCAGCCGGTCCACCGGGAAGCGTCCCTCCCGGTAATAGGCCAGCAGCTTGGGAATAAAGTCCTTGGGAATGGAGTTGCCCTCGCTGACCCCTTTCACTGTCTTGGCGCCCAGATTGGCTCCCAGCGACAGCTGAGATCCCGCGCCAGCCATCACCAGGGTGCCCATGTAGTTCAGGGAGTCCAGCGCCGTTTCAATCATGGGGGTGACGCCGCTGGTATCAATGGCATAGTCCACGCCGCAGCCGGTCAGCTCCCGCAGGGCGCCGGCGACGTCCTCCGTCTCCTTCCGGTTGATGGCATGGGTTGCGCCAATTTCCAGAGCCAGCTCCAGGCTGCGGGCGTTTCCGCCCACCGCGATGATGCGGCGGCAGCCGGCGATGCGGGCCGCCATGATGGCGCTCATGCCCACGGTGCCGCAGCCGAACACCGCCAGGGAAGATCCAAATTCCGGCTTCAGGGAGTTGAGCACAACGCCCGCTCCGGTCTGAACGCCGCAGCCGAAGGGAGCCGCCAGTCCAAAGTCCAGGTCGGGATCAATCTTCACCGCGTTGCGCGCCTTGACCACCGACCGGGTGGCAAAGGAGGACTGAGAGAAGAAGGAGCCCAGCTGGATGCCGTTCCAGGTGTGCCGGCGGGTGCCGTCGGGCATGACCCCCATGAAGTTCAGACCCACCATGTTCTCACAGGCATAGGGCCGTCCGGCCACGCAGGGTCCGCACTTTCCGCAGGAGGCATAGCTGAGCACCACATGGTCTCCCGGCTGGAATTCGGTGACGCCCTCGCCCACCGCCTCCACCACGCCCGCGCCCTCATGGCCCAGGACGGCCGGGAGGGGGACAGGCAGCTGCTGGGTCTGAGCCGCTTCATCGGTGTGGCAGATGCCCACTGCCTTGATCTTGACCTGAATTTCGTCCGCCTGACAGGGTGCCAGCTCCACATCCTCAATGGTGAAGGGCGCGTTGGGACCCTTGGTGACCGCTGCTTTAATCCACATATTTATACCTCCTGTTTTGGGCAGCTGTTCATGCGGATGGGAGGCATTACGCCTTCCCATCCATACGGAGAACCGCCTTGATGACCTTGCCGCTGTGGGAATCGGCAAAGGCCTGATTGATATCCTTGAAGTCATAGAACTTGATCAGCCGGTCAAAGGGGAACTGCCCAGCCCGGTAGTACTCCAGCAGCTTGGGGATGAACAGCTTGGAGACGGCGTCCCCTTCCACGATGCCGATCAGGCTTTTGGCGTCTCCCATCAGCTCGGCCTGAACATTGATGGTGAGGTCTCCGGTGGCGCCCAGCACCACAGCAGTGCCCATAAAGCGGCAGGAGGCCAGAGCCTTGCGGACAAAATCGCCCACGCCCGTGGTGTCGATGGCATAGTGGACGCCGCCATGGGTCAGGTCCTTAATGGCCGCCACAATATCCTCGGTCTCCTTGCGGTTGATGGTGTGGGTGGCGCCCAGCTCCCGGGCCAGCTCCAGGCTGGCGGGGTTGCCGCCCACCGCAATGATGGTCTGGCAGCCGGCGATTCGGGCGGCCATAATGGCGCTCATGCCCACGGTGCCGCAGCCGAACACCGCCAGGGAGGAGCCAAACTTGGGGCGCAGGCGGTTGAGCACCGCGCCGGCTCCCGTCTGGATGCCGCAGCCCAGCGGTCCCACCAGCGCCAGGTCGATGTCCGGGTCCTCCACCTTGATCATGCTGCTCTGGTTGACCACCGAGTAGGTGGCAAAGGAGGACTGTCCAAAGAACGAGGACAGCTCCTGCCCGTTCTGGGAGAGGCGGCGGGTCCCATCGGACATGACGCCGCCGAAGTTGATGGCGTTGAAGTTCTCACAGGCGTGCTGGTGGGCGGACAGGCAGTTCTCACACTTGCCGCAGAAGCCGTAGGAGAAGCCCACCCGGTCCCCGACCTGAAAGTCGGTGACGCCGGGGCCCACTGCCTCCACGACGCCGCAGCCCTCATGTCCGAACACCGCGGGCAGGGGAACGGGAATCTGTCCATGCTGGGCCACCTCGTCGGTGTGGCAGACGCCGCTGGCCACGATCTTCACCAGGCACTCGCCAAATTTGGGCTCCGCCAGCTCCACCTCTTCAATCTGGAAGGGCTGGCCCACCTCATGCACAACTGCTGCTTGAATTTTCATACCTGTTCTTCCTTTCCCGGACCCATGGTCCGATTGTATTGTTTGCTGTTATCCCATTCACTCTCCGCCTCAGCTGATGCGGCGGAAGAGATTCAGGCTTTTCCATATTTTCCATTTCAACAACGCATTTTATTGATCCGGAGGTCAGATTGTCATGCTGAAGGAATATCAGCCAAAACCCATGTACCACAACTATGTTGTCACTGTTCCCACATTCTGCTTCGATCTGGTCATCCACTATACCGAGCTGATGAACGAATCCATTGTGGTCTTTCCCCACCACCACAACCTGCACGAAATTTTTTATGGAGTGGAGGGCACCTTTGAATTTGAGTGCAACGGAAAGGTGGAGATTATAACCCCCCAGCAGTTTGTCTTTCTCGGCAAGGACTGCCTGCACCGCATCCGGTACACACCAGACCAGCACGCCGTCTACTTCACCATGATTTTTGATATCGTGCCAAGAAGCAACTTCCCCGCCTCCTCTGAGCTGGAACAGGAGTTTGCCGAGATCAGCGAGATCCTCTCCCGCATCAACAAGGAGCAGTACCGGCGGGGACGCTGCAGCCAGTCCCAGCTTCCTCTGCTGGAGCAGCTGCATCATGAGCCGGGGAGCCGGCAGCTGGGCTATCTCACCTATTCCTCCGCCCTCTACTGCCAGTTCTTCTTCAATCTGCTGCGGGAGGTAGCCCACACAACATCCCGTGTCACTTCCCGCCTGGGCTATAAAAACGTGGCTCTCACCGCTTCCAAATACATCCACGCCAACTACACCGAGGAGCTGACCATCGACATGGTGGCCAAAGCGCTCAATGTCACCCCCCGCCATGTCAACCGGCTGTTTCAGGAGCTGTTCGGCACCCCCTTTGCCCACACCGTCAACCTGATCCGCATGGAGTATGCCAAGCCCTACCTGACCTCCACCAACGAATCAGTGGAACGCATTGCCGCCCGGGTGGGACTCTCATCGGGCAAGGTTCTCACAAAGCTCTTCAAGGAGCAGGAGGGAATGTCTCCCGCCCAGTACCGCGCCCTGCACCGGCAGAAGAACTCATAGCCGCGCTCTGGCCCGCCGGCCGAGGAAGGCCGCCAGCCAGATGCAAAAGACGGTAAGGGCCACATATCCCCAGGCCGCCAGGAGGATCATCTCCCGATCAGTCTCCAGCCCCAGAACGGCGGCACAGCCGCCCAGCACCAGGGCAGACAGGAACTGGCCCGCGTTGGACACCGCACCATTGACGCCGTAGGCGTAGGTGCACTGCTCCTGCGGCACGGACGCGCCGATCATCAGCTGAGTCTGGGGCAGGAACCAGGACAGGCCCACCCCGATCAGCACACTTCCGGCATAGAGGACAGGCAGATTCCGGGACATTCCGATGATAAAGAAGCCCACCGTGGTCACACCCACACTGATGGGCAGCATTTTTCCGCCCGTCCGCTGGCTCAGCGCGCCGAAGAAAAGTCCGCCCACAAAGCCGCAGGCGTTGACAATGGAGTAGGACATCCCGGAGTGGGAGGCGTTGCCCAGCCCGGTGTTGGCCACAAACAGAGAGATGTGGTTGGTATAGGCAAAATAGAACACCAGATAGACCAGCGATGTAATGGCCACAGTAAAGACCACACCCGGCAGACGGAGCCCCGTCCCCTGCCGCGGCTCCTCCAGGGCCGCGGTCCGCTGGTCCGCAGGCAGAAACAGGATTGTTGCGACCAGTACCGGAATACCGATCAGGTAGGCCAGAAAGCAGTACTGCCACCCGACAACAGACAGCTGGCCGCCCACATAAGTGTAAAAGGCTCCGCCCAGCATGCCGATGGCCGAGTTCAGCCCCATAACGGCGGCCCGCTCCTTTCCCTGAAAGTGCTCGGCAGCCAGGCTGGCCGTCAGCGGAACCACCAGCCCCACTCCGGCCCCATAGACACACCGCATCACCAGGATCACAGGGAACACATGAATCAAATAGGGCGTCAGCCCTCCCACCATAAACAGAACACAGGCCAGCACCAGAAGCGTCTTTTGGGAGGCAAAGCGGCAGAACACGCTGCTGAACAGCGTCACCGGAGTCTGCACCAAAATGGGCGCGGTAATCAGCATCTGAACCAGCTCCACCGGCACCTCGGGAAATGCGGCGGCCAGATCCGCCACACCTGAGGCCACCGCCAGCGCCCCCATGGTCAGCACGGACAGCGCCCCCAACGCAACCTTCACCTTCCACTTCTCCAAAGTCCATTCCTCCTTTTGTCTATTCTATCAAATATCTCCTCCTCCGCACAGAATTTATATGACATATTTTCAAAAAACTCAGCCGATTTTGGCCCTCGCCGCAAGGTGTCCGCAATGAAAAGACCTGCGTGCGGAATACCGCACACAGGTCTTTCTTTGCGTTTTACATAGTGCCCAATTCGATCCAGAGGTCGTTGTAAAGGGCCAGGGTCTCGGCAGGCAGATTCTCGTACATGGTGCAGCGCTCCAGCACCTCGGCGGGGGCGGCCATGATCTCGTACAGATCCATGTCCAGGGGCTCGCCGTAGGTCTCCTCATAGTAGGCGGGGTACCGCTCCAGGGCCTCAGTGTTGGGGGAGGCGTACCAGATGAAGTCCATATTGGCCAGATTGGAGTCGGTGGAGGCGATGAAGTTGATCCACTCGTGGGCTTCCTCCACATTCTGTGCATCCTTTAAAATGCACATGGCGTCCACGAACCAGTTGGAGCCCTCCTCGGGGACAACAAAGGCCAGGTCAGGATTAGCCTCATACATGGTAAGGAAGTCGCCGGCGTAATAGGTAGCAATGGCCAGGTTTCCGCCCTCCATGATCTGGAACACCTCGTCCATGCCCTGTCCGTCGTAAACGTTCCGGGACTTGGCGTCGGCCACCAGCTGATAGGCCTCCCGGATCTGGGCCTCGTCGGTGGTGTTCACGTCATAGCCCAGATAATACAGAGCCATGCCGAAGGCGTCCCGGGAATTGTCGATGAGCAGGATGTCCCCGGCGTACTGGTCGGAGAACATGACCTCCCAGCTGGTGATGGGCTCATCCACCATGGTGGTGTTGTAGATGATGCCCAGGGTGCCCCAGGTGTAGGGGACGGTGTACTCGTTATTGGGGTCGAAGGACAGGTTCTTGTACTGCTCGTCGATCTTCTCATAGTTGGGGATCAGGCTGTAGTCCAGGGGCTGCAGCCTGTCCTCCTCAATGAGGCGGGCGATCATATAGTCAGAGGGGACAATCACATCATAGTTGAATCCGCCGGTCTCCAGCCGGGAGTAGAGCTCCTCGTTGGAAGGGGCGGTGTCATAGATCACCTCGATGCCGGTCTCCAGCTCGAATTTCTCAATGAGACTTTCGTCAATATACTCGCCCCAGCTGCAGACACGGACAACGCGCTGTTCCCCGGAATTGTCCGCGCCGGAGCCGCTCTGGCTACCCGTGCTGCCGCTTGTGCTGGCGCCGGACTCGTCCATGGCGCATCCAGACAGAAACAGGCCCATCGCCATGGCACAGGCGACGGTCAGGGCTAGAATTTTTTTCAATTGATCATTCCTCCAGTTTGATTTTGAATTTATCTCTGGGCCAACAGCCCTTGAGAACGATGAAGGGACTGCACCGCTCCGGCGCTATTTTCCTGCTTCGCGCGCCTGCGCGCTTCTTCATTGTCACGCTGCGGCGGCTCCGCCACGGAAAATAGCTTCTCCGTCTCCGGGCA
>CAJFVL010000022.1 GCA_904420465.1 uncultured Clostridium sp.
GTCCAGGGTGCCGATGGTCAGGGCGCCGTTCATCATGAACTTCATGTTGCCGGTGCCGCTGGCCTCCTTGCCGGCGGTGGAGATCTGCTCGCTGATCTCCGAGGCGGGCATCAGCTTCTCGGCCAGGGAGACCCGGTAGTTCTCCAGAAAGACCACCTGCAGCCTGTCTTTGCAGACAGGATCGCTGTTGATCTGGTCGGCCAGGGAGTTGATCAGCTGGATGATCTCCTTGGCTACATGGTAGCCGGGGGCCGCCTTGGCCCCGAAGAGGAACACCTGGGGGGTGAAGTCCATGCTGGGATTGTCCCGAAGCTGATTGTACAGGTGGACGATGTGCAGCACGTTGAGCAGCTGCCGCTTGTACTCATGCAGGCGCTTGACCTGGACGTCAAAAACGGCGTCGGTGTTCAGCAGCACCCCCGACTCCCGGGCCACATAGGAGGCAAAGCGGCGCTTGTTCTCCCCTTTGATCTCCTCCAGGCGCTGGAGGACAGACTGGTCGTCACGATATTTCTCTAGGTCCCGCAGGGACTCGGGGTGGAGGAGATATCGGTCCCCGCCGGTGCACTCCCGGATCAGGGCGTCCAGCCTGGGGTTGATCTGGGACAGCCAGCGGCGGTGGTCAATGCCGTTGGTGACGTTCTTGAATTTGTCGGGCTGGGCCAGGTAGGCGTCCCGGAACACGTCCCGCTTGAGGATGTCGGAGTGGAGGGCGGAGACCCCGTTGATATACTGGCAGGCGCACACGCACAGATTGGCCATGCGCACCTCGCCCCCCCAGATGATGGCCATATTGGCGATCTTGTCCTGGTCGCCGCCGTAGCGGCCCTCCAGCTCCCGCTGGTAGCGGTGGGCGATCTCCTTCAGAATCTGCCAGATACGGGGGAGCAGGTCCTGAATCAGGGCCTGGGGCCAACGCTCCAGAGCCTCGGCCAGGACGGTGTGGTTGGTGTAGCAGACGGTGTGGGTGACGATATACCACGCCTCGTCCCAGGAGTAGCCTTCCACATCCAGCAGAATCCGCATCAGCTCGGGAATGACCAGGGTGGGGTGGGTATCGTTAATCTGGATGACGTGCTTTTCGTGGAAGTTGCGCAGGGTGCCGTACTGGGCCCGGTGCTGCTTGACAATGGACTGGACCGTGGCGGACACGAAGAAGTACTGCTGCTTCAGGCGCAGGGACTTGCCCTCGTAGTGGTTGTCGTCTGGGTAGAGGACCTTGGCGATGACCTCCGCCATGGCCTGCTGCTCCACCGCCTTCAGGTACTCTCCCCGGGAGTAGAGAGACATGTCCACGGGCACCGGACTCTTGGCGTCCCACAGGCGCAGCACGTTGGTGTGGCGGGTTTTATAGCCGGCGATCTCCATGTCCCGGGGGATGGCCAGCACGGTGGTGTAGCCCACATGCTCGGGATGGTTGACCCCGTTGGAGTCCCAGCGGTCCTCCACCCTGCCGCCGAAGCGGACCTCCTGGGTCTCGTCCAGCTTGGGGATGAGCCAGGCATCCCCAAGACCCAGCCAGTTGTCAGCCAGCTCCACCTGCTTGCCGTCGATGATCTTCTGCTTGAAGATCCCCAGCTCATAGCAGATGGAGTAGCCGGTGGCGGGGATCTCCAGAGTGGTCATGGAGTCCAGGTAGCAGGCGGCCAGGCGGCCCAGGCCGCCGTTGCCCAGGCCGGCGTCAGGCTCCTTTTCAAACAGGTCGGAGGCGGAGAAGCCCAGCCCCTCCAGTGCGTCCTTCAGGGTGTCCAGCAGCCCCAGATTGTAGGCGTTTTTCTCCAGAGAGCGGCCCATCAAAAACTCCAGGGACAGGTAGTGGACCTGACGTTGCTGCCCCTCCCACACCCGGTTGTCCGTCTCGATCTGGCGCCGGGACATGATGTCCCGAAGCACCAGAGCGCAGGCCTTGAACATGTGGTTGGGGGTGGCCTCGTCCACAGTGCGGCCAAAGTTGCGCAGGAGCTTTCCGGTTATCATTTCGGTTAGCTGGGCTTTGGTATATTCAGCCATATCAGTGCCTCCCGTATTTCAATTTCAAAACAGGCGGAAAAGAAACTTTTCCTGCATTTTTTATTCTATCAGATTTCGAGAAGAGCGTCAATCGGCAGAAGGGTCGTAAAACCTTGGCAAAACAGCGGGAAACCTTGTGTTTTTAACAACAAAAGGGAGGATTGCAGCCTTTGAAATCAAAAAGCGCAGGAGCGGAAACGCTCCTGCGCTTGTCTGTCTGATGGTGGGGGCGCCTGAGGCAGGCTTCAGCCCAGAATACGCTGGTAGATGTCCAGATATTCCTTGGCTGAGTGAGTCCAGGAGAAATCGGCCGACATGCCCTCCTTCTGCAGGCCGAGCCAGGCCTTTTTGTTCTGGTGGTACAGGTCCGCCGCCTCCCGCAGCACCCACAGCATATCGCCGGCGTTGATGTTGTGGAACGTGAATCCCCGGCCGGAGCCCTCAAATTTGTTGTAGGGAGTGACCGTGTCCTTCAAGCCGCCGGTCTCCCGCACCACAGGAACTGTGCCGAAGCGCATGGCGATCATCTGAGAGAGGCCGCAGGGCTCGGAGATGGAGGGCATGAGGAACAGGTCCGCCCCGGCGTAGATCATGGTGGACAGGGGGGCGGAATAGGTGATCTGGGCGGCGAAGCGGCTGGGATACTGGCTCTGCGCATGGCGGAAGGCCTCCTCATACTGCCAGTCGCCGGTGCCCAGCACCACCATCTGAACGTCCAGGTCCATAATTTGATGGAGGACGTCGGTGATGAGAGAGAAGCCCTTGTGCCCCACCAGGCGGGACACACAGGCGATGATGGGGACGTCGGGGTTTTCCTGCAGCCCCACCGCCCGCTGGAGGGCCAGCTTGCAGGCCGCCTTGCCCTTGGACAGGGTTTTGAAGGTAAAGTTTTCCGCCAGACCGCCGCAGGAGGCCGGATCGTACTGCTCCATGTCGATGCCGTTGAGAATGCCCTGGATCTTGCCGCTCTGCTGGTTGATGATCCCGTCCAGTCCCCGGCCGTAGAAGGGAGTACGCAGCTCCTGGGCGTAGGTGGGGGATACGGTGGTAACGAAATTGGAGGCGTAGATGGCCCCCTGCATCAGGTTCACATCCCCGTGGTAGGCCAGCATGCCCTCGTTGAAGTAGCTGCGGTCCAGGCCGATGACGTCCTCCAGCACCTGGTCGCCGTAGCGGCCCTGATATTCGATGTTGTGGATGGTAAAGACAGTCCTTGCTCCGCCCAGCTGGGGAATACGGTATTTCTCCTCCAGCAGGTAGACGGGAACCAGGGCGGTCTGCCAGTCGTTGCAGTGAATGATATCGGGGGCCCAGTCCAGCTGGCCGGGAACCTCGATAACGGCCCGGGAAAAATAGGCAAAGCGCTCACAGTCATCAAAATGGCCATAGATCTGCCAGCGCTTGAAGTAATACTCGTTATCCACGAACCAATAGGTCACGCCTTCCCGCTCCAGCTGAAAGACGCCGCAGTACACCTGCCGCCAGGAGAGGGTGACGTTAAAGTATTTCATAAAGGTCATCTGGCTGCGCCATTCGCCGCTGATTCCCTCATACAGGGGGAGGATCACCTTGACCTCGTGGCCCTCCCGGGCCAGGGCCTGGGGCAGGGAGCCGGCCACGTCGGCCAGCCCGCCGGTCTTGATAAAGGGCGCGACTTCGGAGGAGGCAAACAAAATTTTCATTTTACGATCCCCTTTCCAACCAAAACAGGAGGCTCGCGCCGTCCGGGGCGGTGAGATGCTCCGGACGGCGGGGCCGCGGGTTTATTATACCACTGAGCCCTTGGCGATGGCCAGCGGATAGGTGCAGTGGCCCATCAGCATCCGGTCCTCGTTCACAGTGACGTTCTTGTCGGTGATCACATAGGCCAGAGAGGCGCCCGCCTTGACCACGGTCCCCTGCATCAGCACGCTGTTGGACACCTTGGCCCCTTTTTCCACGATAACGCCCCGGGAGAGGATGGAATGTTCCACCTCGCCCTCGATGAAGCAGCCGTCGGCGATCAGGGAGCAGGCGGCCCTGGCATCCGGGCCGTAGTAGGTGGAGGGGTTGGACTGGTCCTTGGTGCGGATGGGGCGGTCCGGGTTGAACAGGTCGTCCCGCACCGCCGGGTCCAGCAGATCCATGGACCGCTGGAAGTAGTCGCTTACCGACTGGAACCGGCCCACATAGCCCTGATGGACGTAGGGGATCAGCTTGAGAGACTTGAGGCGGGCCTGGAGCACGCCCCGGCTGAAGCTGTGGACATCATGGGCGGCGCAGTAGTCCACCATGTCCAGCAGCAGCTGCTTGGAGAGAACGTAGAGCTCCAGAGACTCCAGCGCCTTTCCGGCGGCAAGGGGATGGACGGACAGGTCGGTGATGCGCCCTTCGTCGCTGACCTCCACATATTCAGAGAAGCGGGGGGCCCCCTTCAGGGTTGGGGTGCACACCAGGGTGATGTCGGCGCCCGAGGCGATGTGCTGCTCCAGCACCTTGGAGACGGGCAGATTGACGGCCACGTCCCCCCAGCCCATGATGACATAGTCCTGGCGGATGTTCTGGAGGTAGCCGGCCACTCCGGCCAGAGCCTCCATGTTGCCCCGGTATTCCCCGTGGCCGTGCTCGGCATAGCTGAAGGGGGGCAGGATGCGCAGGCCGCCGTGCTTGCGGGACAGATCCCAGTCCTTGCCGGAGCCCAGATGGTCCAGAAGGGACTGGTAGCTCTCATGGACGATGACGCCCACGTCAGTGATGCCGGCATTGACGTAGTTGGACAGCATGAAATCAATCAGGCGGTACCGCCCCCCGAAGGGCAGAGAGCAGGTGTTGCGGGGGCGAGTCAGCTCACCCAGCTTGGAGTCGGAGCGGTAGGCGAACAGAATGCCATGGAGATCATTCATACCCGCTCACCTCCCTTCACATTGTCCCGGACCATGGCGCTGGGAGCGACCACGGCCTCCCGGCCGATGGTGACCCCGCCGGCCACCACGGCGATTCCCCAGCCGGGGTCATCATTGGGGGGCGTTCCAACCTGGGCGTCCGCCTCGATGACGGCATCCTCGGCCACAATGGCATAGGCCACCCGGGCGCCGCGGCGCACCACAGCCCCCGGCATCAGGATGGAGTACTGAACATCGGCCCCCTCCTCCACCACAACAGAGTTGAACAGGACAGAGTTTTCCACCGTTCCGTCCACCAGGCAGCCGCCGGTGACCAGAGAGTGGGAGATTCTGGCATTGGGGCCGGTGACATGGGGAGGCTTGATGGGAGAACGCGCATAGATGGGCCAGCTGGAGTCGTACAGGTCAATGCCGCTGTGGGGGGCCAGCATATCCATGTTGGCATCCCACAGGGAGTTGATGGTGCCCACGTCCTTCCAATAGCCGTGGAAGCGGTAGGCCATCATAGTCTCGCCGGCGGAGAGCATGCTGGGGATGATGTTCTTGCCGAAGTCGTTGGAGGAATTGGGGTCAGCCTCGTCATCAATGAGGTACTGGCGCAGCTTGGACCAGGTGAATACATAGATTCCCATGGAGGCCAAATTGCTCTTGGGATGCTGGGGCTTCTCCTCAAATTCATAGATGCGGTCCTGCTCATCCACATTCATGATGCCGAAGCGGGTGGCCTCCTCCATGGTGACCTCCAGCACGGAGATGGTGCAGGCGGCGTTGGACTTTTTATGCAGGCTGACCATGTCGGCATAGTCCATCTTGTAGATGTGATCTCCCGACAGAACCACCACATATTCCGGATCGTACAGGTCCAGAAAACCGATGTTCTGGTAGATGGCGTTGGCGGTGCCCTTGTACCAGGTGCCCTGGTCCCCCTCCCGCATGTAGGGAGGCAGGATGTGGACGCCTCCGTCAGACCGGTCCAGGTCCCAGGGCTGACCATTGCCGATGTAGCCGTTCAGCTCCAGAGGGCGGTACTGGGTCAGCACGCCCACGGTGTCAATGCCTGAGTTGACGCAGTTGGACAGGGGAAAGTCGATGATGCGGTATTTGCCGCCGAAGGGAACGGCGGGTTTGGCCACATGGCTGGTCAGAGCGTACAGGCGGCTGCCCTGTCCGCCGGCCAGCAGCATGGCCACAACTTCTTTTTTCATGCTCTTCACCTCTTGTCTGTATGGAACGCGCGGGGAATATGATCACAGGGGAACGCCCCTGAAGGGTCACTTGCCTTCCTTGGCTCCTTTGGCGCGGGACTTTCCGGCCGGGGCCTTCTCCTTTCCTCCTTCGGCCTGGCGGGGCTTGTGCACGGGGGCGCGGCGGGTGCAGCGGTACAGCATGGCCGACATGGGGGGCAGGTCCAGCACCAGAGACTGGGGCTGCTCATGACAGGGGACCTTTTCCGTTTTGACGGGCTGGGCGTCCCCCAGGCCCTGGCCGCCGAAGAGCGCCTCGTCGGTGTTGAACACCGGAGTCCAGGTGCCGGCAAAGGGGGCCCCCACCCGGTAGCCCTTCCGGTGAATGGGGGAGAAGTTGCACACCACCATCAGCGGCTTGCCGGATTTGTCCCAGCGCAGGAAGGAGATGGTATTGGCCTCGTTGTCGTCGGCGCAGATCCACTGAAAGCCCTTCCAGGAGTCGTCCTGCTCCCACAGGGCGGGCTCGGCCAGGTAGAAGGCGTTGGCCGCCTTGAAGAAATCCTGGGTCTGACGGTGAGGGGCGTACTGAAGCAGGTGCCAGTCCAGGGAATACTCATAGTGCCACTCGTTCCACTGGGCCAGCTCCGCCCCCATGAAGGTGAGCTTTTTGCCCGGGTGAGTGAGCATGTAGGTGTAGAAGGCCCGGACGCCGGCAAACTTCTGGGGGTTGTCCCCCGGCATCTTGCCGAAGAAGGAGCCCTTCATGTGGACCACCTCGTCATGGGACAGGGGGAGGATATAGTTCTCCGAGAAGGCGTACATCAGGGAGAAGGTGATGTCCCGGTGGTTGAACTGACGGAAATAGGGGTCCAGCTTGATATAGTGGCAGATGTCGTTCATCCAGCCCATGTTCCACTTGAAGTTGAATCCCAGGCCGCCCTGGTCCACGGGGAAGGTGACCTTGGGCCAGGCGGTGGACTCCTCGGCGATCATCAGCACGTCGGGGTGGGCGGCAAAAACGGCGGTATTCAGCTTCTGGAAGAAGTCGATGGCCTCCAGGTTCTCCTTGCCGCCGTGGATGTTGGGCATCCAGGCCCCGTCCTGCCGGCCGTAGTCCAGGTAGAGCATGGAGGACACCGCGTCCACCCGCAGGCCGTCGATGTGGTACTCCTCCAGCCAGAACATGGCGTTGGAGAACAGGAAGGAGCGCACCTCGTTCCGGCCCAGGTCAAAGACCTGGGTCCCCCAGTCCGGATGCTCTCCCTTTCGGGGATCGGCGTACTCGTAGGTGGGGCCTCCGTCAAAGTGGTACAGGCCGAAGGCATCCCGGGGGAAGTGGGCGGGCACCCAGTCCATGATGACTCCGATGCCCCCCTGGTGCAGCTGGTCGATGAGGTACTTCAGGTCATCGGGGATGCCGAAGCGGCTGGTGGCGGCATAATAGCCGGTTACCTGGTAGCCCCAGGAGGCATCCAGGGGATGCTCGGCCAGGGGGAGCAGCTCCACATGAGTAAAGCCCATCTCCTTCAAATAAGGGACCAGGTAGCGGGCGATATCCCGGTAGGAGAGGAATTCTCCCTCGCCGGTGCGCCGCCAGGAGCCCAGGTGGCACTCATAAATATTCATGGGGTTGGTATAGGGACGGTGCTTGGCCCGCCAGGCCATCCAGTCCCCGTCGCCCCACTGATAGCCCGTGTTCAGGTCGTAGACCTTGGAGGAGACGTTGGGCCTTGTCTCGGCGTGGAAGGCATAGGGATCAGCCTTCCCGATGTAGGTTCCCTCCCCGGTGTGGACAGCGTACTGGTAGGCATCATAGCGCTTGACGCCGGGGACAAAGACCTCCCAGATGCCCCCTTCTGTTTTTTCCATGGGGGTGGCATCCAGATCCCAGCCGTTGAAATCCCCGATCAGCGTGATCCTGGGGGCGTTGGGGGCCCAGACCCGGAACAGATAGCCCTCCGTTCCGTCCTCCGCCCGGGCGGGGTGGGAGCCAAAGCAGCGCCAGGCGTGGGTGGAGCGCCCTTCGGAGAAGGCTTCCAGCTCCAAAAACAGGTCGTTGGGGGAAAGTGTCTCATGGTAATTGGACAAAATGATCACCTCAGCAGGAAGGATAAACTGCATTATGGGGAAAAAAGCACAAGGGAGCAGGGAGGCAGCTTGGAATAATTTATAAAAATTATACAACAGGATGGGGCTGTAGTCAAGGGGAATACGGATAAAGAGACAAGGGTTAACGTCGGCTTTACAAAAATCTGATGTACCAAGGAATATGTACCGCCGGAGAGGCCGGCGGCAGGGATCAGTCCGCCATCAGCAGCTGGCGGAGCATCCGGGAGAAAATACCAGGAGCAGTGAGTCTGTCCACCTGCTGGGCGGAAAGGATGGGGATGGTGTCCCGCAGCTCCTCTCCCACATAGATTTCCAGGCTGCCCAGGATCTGCCCCTGTTCCACCGGGGCCTCCACATCCTGGGCCAGCTCCAGCTGGGTGGTGATCTGGCTCTCCTCCCCGCGGCGCACCAGCAGCCGGCAGTCCCGGGCCAGCTGGGGCTGTACCTGGTCCGCCGTGCCCAGCAGCACGTCGATGGGAGCCAGGGGGGAGTCAGGATACACATCCACCAGGGCGTAGTTGGCAAAGCCGTAATCCAGCAGGGTTTTCGCGTCCTCAAAGCGCTGGGCGGTGGTGGGGGCCTTCATGACCACGGCGATGAGCTCCATGCCGTCCCGCTCGGCGGTGGCCGACATGCAGTAGAGCGCTCCGTCCGTGGAGCCGGTTTTCAGGCCGGTGGCCCCCTGGTAGAAGCGGATGAGCCGGTTGGTATTGGTCAGGCCGAAGGCGCCGTCCCGGATGGTGTCCATCCATATCGTGGTGTACTCCCGGATGGAGGGGTGGTTCAGGATCAGCTCCCGGGACATGAGGGCGATGTCGTATGCGCTGGTCACATGTCCCTGGGCGGGCAGGCCGGTGCAGTTGAGAAAGACGGTGTCCTCCATGCCCAGCTCCCGGGCCCGCTGGTTCATCTGGGAGACGAAGGCGGTCTCGCTGCCCGCCAGGTGCTCGGCCAGGGCCACCGCGCAGTCATTGGCCGAGGCGACGGTGACGCATTTGATCATCTCGGCGGCCGACATCTGCTCCCCCTCCTCCAGATAGACCTGGGAGCCCCCCATTCCGGCGGCAAAGGCGGAGACGGTGACGGTGTCCTCCAGAGAGAGGCGGCCGGAATCCAGCGCCTCCATCACCAGAAGCAGGGTCATCACCTTGGTGACACTGGCGGGCTCCAGCTGCTCGTGGGGGTTCTGCTCATAAAGCAGAGTGCCCGTCTCCTTCTCCATCAGCACGGCGGAGGCACAGGAGAGGGCGAGAGCGGGGGCCTGGCCCTCCGCGGCATGGGAGGCGGGCAGGGCGGCGGACAGCAGGACCGCCGTGAGAAACAGAACTGAAAAACGCTTCATAGGGGTCTCCTCCTGGACCATGAAATTTCCTGTGGTCAGGATGCGGAGACATGGGCCCTTCTATGCAGAGGAGATAGTGGTATTTTTTTTCTGCGGGGCGGTGAATTCAGCAGACATTATCATAGTACAGGCCCCTGGACGAGGCCTGCCGAAAGGGGACGAGGACAGGGAGCTTGAAAGAATATTTTTTGTTGGGTGGACGAAAAGATGCAACTTCTGACGGGATGTGCCGCTAGGGTGAGGAGGGATAGGGTGGCAAACAAAAAACTGCCCGGCCGGGAGCAGATCCTGAAGCGGATGTGGGAGCTGGCCAACGCCGGGGTGGGAGACGCGGTGAAGCTGGCCTGTTTTCCCGAGGAGGAGTGGGGAGCCCTGGGCGACCTGGACCTGGACGCCCTCACCGAGTTCAAGCGGGGGTCCAACGGGGTCATTGAGCTGAAATTCGCCGACCGGGGGCGGCTGCTGGAGCGGCTGCTGGACGCCGCCGACCACAGCGGGGAGGAACAGGTGGACCGCTTCCTCCAGGCCATGGAGGAGAAGGGGGGATGACCGGTGGAGGGACTGGTGTTTTCCCCCAAGCAGCGGCGGGTGCTCACCTGGTGGCGGCCGGGCTCCCCCGACCGGGACAGGCAGGCCGTCATCTGTGACGGGGCGGTGCGCAGCGGCAAGACCCTGTGCACCGGCCTGTCCTTTTTCTGCTGGGCCATGCAGACCTTTCACGGACGAAACTTCGCCCTGTGCGGCAAGACCATCGTGTCGGTGCGGCGCAACCTGCTCTCCGAGCTGGTGCCCCTGCTGGAGGGGATGGGCTTTCGCTGTGAGCAGAAGGTGTCCCGCAATCTGATCCGGGTGCGGCTGGGCCGGCGGCGGAACACCTTTTACCTGTTCGGCGGAAAGGACGAGGGCTCGGCCGCCCTGATCCAGGGCATCACCCTGGCGGGGGCCCTGCTGGACGAGGTGGCGCTGATGCCCCGGTCCTTTGTGGAGCAGACGGCGGCCCGGTGCTCAGTGCCGGGGAGCCGGCTGTGGTTCTCCTGCAACCCGGAGTCCCCGGGGCACTGGTTCTATCAGGAGTGGATTTTGAAGGCGGAGGAGAAGAAGGCCCTGCGCCTGCAGTTCACCATGGCGGACAACCCGGGGCTGGCCAGGGAGGTGCTGGAGCGCTATCAGGCCATGTTTGAGGGGGCCTTCTACCGCCGGTTTGTGCTGGGGGAGTGGGTTGCCGCCGAGGGGCGGGTGTACGACTTCTTTGACGAGAGCATGGTGCGCCAGGTGCCGGAGGGCCCCATGGACTGCTGGCACATCTCCTGCGACTACGGCACCTCCAACCCCACCTCCATGGGACTGTGGGGGCGGCAGGGGGGCGTGTGGTACCGGGTGGCGGAGTACTACTACGACGCCCGGGCCCAGCGGCGGCAGAAAACCGACGAGGAGTACGCCGACGACCTGGCAGAGCTGGCCGGGGGGCAGGAGATCCGCAGCGTGCTGCTGGACCCCTCGGCGGCCAGCTTCCGGGAGGTGCTGCGCCGCCGGGGCTGGCGGGTGCGGAGGGCGGACAACGAGGTGCTGTCCGGCATCCGCCTCACCGCCCGGCTGCTGAAGTCGGGGAAGCTGGTTATCTGCACCCCCTGCCGGGACGCCATCCGGGAGTTCGGCCTGTACCGCTGGGAGGACCAGGCCGAGGGCCAGGACCGGGTGAGAAAAGAACACGACCACGCCATGGATGAAATTCGGTATTTTGCGGCTACCGTAGCGGGCCGGGAGGAGCTGGGGGCCGTAGTCTCCGCCGGCGTGGTGGAGCGGCGGCGCTTTTGAGGCGGCGTACGAGAGCTCTCCATGGCGGGGGCGTGTTCTTTTGGGGCCCCATTTATGGGGCCCCTGCCAGAGTTACTATGTAACTCTGGCAGGGAGAGGAGGAGCAAGGGAGCAAAAGACGGAACGCCTGAAAGGGCGTTCCGTCTGGAGCGGACTTTGCGACGACGAGGGGCGGCGCGGTAAGCGCCGTAAATTCGCAGGGCAAAGCCCGGAGAATTTCCGCAGGGCGAATTCATTTCGCCCGAGGATGATAAAAAACAGGGGTCCCCGCCGGGCCTTGGCCCGGTGGGGAGACACGACCACGCCATGGATGAAATTCGGTATTTTGCGGCTACCGTAGCGGGCCGGGAAGAGCTGGGGGCCGTAGTCTCCGCCGGCGTGGTGGAGCGGCGGCGCTTTTGAGGCGGCGGTTTTGAAGTCAGGACAAGAGGAAGGAAGTGGGTGCGTGACATGAAATGGTGGGAGCGAAGGAAAAAGGAGCCCCCCGCCCCGGTGGTGCAGGTGCGCCAGGGGGCGGGCCACCCCTTCGGGCTGCTGGACCGGTACACCCCCCTGCAGCCAGGGGAGGCAAGGTTGTACCGGGCCATCCGGGAGGGGGTGCCCATTGTGGACGCCGCCATCTGGAAGCTGGTGCGGCTGTGCGGCGGGGTGCGGGTGCGCTGCCGGGAGGAGCGGGCCCAGGAGGAGCTGGACCGCTTCTGGCGGCAGGTGGAGACGGGCTGGGGCCAGCGGGGCATCCAGTCCTTTCTGGATCGCTATTTGGACGACCTGTTCACCTGCGGCCGGGCCCTGGGGGAGATCGTGCTGACCCCGGACGGCCGGGACATTGCGGCGGTGCTGTGTGCCGACCCGGAGCAGGTGGAGGCCCGGCTGGGAGACAGCCCCCTGGACTTCCGGCTGTGCCTGCGGGGGACGGGAGAGCCGGAGGAGCTGCCCTGGCAGGAGCTGCTCCTCTTTACCCCCTTTCAGCCCACGGGGGACTCCCCCTGCGGGGTGTCCCTGCTGCGGTCCATGCCCTTTCTGGCGGGCATCCTGCTGAAGATCTTTCAGGCCACCGGCCAGAACTGGGAGCGGGCGGGCAACCTGCGCTTTGCCGTGGTGCTCAAGCCGGGGGAGGACGAGGGGGCCTTTGCCCAGGAGCGGTGCCGTCAGATTGCGGAGGAGTGGTCCTCCGCCATGCAGGCGGGCCGGGAAGGGACGGTGCGGGACTTTGTGGCGGTGGGCGATGTGGATATCAAGGTCATCGGCGCCGACAGCCCCATCCTGGACAGCCAGGTCCCCGTGCGGCAGATCCTGGAGCAGCTAGTGGCCCGGACGGGCATCCCACCCTTTATGCTGGGGCTGTCCTGGTCCTCCACCGAGCGGATGAGCACCCAGCAGGCCGACCTGCTCACCAGCGAGGTGACAGCCATCCGCCGCAGCCTGGAGCCCGCCCTGCTGCGGGTCAGCGAGCTGTGGCTCAGGCTCCGCGGCTGTGACAGCCGGGCCGAATTGGAGTGGGAGGACATCAATCTGCAGGACCTTGTAGAAGAAGCGAGAGCGGACCTTTACCGGGCCCAGGCGGAGGAGCTGAGAAGGGAGTTGGAGCAATGAAGATCGTCAAGGAGTCCCAGGGGGGAGAGCCGGCCCTGGTGTCAGCGGAGGACCTGGCCCTCATCAACCGCCTTGCCCGGCGGGAGCTGAAGGGGGAGGAGGTTTACACCTTCTCCGTGCGGCTGTGCGACAACGAGGTGGACCGGGACTGGGAGCGCTTTGCCCCCCAGACCCTGGAGGAACTGGCCGGGCTGTTTGTGGGCAAGAGCGGCATCTTCGACCACCGGTGGTCGGCCCTGGGACAGGCGGCCCGGATCTATAAAACCGAGGTGATCCGGGAGCCGGAGCGGCGGACCAAGGCGGGGGACGGCTATTGCTGGCTGAAGGGGTACGCCTACATGGTGCGCACCGGCAGCACCCGGGACCTGATCGCCGAGATCGAGGGGGGCATCAAAAAGGAGGTCAGCGTGGGCTGCGCCGTGGACAGGGCGGTGTGCTCCATCTGCGGGGCCGACCTGCGCCGGGACCAGTGCGGCCACAAGAAGGGGGAGGTCTACGGCGGAAAGCTGTGCTACGCCAGTCTGGAGGGAGCCGGCGACGCATACGAATTCTCCTTTGTGGCGGTGCCCGCCCAGCCCCGGGCGGGGGTGGTGAAGGGGGGCAGGCCGGGCTGCCCCGACCTGAAGGCCTTGGTCCGACAGCACCCGGAGTGCCGGGAGCAGCTGGAACAGCTGGAGGAGGAGGCCCTGGCGGGCCGAAAGCACCTGGCCGCCCTGCGGGAGGAGGCAGTGCGCCTGGGCCTGCTGGCCGGGGTGGGGCTGGAGCGCCCGGCTCTGGAGGCGTTGGTGGACAAGCTGTCCCCGGAGGAGCTGGCGGCTCTGTCCAAGGCATGGGGGCAGCAGGCCGGGAGGCGCTATCCCCTGAAAACCCAGCTGCGCTATGAAGAACAGTCCCATCCGGTGCAGGAGCGGGACGGGGCCTTTCTGATCTGAGCACAGGGACACGGGCGGCAGGTCCGCCCTGTCATAGAACAAATGAAGGAGGCAGAAGAGTATGAGCGATTTTTCCTTTGAGGACATCGGCGCGGTGGCGGCCACCTTTCAGGTGAGCGGAGAGGTGAAGGGGGGCCAGGTGGTCAAGGTGTCGGCCAGCCGGACGGTGGCCCCCTGCACAGCCGGGGACAAGTTCTGCGGGGTGGCCCTGGAGCCCCGCGCCGGGGGCGCGGCCGTCCAGGTGAAGGGCTTTGTCACCGTCACCTGCACCGGCACCCTGACCCCCGGCTGGGCCCTGCTGGCCGCCGACGGCAAGGGGGGCGTGCAGGCGGCCGCCGCCGGTTCGGACGACGCGGACCCGGTGGGGGTGGAGGTGCTGGTGGTCAGCGCCGACACGGGCAGCGCCGTGCTGTGCCTGTAAATTTGGAAAGGAGTGTGGGACTATGGCCTTTTGCTATGACAATCTGAAGCTGGACAAGGGGATGTACCAGGAGGCGGGCAGCACCTTCACCCAGGTGCTGGAGCGCCAGGACCCCAGCGGGCAGTACAAGGGCACCAGCCTGGAGGGGCTGGACGCCTTCCAGCGCCAGCTCAAGCGCTTTGACATCAAGGTGAAGGGGGCAAACAGCGACGTGGTGGAGAAGTTCTTCCGCACCGCCGACTCCGCCGTCCTCTTCCCCGAGTACATCGCCCGGTCGGTGCGCCAGGGCATGGAGGAGGGAGACATCCTCCCCCACATCACCGCCGCCGTGACCCGCTTTGACGGGATGGACTACCGCTCCATCGCCTCCGAGGCCGGAGGTGAGGAGAAGGAGCTGCGCCAGGTGGACGAGGGGGCCTCCATCCCGGCCACCACCATCAAGGTGCAGGCCAACCTGGTCAAGCTGCGCAAGCGGGGGCGGATGCTGGTGGCCTCCTACGAGGCGGTGCGCTACCAGAAGCTGGACCTGTTCTCCGTCACCCTGCGGCAGATCGGGGCCCACATCGCCCGGATGCACCTGCAGGATGCGGTGGACGTCCTCACCAACGGGGACGGCAACAACAACGCCGCCGACGTGGACGAGGTGGCCGCCTCCGGCACCCTGACCTACGGCGATCTGGTGGACTTCTGGGCCAAGTTCGACCCCTATGAGATGAACGCCCTGCTGGTGTCCGGGGACGTGATGGTCAAGCTGCTCAAACTCACCGAGTTTCAGAACCCCCTCACGGGCCTGAACTTCCAGGGCACCGGCAAGCTGACCACCCCCCTGGGGGCCACCCTGCTGCGCACCAGCGCCCTGCCCTCCGGCACCGCCATCGGGCTGGACAGGCGCTTCGCCCTGGAGATGGTACAGGGCAGCGACGTGATGGTGGAATACGACAAGCTCATCGACCGGCAGCTGGAGCGGGCTGCCATCACCACCATCAGCGGCTTCGCCAAGATCTTCCAGGCGGCCAGCCGGGTGCTGGAGGTGTAAGGCCGTGACGGAGCAGATCGTGGCCCTGTGCAAGGCGATGGGGGCGGGGGAGGAGCAGGAGGACCTGCTCCTCCCCCTGGTTCAGACGGCCCAGCAATCCCTGTCCGCCCGGCTGCGGGCCGGTGTGGAGCCGGAGGATTGCCCCGCCTTTGCCCTGGCCGCCGCCCTGGTGGCCATGGAGGGGCTGGAGGAGGCCCGGGGACTGTCCGGCGTGGCCTCCTTCACCGCCGGTGAGGTGACCATCCGCCGGGAGGGGACGGGGAGCGGGACCAGCCGCACCGACCAGGCCCTGCGGCTGCTGGCCCCCTGGCTGGGGGAGACGGGCTTTGTCTTTCGGGGGGTGGCGGGATGATGGACCGGGAGTGGCAGGCCATTCTGGACCAGTACGGACAGGCGGTGGAACTGCTGGGGCCGGGGGACCAGGAGGGGACCGCGGTGCGGGCCTTTCTCCAGCCGGTGCGGGAGCGGGGGGAGGAGCAGCTGACGCCCTCTCCCCTGGGCCTGCGGCGGGAGGACCGCCTGCTCTATCTGGGCCCCGCCGGCCAGCCCCTCACCCCCAGGAGTACCCGGGTGGTGTGGCAGGAGAAGGCGTATGAGGTCCAGTCGGCCCATCCGGTGGGGGCCGGAGAGGTCTGCCACTGGTGGGCGGTGCTGCGGCCGCTGGACAAGGAGGCAACATGAGCGTGGGACTGCAGGCCATCCGGGAGAAGATGGCCCAATATCTGGAGAGTCAGGGGGTGCCCGCGGTGACCGCCTGGCCGGGAGAGGAGCGGCTGCGCCGAGACGAGCCCATCGCGGTGGTCTCCCTGCGGGGGTGCAGGGCGGGCCCCGCCGGCTTTCAGGACTACCTGGGGGAGCGGTACGACCAGGAGTCGGGACAGTGGGAGGAGATCTACGGCCGCCGGACCGAGCTGACCTTCGGCCTGGACCTATACGCCCCGGCGGAGGCGGAGGGAGAGGTGCTCCAGGCCGCCTTTGACGCCCTGGCCGACGCCCTGACAAGGGGCTGTCCCCAGGGACTGAGCCTGGTGGAGTTCTCCTGCGGGGAGACGGTGTATGACAGACAGGCCCGGCTGCTGCGGCGGCCGGCCCAGGCGGTGTGCCAGGCCTATCTCCACGCCATCACCCGGCCGGGCGGCCTGTTTGTGGACTTTGAACTGAGAGGAGAGGTGAAGGTATGAGCGTGACAGTGCATCAGCGTCCGGGGGTCTACTCCTCCTACGATGCGTCCTCGGTGCTCAGCGGCAGCGCCGGGGGAAGGCTGGTGGGTCTTGCGGCCATCCATGCCACGGCCACGGCCGGGGCGGTGCAGACCATCACCAGCTATGACCGGGCGGTGACCGCCTTCGGGGCGGCCAGCGGCCAGAACATGACGGAGCTCATTCGGCTGGCCCTGCGCAACGGGGCCTCCGGGGTGGCGGCGGTGCCGGTATCCAGCGCGGCGGGGTACGAGAGCGCCTTCCAGACCCTGGCGGGGGTGGAGGACGTGGCGGTGGTCATCTGCGACAGCACCGACGAGACGGTACAGAGCAAGCTGCGGGAGAGCGTGATCCAGGCCTCGGAGAACCGGCGGGAGCGCATCGCCGTGGTGGCCGGGGCGGCGGAGGAGAGCGTGGCCGACCTGATCGACCGGGCGGAGGCTCTCAACTGCGAGCGGGTGGTGCTGGTGGCCCCCGGCGGGGTGGACGAGGACGGAGACGCGGCCTCCGGAGTGTCGGTGGCCGCCGCAGTGGCCGGCGCCATCGCCGGGGAGACAGACCCGGCCCTCCCCCTGGGGGGCGCGGAGCTCTTCGGCTTGTCGGGCCTGTCCCAGCGATATGAGGAGGGGGAGCTGGACCAGCTGATTCTGGGAGGGGTCACCCCGGTGGAGAGCGCAGGCGGGTCCATCAGCGTGGTGCGGGGGGTGACCACCCGGACCACCACAGGCGGGGCGGCGGACTCCTCCTGGCGGGAGCTGACCACCATCCGGGTGGTGGACGACGTGATTCCCGGGCTGCGGGATGCCCTGCGGGCCAAGTTCCGCCGGAGTAAGAACACCGAGCAGGGCCGGGGAGCCATCCGGGCCCAGGTGGTGCTGGAGCTGGAGAACAAGCTGGCCCGGGAGGTCATCACCTCCTACGACGGGGTGGAGGTGTCCGCCGATCCGGAGGACCCCACCCGCTGCCTGGTGGACTTCTCCTTCACCGTGGCCCACGGGCTGAACCAGATCTGGCTGACGGCACATATCACGATCTGAAGAGTTTCGAAAAAACGGCAGGCCGCTTTTTCGAGTTGGGCTGCACGAAAGGCAGTCCTCGATTTCTTGCGAAAAAGTCGGACTGCCTTTCGTGAGCGGTGTCATTTCCGACGTACACGCCGCCGGAAATGACAGATTTGATTTGCTTCCTGCGGCTGCGGCCGCAGGAACTCCTTGCAGGAGGGCTTTTTGACAATCTGAATTTAAGGGAGGGATCACAATGAGCATTCCGGGCTTTCCCACCAGCAGCGACATCTATCTGGAGGTGGACGGCACCCGGGTGGCGGTGGTGCAGAGCTACACGGTGAAGTCCACCCGGACCAGCTCGGCGGTGGAGGCCTTCGGGGAGTCGGAGCCGGTGGCCACCATCCCCGGACAGGCCAACCACGTGGTGGAGCTCAAGCGGCTCTACGCCACCGACGAGGCCATCCGGGACGGCATCGACTTTTACAGCCTGTCCGGCTTTTCTCTGGTCATCTGCAAGCCGGACCGGAAGATCATCTACGCCGACTGCCAGTGGAGCGCCATTCAGGAGGAGGCCACCCTGGGCAGCATGGTGCTGGAGCAGGTCACCCTGGTGGCCTCCCGGCGTATCGAGACGGGGGTGTAAGGGGTGGAGTATTCCATTCTGGCCGGCAGGGATCGGATCAGCCTGAACAACGGCATGGACCTGCGGCTGCTCTCCGCCCTGGAGGTACTCCAGGCCCGGCGGGAGGCCGCCGAACTGGCCGGGGAGGAGCGGGAGCGGGCCCTGTGCTCAAACGCCTGCCTGCTGGCCCGGGCGTTGGAGCACAGCGAGGACCACAGTCCCGTCTTTTCCGGCGGGGCGGAGGTCCTGTCCGGCCTGACGGTGGAGGAGATTGCAGCCCTGGCGGGGCGGTGGGATGCCTTCCGCCGGGAGAGCGGCCCCGGCCTGGACCTGAGCCGGGAGGAGCTGGAGAACGTAAAAAAAAACTCCGTGACAGCAAAGGGGAACGGCTGCGCTGGCGGGTGCTGAGGCAGTTTCACGCCCTGCCCACCGAGAGGCGGGCCCGGGCCATGAAGGACCGGGACTACCTTTGGTGTCTGGCCAACGCCCTGCTGGACGGGGAGGAGGAGCTGGAGCGGCTGTGCCCCCAGTGCCGCAGCCGGGCGGAGGAGGCGCGCTGCCCCGCCTGCGGCCGCCCCACAGGGGAGTGGGGAGAGGGCGGCGGCAACGCCTCCTTTGATCCGGAGCGATATGAGCGGATGAAGAGGGGGGAGCCGGGATGACCGACTATCTGGAGGAGCTGCTTCGGGGGAGCGGCCAGGCGCTGGAGGAGGCCCGACGGCGGCTGGAGGAGCTGCTGTCTCCACTTCAGCCAACCAATTCTTCGGAGACAAAGGACGGGAAATGGATTTCGCCGCAGGAGGGGATGTCGGCTTTGCTGGAGGCGGGGCGGGGCGGACCTCCCTCCGACGAATCCGCCGACAGCGATGAGCCCCTGACAGCGGCGGAGGGGCGGCAGAGGGAGCCGCCCGCCGCCGCAGGCAGGGGGGCCTGGCCGAAGGGAGAGGCGGCCCGGGCGCGGGCCGCCTGGATGCAGGGCATGACCGGGGAGGAAGAGGGGGAGGAACTTCCGCTGCTGGAGGAGGTTCGGACCCTGGAGACCCGGCGGGCCGGAGTGGGCGCGGGGCTGCCCGGCGGGCTGCGGGAGCGAAGGGCGTGGGCGGACCTTGCCGCCCCGGGAAGCTGGACCATGTCCGGCTCCGGCCCACTGTCCATACCCGCTGGGCTGGGCGGGCAGCTGCCGGGGGGCGGGGCGGTCCAGTCCACAGGACAAAGCTGGGCCGAGGAAGTGGACCGGGCCTTCCGGCGGGACAGCCGCCGCTATGACGGCGGCTTTTTTCTTTACTGAGCGGACAAGGAGGGGAGCGGCATGATGCTGTCGCCCATGCGGTACAAAAGCTATATCTGGCCCCACAACCCCAGGGTCTACTCCATCGACTACCAGCGGAAGATGGCCCTGCACAAGACCCCCTTCGGGCTGTACCACCTCCAGGACCTGGGGCTGGCCAACCGGGTGATGGAGGGGGAGGGAGAGTTTGTGGGGGAGGAGGCCTACAGCCAGTTCGGCCAGCTGGCCAACCTCTTTTACGCCGGGGGGACCGGGCTGCTGGTCCACCCCATCTGGCAGGCGGCCAATGCCTTTTTCGTCTCCCTGCGGCTGGAGCAGGAGCCCCGGCCCGACTATGTGAAGTACTCCTTCACCTTCTGGGAGGATGACAGCTGGTACACCGGGCTGGCCACGCGGACAACAGAGCAGGCCCGGGGCGGGACGGAGGGAAGCGCCGCCGCGGCCTCCCATTCTGCCCAGGCGGCCTGGCACAGGGTGGTGAAGGGGGACACCCTGTGGACTCTGGCGGGGAAGTACGGGCTGTCCCTGGAGGAGCTGGTGGCCCTGAACCCCCAGATCAAGAACCCCAACCTGATCCGGGTGGGGGAGGAGGTGCGGGTGCGGTGACGGGCTGTGTGACCGACTGTCGGGGGGAGAGCTGGGTGCTCCCCCCGCTCACCGCCTGGAAGCTGGAGCACACCGCCGGGGTGCCCAGCGACAGCTTCTGGCTGCGGTGCTCCTGGCAGGCGGGCAACGAGGCCAGCCCGGCGGACTGGGTGACCTTCACCGCCGAGCAGGACGGCGAGCGGGTGTTCACCGGAGTGGTGGACGAGTGCGAGGTGTCCCTGTCCCAGGACGGCTGCCTGCTGGAGATATCGGGCCGGGGGATGGCCGCCCTGCTGCTGGACAACGAGGCCCTGGGCCAGGACTATGGGGTGGCCACCCAGGCGGACATTCTGCGGGACCATGTGGCCCCTTACGGCATCCAGACCGCCCCGGGGGCGGCTTTGCCGGCGGTGAACCGCTTCTCAGTGGCCACCGGGAGCAGCGAGTGGTCGGTGGTGTACGACTTTGCCCGTTACCACGGCGGGGTGGCCCCCCGCTTTGACCGCTGGGGGCGGCTGGTGCTCACCGGCTGGAGCGGCAGCCAGGAGCGGGTGGTGGGGGACGCTGCCCCAGTCACCCGGCTGGCCTGCCGGGACCGGCGGTACGGGGTGCTGTCCCAGGTGCTGGTGCGGGACCGCTACAGCGGGGCGGTGGAGACGGTGGAGAATGCAGCCTTCCGCGCCGCGGGGGGCCGGGCCCGGCGGGTGCTCACCATGCCGGGACGCAGCAGCTACAAGGCCATGCGGTACACCGGCCGCTTTCAGCTGGACAAGTCGGCCGCCGAGCTGGAGTGGCTGGAGGTGACGGTGGCCCAGCCCTTCTGCGCCTGGCCGGGGGACCTGGTGCGGGTGGAGCGGAGCGGCTGGGACCGGAGCGGCCTGTACCGGGCCGTCCGGGTGACCACGGCCATGGACGACACGGGCTATTGGAGCCGGCTGGAGCTGGCCCGGCCCGATTTTGTGGTGTGAGGTGAGGCGCATGTGGACATCGGAGCGCAGCCGCCGCCCCTTGGTACAGGAGGCGGCGGCCGAGACAGGGGAGGTCACCCTGGGCGGGGAGCAGGCCGGGGTGATCCTGGGGGGCGAGCGGCGGTGGGCCGCCCTGTGCTGTCCCGGGGGCTACGCCTGGCGGCCCGCCGCCGGGGACCGGGTGCTGGTGCTGAAGGCAGGGGGCGAGCAGGAGTCCCCCTTCATTTTGGGGATGGAGCCCGGCGGGGAGGAGCTCTCCCCCGGCGAGGTCTGCCTGTCCGGGGGGAGCAGCTCCATCCGGCTGGGCAGCGGCGCGCTGGACCTGAACGGAAATATCCGGATCAACGGAACGGCGCTGGATGATTATATCAAGGCAGTGGCCGCCGAGCTGCTCTCCGGCGGCACCGGCGGGGGGATGTGAAGCATGGAGCTGAAGCTGGTGAACGGAGACTATGAGCCCGACGGGAAGGGCGGCATGGCCAGTCTGTCCGGAGCGGAGGAGGTGCTGGCCAGGGCCCTCTTCCGGCTGACCGCCCGGCGGGGGGCTTTTCCATTTCTGCCCGATTTGGGCAGCCGCCTGCACCTGCTGCTGCGGGAGCCGCCCTCCGCCCGGCAGGCCCTGGCCGTCCAGTATGCGGCTCAGGCCCTGGAGGGGGAGCGGGACCTGAAGGTGACCGGGGCGTCGCTGTCCGGAACAGAGGCCAGCGCCCGGCTCGCCGTCTCCATGGAGTGGCAGGGGGAGACCCTGACAGCGGCGGTGGAGCTGAGCTGAACGGCCGGAGAGATGGGGGTACGGTATGAGAACAGTGGATGAGATCTATCAGGAGATGCTGTCCTGTTTTACACAAAAGACGGGAATGGAACCCAACGAGGGCTGCGATCTGTCGGTGCGGCTGTACGCCCTGGCCGCCCAGGTATACGCCCTGGAGGTGCAGGCCGACTGGGTCTGCCGCCAGGCCTTTCCCCAGACAGCCCAGGGGGAGTATCTGGACCGGCACGCCCAGCTGCGGGGGCTGGAGCGGAAGGAGGCAGTCCCGGCGGAGGGGACGGTACGCTTCACCGCCGGGGAGGTGTCCCAGTCGTCCCGGGATATCCCGGCGGGGACGGTGTGCATGACGGCGGGGCTGGTGCGCTTTGAGACCACCCAGGCCGCCAGCATCCCGGCGGGGGAGCTGACCGCCGACGCGCCGGTGAAGGCGCTTACCCCGGGGACGGCGGGCAACGTGGCGGCGGGGACCATCACCGCGATGGCGGTGGCCCCGGTGGGGGTGATGTCCTGCACCAATCTGTCCCCCTGTGCCGGAGGGGTGGATGAGGAGGACGACGAGGGGCTGCGCGCCCGGGTGCTGGAGACCTTCCGCCGCCTGCCCAACGGGGCCAACGCCGCCTTTTACCAGCAGGAGGCCCTGTCCTTCGACCAGGTGGCGGCCGCCTCGGTGATCTCCCGGCCCCGGGGAACCGGGTCGGTGGACGTGGTGGTGGCCACCACCGCCGGGGTGCCCGGCGAGGAGCTGCTGGAGGAGCTGGAGGCCTACTTTGAGGAGCGGCGGGAGATCGCCGTGGACGTCCAGGTCAGGGCCCCGGAGACCAAGACGGTGAATGTGGCGGTGGAGGTGGCCGCCCAGACGGGCTGGGACCAGGAGGGGGTGCTCCAGGGGGTGGAGGACGCTCTGGAGGGCTGGTTCACCGGGGAGCGGCTGGGTCAGAGCGTCCTGCTGGCTCAGCTGGGCAACCTGATCTATCAATGTGACGGGGTGGCCAACTATTCCATCGCCGCCCCCGCCGCCGACGTGGCGGTGGACAGCGACGAGCTGCCTGTGCTGGGCACCCTGACGGTGGAGGGGATGACATGAGCGCCGCCCAGTATCTGCGGGACCTGCTGCGGCCCCTGGGGGTATATGACCTGACCGCACCCTTCAACGGCGGGGAGCTGGACGCGGCGGGGCTGGAGCTGGACGAGGCGGAGGAGCTGCTGGAGGAGATCCAGCGGGAGACCTGTCTGGCCACGGCGGAGAGCTGGGGGCCGGAGAAGTGGGCCTCCCTCTTTGTCCAGCGCCCCATTGCGGCGGGCGGCCAGGAGCTGGCCGCCGCGCTGGCTGCCCTGCTGCGCATCAGCGGGGACAGCTTTACCCTGGCGGACATCAACAGCACTGTCTCCGGCTGCGGCATCCCCGCCCAGGTGACCGAGCGGGGAGTGGGGCAGGTGCGGGTTACCTTCCCGGGGGTGGCCGGCGAGCCGGCGGGCTTCGTGCAGCTGAAGGAGCGGATCGAAGCCATTCTGCCCGCTCACCTGGACATTGAATACTGGTTCTGGTACCTTACCTGGGCCGAGCTGGAGAGCAAGTTTGCCTCCTGGCAGGCCATTGAGGAGCTGGACCTGACCTGGACGGGGCTGGAGACCTGCGTGGACTGAACTGAAGGAGACACTTGGAAGAGATGGAGCGGTATGTGGGGGACGGCCTGAATTGGCCGTCCCCCACAATTTTTATGTTGAAATTGGTCTGAAAGGAGTGGGAAGGAGGGGAACGGGAAGGACTTTTTGTACAGAAAAGCCCGGGAAAAGGCTGGGACACTTTAGCAAGTTAAAGGGTTGACTTGCGGTGTGGAGCGCATTATAATAACGGGGTATGCGGGGCGAGTCCCTGTGTGTGTTGATTTTGGAAGGAGGAAAACATTATGCCTGAATCTGCAAGCGGGACCTTACTGGTTCTGGTCAGCACGGCAGTGGTCATGCTGATCGGCCTGGCCATTGCACTGTATTTCCAGCGCAGGACCAAGACGGTGGAGGACTGGGCGGTGGGAAGCCGCCAGCTGCCCTCTTACGTCATCGTATTTACACAGTTCGCCACCCTGGTGGGCGGCGGCGTGCTGGTGGGCCATGTGGGCATCGGCTTTGACTACGGCATTGCCCCGCTGACCTACGGAGTGTGCGGCGCTGCCGGCTGCTTCATCATGGCCATCATTGCCGGCTGGCTGCGGGAAAATGAGTTTACCACCATCCCCGATATCCTGACCAGGGTCTACGGCAAAAACAGCTTCCTGCAGGTGGTGGGCGCCATCATGGCCATGGTGGTTCCTTTCGGGTGGATTGCCTCTCAGGCCACCGCCTTTGCCAACCTGTACACCGAGATCACCGGCATCAACGTCCAGGTTCTGACGGTGGCGCTTGTCATCATCTGCGTGATTTTCACCATCCCTGCCGGCTTCAATTCGGTGGCCTGGAGTGATTTTGTCTTTGGCGTGCTGATGCTGGGCCTGTGCATCCTCACCGGCTGGATGGCTCTTGATATGGGCGGCGGCTGGTCCAATATTGTGGCCAACCACCCCGATCCCGAGGTGCTGTCCTTCCCCGGCGGCCTGTTCTCCGCCGGCTTTGCCACCACCGCTCTGTGGTTTATCGCCGCCACCCCCGGCATGATGACCAACCAGATGACCCTGCAGCGGGTGTGCGCCGCCAACTCCGCCAAGAACGCCCGCCGCACCCTGATCATCGGCGGCATCCTCATCGCCGGTATCGAGCTGTGGGTGGTCGTGGTCGGCAACGTGGTCCGGGTGCTCAACCCCACCGTGGGCGATGAAATGGCCAGCGGCTGGTTCCTGACCCAGATCCCCACCTGGGCCCTGGCCCTGTTCAGCGGCTTTATCGCCACCACCATCATCTCCACCGCTGACAGCGCCCTGCAGTCGGTGTCCGTCAACCTGACGGAGGACATCTACCGCCAGTTCATCAATCCCAAGGCCAGCGACAAGAAGCTGCTCTCCGTCTCCCGGATCTGCACCGTGGGCGTGGCTGTTGCGGCCATCGCCCTGGCTATTGCTTTCCCCCGGGTGCTGGATCTGATTGTGGCCTCCTACGCCTACTCGGCCTCCGGACTGCTGGTGCCCATCTACTGCGGCTACGCCTTCCGGAAGAAGAACATCCTCACCCCCGCCAGCGGCATCGCCGGCATGGTGGGCGGCGTGGTCGGCTGCGGCCTGGCCCAGGCCTTTGAGTCCTCCCTGCCTCCCATCTTCGGCATCGAGATGCCCTACGCCATCTACGGCATCGCGGCTTCCCTGGTCTGCCTGCTGGCGGCCTGCGCGGTGACCAGAAAATCCAAGTAATTTGGCCGTCTCCGGGAGATTCCCTCCTTGCGGGGATGCCGGGAGCGTGCTACAATACATAACAGTGACAAACAGCCGTGGGGGGCGCGCGGATGCGCGTCCCCCACGGCCGAAAAGAGAAGGAGGAAATTGTTATGAACACCATGCTGCTCAAGCAGTCCGACATCCAGAAGATCATCTCCATGCAGGATGTTATCGACATCGTGGACAAGACCTTTGTGGATTTGGGCGAGGGCAAGACCCTGAACCCCACCAAGCTGAACCTGAACCTGGGGGACAGCGAGCCCACCAACCTGCCCTATAAGGCCTCTCTCAACGCCATGCCCGCCTACATCGCCTGGCAGGATATGGCCGGACAGAAGTGGGCCGGCGGCTGGGGCAAGGGCCGGCGGGAGATCGGCCGTCCCTTCATCAACGCCCTGATCATGCTGGTCCACCCCAACTACGGCGACTTCCTGGCTGTGATGGACGGCGCCTGGATCACCAATATGCGCACCGGCGCCCAGACCGCCGTCATCCTGCGCTACCTGCTCAAGGACAAGAAGGATATCACCGTGGGCCTGTACGGCGCCGGCGTCCAGGGCCGCACCCAGACCGAGGCGCTGACCACCATCTTCAACGTGCAGAAGCTGTATGTCTACGATCCTGTGCCCGCCGCAGCCGCCAAGTTCAAGGAGGAGATGAAGGACAAGGTCCAGGGTGAGATCATCCTGGTGGACTCCCCCGAGAAGGCCGCCAAGGCCGACGCCGTCATCACCGTCACCCCCGCCACCAAGGCCTTCCTGAAGGGCGAGTGGCTGGAGAAGGGCACCGTCTACTTCGCCATGGGCTCCTACCAGGAGTGCGACGACCAGGCTATCCTGGGGGCCGACAAGCTGATCTGCGACCATGTGGGCCAGTGCCTCCACCGGGGCAACCTGAAGCACCTGGCCGAGGAGGGCAAGATCACCGAGGACAGCGTGTACTGCACCGTGGGTGAGCTGGCCGCCGGCCTGAAGGAAGTGGGCGACGTGGCCGGTCAGAAGCTGCTGGTGGTACCCATCGGCATGGGCTGCCTGGATGTGGCCGTGGCCGGCATCGCCTACCGCAAGGCCTTCTCCCTGGGCATGGGCGAGACCTTCGCCTTCGACGAGTGAGAAAGAGGGCGTTGCAGGATGAAGCAGAATTTTGCGGTGCTGGGTGCCGGCAACGGCGGCCAGGTTATCTCCGCCTATCTGAAGCTGAAGGGCAAACATGTCGCCCTCTATGACCGCTTCCCCCAGGTGCTGGAGCCCATCCGGGCCAGGGGGGGCATCCAGCTGGAGGGCGTGGCCGAGACCGGCTTTGCCAAGCTGGACCTGATTTGTGAGGACGTGGCCCAGGCGGTGCGCGGAGCGGAAGTCATCTTCGTGGTGCTGCCCGCCTTTGCCCACGCCTATGTGGCTGAGCAGCTGGCCGGCTGCATGGAGGACGGACAGACCGTCATCGTCTGCCCCGGCGCCACCGGCGGCGCCCTGGAGTTTCGGGCCATCTGGGACAGGGCTGGCTGCGCCGCCAAGGTGCGCCTGTGCGAGACCAACAGCCTGTTCTACGCCGCCCGGGCCCACGACGGAATCGCCACCATCTCCGGGGTGAAGGACGAGCTGTCCCTGGCCGCCCTCCCCGCCGGAGACACCCAGGCCATCATCGACGACCTGGCCGACGTGTACCCCCAGCTGATCCCCGCCGCCAACGTGCTGGAGACCAGTCTGAACAACATGAACACCGTAGTCCATCCCCTGCCCGTCCTGCTCAACGCCGGGCGCATCGAGAGCGGGGAGAAGTTCCGCCACTACTTCGACGGCATCACCCCCGCCATCGGCGACGTGGTGGAGCAGCTGGACCGGGAGCGGGTGGCCGTGGGGAAGGCCTACGGGCTGGATATTCTCAGCCTGCGGGACGCCTATGTCCACTACTACCACTGCCAGGCGGAGAAGATGTCCGATCTGTGCCACATGAGCGAGGCCCACGCCAACATCATGGCCCCGGCCGTGCTGGACTCCCGCCTGATTGTGGAGGACGTGCCCATGGGCCTGGTGCCCATCGCCGAGCTGGGGAAGGCCGCCGGCATCCCCACCCCCATCATGGACGCGGTGATCACCCTGTGCGGGGCCCTGGTGAAGCGGGACTTCCGCAAAGAGGGACGCACCCTGGAGTCCCTGGGCATTGCCGGTCTGGACAAGGACGGCCTGATGGCCAGGCTGTAAGAGGTCGGCTTGCGAGTCGAAAAAGTGCCTGCGGAACGCTCTCCGCAGGCACTTTTTGTTTGTATATAGGCGGGTCAGCCCCTGTTCTGGGCCTCCACCAGGCGCACGCCGCAGTACTTCTCCCGCAGCTTGGGCTTTTCGATTTTGCCGGTGGGGTTGCGGGGCACGTCGGCGAAGATGATCTTCCGGGGCCGCTTATACCGGGGCAGCTCGGTGCAGAACTGGTTGATCTCGCTCTCGGTGCAGGTCATGCCCTCCTTCACCTGGATGATGGCGGCGGCAATCTCCCCCAGCCGGTGGTCGGGCAGGCCGATGACCGCCACGTCGTGGACCTTGGGGTAGGCGGACAGGAAGTCCTCGATCTGCACCGGGTACAGGTTCTCGCCCCCGGAGATGATGACGTCCTTCTTCCGGTCCACCAGGAAGTAGAAGCCGTCCGCGTCCTGCTCGGCCATATCCCCGGTGTGGAGCCAGCCGTCCTTCAGGACGGCGTCGGTGGCCTCCTGGTCGTGGTAGTAGCACACCATGACGCCGGGACCCTTGACACACAGCTCGCCCACCTGGCCCTGGGGGACAATCTGATTGTCCTCGTCCACGATCTTTACCTTCCAGCCGTAGCCGGGGACCCCAATGGCCCCCACCTTGTCGATGTGGTCCATCCCCAGATGGACGCAGCCCGGGCCGGTGGACTCGGACAGGCCGTAGTTGGTGTCATACTTGTGGTGCGGGAAATAGGTCAGCCAGTGGCGGATCAGAGAGGGGGGGACCGGCTGGGCCCCGATGTGCATCAGCCGCCACTGGGAGAGCCGGTAGTCCTCCAGCTTCAGGTCCCCCCGGTCCAGGGCGGCCAGGATGTCTTGGCACCAGGGCACCAGCAGCCAGACAATGGTGCAGCCCTCGGCGGACACCGCGTGGAAGATGGCCTGGGGGCTGTTCCCCTTCAGCAGGACAGCCCGGCTGCCGGTAAACAGGGAGCCGAACCAGTGCATCTTGGCCCCGGTGTGGTACAGGGGCGGGATGCACAGGAACACGTCATCATGGGTGGTCTCGTGGTGGATGGCCTCCATCCGGGCGGCGTGGAGGAGGGAGGAGTGCCGCAGCAGGATGGCCTTGGGAAAGCCGGTGGTGCCCGAGGAGTAATAGATGGCCCCCTCGTCCTCGTCATCCACCAGCACCTTGGGGGCGGCGGAGGAGCAGTTGGCGGTGGACCGGTGGTAGTCCTCGGCAAAGGAGGGGCAGGTCTCTCCCACGAAGAAGAGCAGCATCTGGGAGGAGATTCTCCGGACCGAAGAACAGCACGTCCACGTCCGCCTTCTTCAGGCAGTAGTCAATCTCCTGGGCGGTGTACCGGAAATTCAGAGGGACGGCCACCGCCCCCGTCTTTAGGATGCCGAAGTAGATGGGAAGCCACTCCAGACAGTTCATCAGCAGGATGGCCACCTTCTGGCCCTTACGAATCCCCCGGCCCAGCAGCAGGTTGGCCACCCGGTTGGCCTTCTCGTCAAAGACGGACCAGGTGATCTCCCGGCGGTAGGGGATGGCGGAGGTGGGCTGGATCAGCTCATACTCCCGCCAGGTGACCCGGGGCTCCTCCTGGACCTCCGGGTTGATCTCCACCAGGGCGATCTCGTCTCCATACAGCTTGCTGTTGCGCTCCAGCAGGTCGGTGATGGGCATGACAGTCAGTTCCTTTCCTGAAAAACGGCGTCGGCCGCTGTGCTTTATTGATTTTAACCTTTAAACCGTTAAAGTATCATACCCCATCCCGCTTTCCCTGTCAAGAGGCACCGGCAACTTTTCTCTTCTGCATCGGGGAGAGAGGCCTGACAGGGAATAAAATGAATTTTCCTGTTTACTGTCGCGCTTTAATGTGCTAATATTAGCGTAACCCATCATATTGCGGCGCCTGCGGGGCTGTGCCGGAGGCGGAAAAGAGGAGGAAGCGGATGAAAGCGGCGTTTCTTGGCCTGGGGACCATGGGGATGGGGATGGCCCGAAACCTGGTCCGGAGCGGAATCCCCTGTCTGATCTGCAGCGAAAAAGAGGAAAAGCAGGCCGTTTTCCGGGAGTTGGGAGCGGAGACCTCCCCCCGGCGGGAGGACGCGGCCGGCTGTGACTGTATTTTCCTATGTCTCCCGGATGGAGAGGTGGTGCGGCAGGTGCTGCTGGGGCCGGAGGGGCTGCTGCCCCATTTGAGGCCGGGACAGACGGTGGTGGACTGCAGTACCATCGGCTATCTGGAGGCACGGGAGCTGGCCGGCGTGCTGGCGGAAAAGGGCGTGGACCTGGTGGACGCGCCGGTGTCGGGACACCGGAAGCGGGCCCGGGACGGCACGCTGACCATCATGTGCGGCGGGGAGCGGGAGGCCTTTGACCGGGTGAAGCCCCTGCTGGACTGTATGGGCAGCACGGTGCTCTACATGGGCCCTTCGGGCAGCGGCCAGCTGACCAAGATGATCAACAACTGCTGTCTCAACATCTGCGCCGCCTCCTTCTGCGAGCTGATGCCTCTGGGCGTGAAGCTGGGGCTGGACCCGGAGCAGCTGGGGCAGGTGCTGATGACCGCCTCGGGGTCCAGCTATGCATCCAAAACCCTGATCCCTGAGATCCTGCAGGGAAACTTTGAACACGGCTTCACCATGGATCGGGCCTATAAGGATATGGAGGGGATGGAGCAGGTCTGTACCCGGTATCGGATTCCCCTCCCCACCCTGAACGGGGCCATGCAGACCTACCAGCTGGCCCTGCGCCGCGGCGAGGGGGAAAGGTATAAGGGAGCCATGATCCGCTTTTTCGAGGACATGCTGGGCGTGGAGTGCCGGGCCGCTCAGCGGACGGAGGGGGCGGCCGGCGCCCCGGAAAGGAAGTAACGCCATGGGAAAGAGCGAGCGCAGACAGCACAGCTCCGCGCTGTACGAAACTATCCTGAAGCTGAAAGACCTGGACGAGTGCCGCCGCTTTTTTGAGGATCTGTGCACCCCCGGCGAGCTCCAGGCTATGGAACAGCGCTTTGATGTGGCTGTCTATCTCCAGCAGGGGCTGGTCTACCTGGACATCCTGGAAAAGACGGGGGCCAGCAGCGCCACCATCAGCCGGGTCCGCCGGTCCATGCTGGACAACGGGGCCGGGGGCGTGATGCGGGACGTCATCCTCCGGGAGGGCCTGGGCGCCCCGGAGAGCGGAGAGAAAGCAGAATGAAACGACAGATATAGAATGTAAAAAGAAGAAAGCAGGGAAGCAAAATGAAGCAACTGATGTTGGGCAACGCGGCCGTTGCCCGGGGGCTGTATGAGGCCGGGTGCTGTGTGATCTCCAGCTACCCCGGCACCCCCAGCACCGAGATCACCGAGGAGGCCGCCAAGTACGACGAGATCTACTGCGAGTGGGCCCCCAACGAGAAGGTGGCCATGGAGGTGGCCTTCGGCGCCTCCCTGGCGGGCCGCCGGTCCTTCTGCGGCATGAAGCATGTGGGCCTGAATGTGGCCGCCGACCCCCTGTTCACCATGTCCTACACCGGAGTGAACGGCGGGGTGGTCATCGGGGTGGCCGACGACGCGGGGATGCACTCCTCCCAGAACGAGCAGGACTCCCGCCACTACGCCAAGTCGGCCAAGCTGCCCATGCTGGAGCCCTCCGACTCCGGCGAGGCCCTCTCCTTCGCCAAGCTGGCCTATGAGCTCTCCGAGGAGTTCGACACCCCCGTGCTGCTGAAGATGTGCACCCGGGTGGCCCACTCCCAGTCCCTGGTGGAGACCGGGGAGCGGGCGGAGCCCCCCATGAAGCCCTATGAGAAGAACATCGGCAAGTACGTCATGATGCCCGGCAACGCCATCCGCCGCCACCCGGTGGTGGAGGAGCGCACCCG
>CAJFVL010000023.1 GCA_904420465.1 uncultured Clostridium sp.
GGTGCGGAAGATCGCGGAGAACTACAAGCTGCCCTACTACACCATGTCCCCCACCTACTCCGTGTGCGCCGACCACGGCTACCTCACCGGGGAGCAGTTTACCTGCCCCATCTGCGGCAAGCCTGCCGAGGTGTACAGCCGCATCACCGGCTACTACCGCCCGGTGCAGAACTGGAACGACGGCAAGACCCAGGAGTTCAAGGACCGGAAGGTGTATGACCTCGGCCGCTCCCACCTGCGCCGGGCCGGCATCGCCGGCAGCCAGGTAACGGCGGCGGAATATGCGGCTCCGGCGGCCGCCGGGGGAGAGGAGCTGCTGCTCTTTGCCACCCGCACCTGCCCCAACTGCGCCCAGGCGGAGGAGCAGCTGCGCCAGGCCGGCATCTCCTACCGCAAGGTGTTTGCCGAGGAGAATCCCGACCTGACCGTGCGCTACGGCGTGCGCCAGGCCCCCACGCTGGTGGCCTGCGGCGAAACGCCGGTCAAGGTGGTGGGCCTGGGCGACATCCGCGCCTTTGCCCAGGAGAACCGCGCGGCAGAGGTTGGATAACGTCGACTCTTGTCAAGATGGCTCAAGTGAAGTACAATGAAAACGGCCCCGGATATCCGGGGCCGTTTTTGAAACTGTCAAAAAAGTGGCGAAGCCACTTTTTTGAGAAAGGCTGCACGAAAGACGGACCTCGTTTTCTTACGAAAAAGTCGGTCCGTCTTTCGTGAACGGTGTCATTTCCGACGTACACGCCGCCGGAAATGACAGATTTAAATTTTTTCCTGCGGCTGCGGCTGCAGGAACTCCTTGCAGGAGGGCTTTTTTGACAAGCTGAAAAACGCTCCCGAACAACTGGGGCCGTTTTCCACACTGTTTAGAAAGTGAGGGAACCCGATATGTATGACGTGATCGTGGTGGGCGGAGGTCCCGCCGGACTGACCGCCGCCCTGTATGCCGCCCGGGCGGGCAAGGACGTGCTGGTGCTGGAGGGGGAGGGCACCGGAGGACAGATCAATTTCTCCCCTCTGGTGGACAACTACCCCGGCCTGCCCGGCATGAGCGGGGCCCAGTTTGCCCAGACCCTGACCCGGCAGGCCCTGGACCAGGGGGTCCACATCCGGGATGAGGCCGCCGAGGCCCTGCGCACCCGAGACGGCCTGCTGGAGCTGACCACGGGGAAGGGGCGGTACAGCGCGCTGGCCCTGGTGCTGGCCACCGGCGTCACCCACCGGAAGCTGGGCCTGCCCGGCGAGGATGCCCTCATCGGCGCGGGGGTGTCCTACTGCGCGGTGTGCGACGGGGCCTTTTATCAGAACCGCCCGGTGGCGGTGGTGGGAGGCGGGGACACCGCCCTGCAGGAGGCGCTGTTCCTCTCCGCCCGGTGCGCCCGGGTGACGGTGATCCACCGCCGGGACCTGTTCCGGGGAGAGCAGCGGCTGGTGCAGCAGCTGCGGGAGCGGGACAACGTGGACTTTCTGCTCAGCTGCCGGGTGGAGGAGCTGCTGCGGGACAAGGAGGGGCTCACCGGCCTGCGGGTCCGGGACCTGAAAACGGGGGAGGACCGGGAGCTGGCGGCCGACGGCCTGTTTGTGGCCGTGGGGCAGGAGCCGCGGAACGAGATCTTTGCCAACCTGGTCATGACCGACGACCGGGGCTACTTCCTGGCGGGGGAGGACTGTGCCACCAGCCTGCCCGGTGTCTTTGCCGCCGGCGACTGCCGGGCCAAGACGGTGCGCCAGCTGACCACCGCCGTGGGGGACGGGGCGGTGGCCGGACTGGCCGCCAGCGCCTGGGCGGACCAGCACCGGCGCGGACCTGCCCAGTGACGGCCGCCCGCTGAAGAAGGAGGAAACTCAAATATTGATTGACCTGACGCTGGACGTCACCCCCGGGATGATCGCCTCCGCCCGGGAGAATGAGGAGAAGGCCCGCTCCGGGCACCTGGGGACCCACTTTGACGTGATGGACCGGGAGTTTCCGCCGGAGTACGCCCGGCGGCCCGGGATTGTGTTCGACGTAAGCGGGGTGGAGAACCGGGACATTGACCTGGGGGACATCGACCTGGACCGGGTGGGCCCGGACATGTTTGCGGCCTTTTACACCGGCTTCATCGAGCGGGTAGGCTATGGAAACCAGACCTATTTCACCCGCCACCCCCAGCTGTCCAACGAGCTGATTGACGCCCTGCTGGACCGGGGCATCTCCATCATCGGGGTGGACTTCGCCGGGGTGCGGCGGGGCCGGGAGCACACCCCCAAGGACCAGTACTGCGCCGACCGGGGCGTGTTCATCATGGAAAACCTGTGCAATTTAAGCGCCGCGCTGGAGCGGGGCGGCTCCTTCACGGCCCACATCCAGCCCGTTGGCCAGCCCGGCATGACAGGCCTGCCCTGCCGGGTGACGGCGGAAGTGGAGGCGTAAAAGCGGCTGGGGAGCCGGAGCGGGAGGACGGAGACATGGAGTATTACTTTGCGCCCCTGGAGGGGATCACCGGAGCGGTCTTTCGGGAGGCCCACAACCGCTGCTTCGGGGGTGTGGACGCCTACTACATGCCCTTTCTGTCTCCCACCCGGGACCGGGTGTTCACCCCCCGGGACCTGCGGAACGTGGCCCCGGAGCACAACCTGGGCTTCCGGGGAGTGCCCCAGCTGCTCACCCGGGAGCCGGAGGACTTCTGCTGGGCGGCCAACGCCCTGTTCGACATGGGCTATGACGAGGTCAACCTGAACCTGGGCTGTCCCTCGGGCACGGTGACGGCTAAGGGGAAGGGGGCCGGCCTGCTGGCCGACCCAGACGGGCTGGAGCGGCTGCTGGAGGGCATTTTCGCCGGAGTCCGGGGCAAAATCTCCGTCAAGACCCGGCTGGGCATGAACGACCCGGAGGAATTTCCACGGCTGCTGGAGCTGTTTTCCCGCTACCCCATCTCGCTGCTCATCCTGCACCCCCGGGTGCGGGCCGACTTTTACAAGGGCTCCGTCCGCATGGATTGGTTCCGGTACGCGGCGGACCACTATAGGGGCTCCCTTTGCTACAACGGCGGGCTGGTGACGCCGGGGGACTGCGCCCGGTTTCAGGGGGAATACCCCGCCATCAGCCGGGTCATGATGGGCCGGGGGCTGCTGGCCGACCCCGCTCTGGCACGGAAGATGAAGGGCGGCCCTCCCGCCGGCCGGGAGGAGCTGCGGGACTTCCATGACCAGCTGTACCGCCGTTATCTGGAGCTGTTCTCCGGTGTGCGGAATACCGTATTCCACATGAAGGAGCTGTGGAGCTATCTGTGCCGCCTGTTTGAAGGGGACGGCAGGCTGTTCAAGCAGATCAAAAAGGCCCAGGACGGAGCCGCCTATGAGTCGGCGGTGGAGCAGATTTTCCGCACGCTGCCCCTGCGGGAAGGCGCGGACTGGAGCGAAGCCTGACGCGGGGTCCTCTGTCTTGCTCAGAGGGCTTCGTACATTCAAATTGTTAGCAGAGCCCGGACTTTTTTGCAAAGAAAAGTCCGGGCGATTTGTTTAAAATAAATTCATAAAGTAGCTATTGACAATTTCCGGGGCCGGTGGTACATTATATTTAGCACTCAGGGAAGAAGAGTGCTAAGAAGAAGCGCGGAGGGCAGGCGCACAGGGGAGACAACGACGGAGCGGATGGGCAGGGGCCCCGGGACCGGCGCAGCCAGGAACGGGTCTGCCCGGAGTCGGAGGAGTTGTCGACCCGGCCGTGAGCGTGCCGCAGCGCGAACTGTGACACTGATACAAAGTTGGAGAGGCGGGTGATGGAGCTGTGGAGTTAACCGACCGGAAAAAGCGGATTCTCCGGGCCATTGTGGAGACCTACATTGCCACGGCGGAGCCGGTGGGTTCCAAGGCTGTGGCCGAGCGGGCCGGGCTGGACGTGTCCACCGCCACCATCCGCAATGAGATGTCCGATTTGACCGAGCTGGGCCTGCTGGAGCAGCCCCACACCTCTGCGGGGCGTGTCCCCTCGCCGACGGGCTACCGGCTGTACGTCAACGAGCTGATGGGCCGCCAGCAGCTCACCCTTCAGGAGACCGAGCGCATCAACCAGGCCCTCAACGTGAAGATGGAGGAGCTGGACCGGGTGATTGACCGGGCGGGCAAGGTGCTCTCCCAGCTGAGCGACTACCCGGTGTTTACCGCCGCCGCCGTCAAGGAGCGGGTGACGGTCAAGCGCTTTGATCTGCTGCTGGTGGAGAACAACGCCTTCATTGCCGTGGTCATGACCGACAACAGCGTGGTGAAAAACAAGCTGATCCGGATGCCGGAGAGCATTTCGGAGCCCCAGCTGCAGATGCTCTCGGCGGTGCTCAACAGCTCCTTTGTGGGACTGTCCCAGGAGGAGATGGAGCAGACCCTCGACAGGATGGAGACCCGCACCGCGCCCGGCGCCTTTGAGCTGATCTCGCTGGTGGTGGAATTCGCGGTGGAGGTCATCGCGGAGCAGCGGCAGCAGAAGGTCCACACCTCCGGCATCACCCACCTGCTGGAGCACCCCGAGTATCACAGCCTGGACAAGGCCAAGCCGCTGATGACCTATCTGTCCGAGGAAAAGGACGCCTCTAAGCTGCCCATGACGCTGGACAGCGGGAAAAACGTGGATATCCTGATCGGACCGGAAAATGTGAACGAGATTCTGAAGGATACCAGCGTGGTCATGGCCAGCTATGATATCGGGGACAATATGCGGGGCGTCATCGGGGTGGTGGGTCCCACCCGCATGGATTACGCAAAAGTGACCGCCCGCCTGTCCTACTTTGCCGACAGCCTGACCCGGATGTTTGGCAAGGGGGAGCTTCCCCCGGCGGAGGACGGGAAGGACGAGGAATAACGAAAACAAAAGGAGCGCACAGCCGTGAGCAAGAAGGACAAACAGAATCAGACGCCCGCCCAGGAGGAGCTCCTGGAGGAGCAGGGCGCCCAGCCCGCGCCGGAAGAGGCGCCCGAAGTTGAGCCGGAGGCGAAGGAGGCAGACCCTCTGATGGCTGAGCTGGAGTCGCTGAAGGATCAGACGGCCCGACAGGAGGACAAATATCTCCGCCTGGCCGCCGAGTACGACAATTACCGCAAGCGAACCGCCAAGGAGAAGGAGTCCCTCTGGGCCGATGTGAAGGCGGACACCGCCGCGGCCTTCCTGCCCGTCTACGACAACCTGGAGCGGGCGTTGAAGCAGGGCTGCAGCGACGAGGCCTTCCGCAAGGGGGTGGAGATGACCATGAACCAGCTCAAGGAGGTCCTCTCCAAGCTGGGGCTGACAGAGATCCCAGCCCTGGGCCAGCCCTTTGACCCCAAGTTCCACAACGCCGTGATGCATGTGGAGGACGAGAACCTGGGGGAGAATGTGGTGGTTGAGGTGTTCCAGGCCGGCTTTACCCTGGGAGAAAAGGTTATCCGCTTTGCCATGGTCAAGGTTGCCAATTAGTCATTGCAGGTTCAGGGAGGGATGTGTGTGAAACAAAAAGCCTCCGGCGGCCGGGAGCCAGCGCGGTGTCTCAGCCTGGCCAGTGTGCCGCAAATGCTGTTTTTTACCGCCTGCATCCTGTTTATGCTTTCCTTTGTGTGCTACGGCATCGCGTTTTTCGTGGTGTGACGGGGCACAGTTTCCAATATAAACAAAAAACTTTTCATACCGGGAGGAATTTGAATTATGTCTAAGATTATTGGTATCGACTTAGGTACGACAAATAGCTGCGTAGCCGTTATGGAGGGCGGCGATCCCGTTGTCATTCCCAACGCGGAGGGCAACCGCACCACCCCCTCGGTGGTGGCCTTCTCCAAGGACGGGGAGCGCATGGTGGGCCAGGTGGCCAAGCGCCAGGCCATTACCAACCCCGACCGGACGGTCATCTCCATCAAGCGTGAGATGGGCTCCGACTACAAGGTGTCCATCGACGGCAAGAAGTACACCCCTCAGGAGATCTCCGCCATGATCCTGCAGAAGCTGAAGGCGGACGCCGAGGCATACTTGGGCCAGACGGTCACCGAGGCGGTCATCACCGTTCCCGCCTACTTCACCGACGCCCAGCGCCAGGCCACCAAGGACGCCGGCCGCATTGCCGGCCTGGATGTGAAGCGGATCATCAACGAGCCCACCGCTGCCGCCCTGGCCTACGGCGTGGACAAGGAATCCGACCAGAAGATCATGGTCTATGACCTGGGCGGCGGTACCTTCGACGTGTCCATCCTGGAGATCGGCGACGGCGTCATCGAGGTGCTGGCCACCGCGGGCAACAACCGCCTGGGCGGCGATGACTTCGACAAGTGCGTCATGGACTGGATGGTGTCCGAGTTCAAGAAGAGCGACGGGGTGGACCTGTCGGGCGACAAGGTGGCCATGCAGCGCCTGAAGGAGGCCGCCGAAAAGGCCAAGATCGAGCTGTCCGGCGTCACCTCCAGCACCATCAATCTGCCCTATATCACCGCCGACGCCACCGGACCCAAGCACCTGGACCTGACCCTGACCCGGGCCAAGTTTGACCAGCTCACCGCCCACCTGGTGGAGGCCACCGCCGGCCCTGTGCGCCAGGCCATGAGCGACGCCGGCCTGTCCGGCAGCGACATCTCCAAGGTGCTGATGGTGGGCGGCTCCAGCCGAATCCCCGCCGTGCAGGAGATGGTGAAGAAGCTCACCGGCAAGGAAGGCTTCAAGGGCATCAACCCCGACGAGTGCGTGGCCATCGGCGCGGCCATCCAGGGCGGCGTGTTCACCGGCGACGTGAAGGATCTGCTGCTGCTGGATGTCACCCCCCTGTCCCTGGGTATCGAGACCATGGGCGGCGTGATGACCAAGCTGATCGACCGCAACACCACCATCCCCGTCAAGAAGAGTCAGATTTTCACCACTGCGGCGGATAACCAGACCTCTGTGGAGGTCCACGTCCTCCAGGGCGAGCGCGAGATGGCTCAGTACAACAAGACTCTGGGCCGCTTCCACCTGGACGGCATCGCGCCGGCCCGCCGGGGGGTGCCCCAGATCGAGGTCACCTTCGACATCGACGCCAACGGCATCGTGAACGTGTCCGCCAAGGACATGGGCACCGGCAAGGAGCAGCACATCACCATCACCTCCTCCACCAACATGTCCAAGGATGATATTGACAAGGCTGTCAAGGAGGCCGAGCAGTTTGCCGCCGAGGACGCCAAGCGGAAGGAGGAGGCCGACATCCGCAACCAGGGCGACCAGATGGTCTACCAGGCCGAAAAGACCCTGGAGGACATGGGCGACAAGATCTCCGCCTCTGACAAGTCCAGCGTGGAGTCAGCTCTGGGCAAGCTGAAGGAGACCCTGAAGGGCACCGACAGCCAGGCCATCAAGAGCGCCACCGAGGAGCTGACCCGCGTGTTCTACTCCGTCAGCGAGAAGCTGTACCAGCAGCAGGGCGGTCAGGCCGGCCCCGGCCCCGACATGGGCGGCAATTTCGGCGGCGGCCAGGCCGGCGGCAGCAGTTCCGGACCTGATGTGGTGGACGCCGACTATGAGGTCGTGGACGACGATAAGAAGTAAAGAGAGCACTATGGTCCGCGCGGGCGGGGCATCGCCCCGCCTGCGCGCCATTGCGCCTGTTCAAAAGAGTGAAGAGGAAAGAGTGGAGAGTGAAGATATGGTCCTCCACTCCGTGCATGTGCGCCGCAGACCCTATCTCCACTCCTCACGCTCCGCTCCCAACTCTGAAACAGAGGTGATACTATGCCAGAACAGAAACGTGATTATTATGAGGTCCTGGGCGTGAGCAGGGGGGCCTCTGATGACGAAATCAAAAAGGCCTACCGCAAGCTTGCCAAGCAGTACCACCCCGACCTGCACCCGGGGGACAAGGACGCTGAAGTCAAGTTCAAAGAGGTCAACGAGGCCTACGAGGTGCTCTCCGATCAGGAGAAGCGGTCCAGATACGACCAGTTCGGCCACGCGGGGGTGGACCCCAACTACGGGGCCGGGGGCGGTGGGTTCGGCGGCTTCAACATGGGGGATATCGACCTGGGCGACCTGTTTGGTTCGTTCTTCGGGGGCGGATTCGGCGGGTTCGGCGGCTCCGCCTCCTCCCGGGCCAATTCCCCTCAGAAGGGGGAGAGCCTGCGGGCCAATTTAACCGTTACCTTTGAGGAGGCGGCCTTTGGCTGCGAGAAGGAGATCGAGCTCAGCCGAACCGAGACCTGCAACGCCTGTCACGGCTCGGGCTGCGAGCCGGGGACCACGGCGGAGACCTGTCCCGACTGCCGGGGCACCGGCGTGGTGCGCATCCAGCGGGGAGGCGGGGGCTTTGCCTTTTCCACCAGCGCCCCCTGCACCCGCTGCCGGGGCACCGGAAAAATCATCCACAGTCCCTGCAAATCCTGCGGCGGGTCGGGCAGCGTGACCAAGCGCAAGCGCATCACGGTTACAATTCCCGCCGGCATTGACGACGGTCAGGCCATCTCTCTGCGGGGCCAGGGCAACGCCGGCAGAAACGGCGGCCCTGCCGGCGATCTGATTGTGGGCATCCGCATCCAGCCCCACCCCCAGTTTCACCGGGATGGAACCACCGTCCTCTACGAGCAGCCGGTCAGTTTTGCCCAGGCCGCCCTGGGGGCGGAGCTGGAGATCCCCACCATCGACGGCAAGGTGAAGTACAGCCTGCCTGCCGGAACCCAGACCGGCACCACCTTCCGTCTGCGGGGGAAGGGCATCCCGGAGCTGCGGGGCCGGGGACGGGGCGACCAGTATGTCACCGTCACCGTGCAGGTGCCCACCTCCCTTACCAGTGAGCAGCGCTCCGCGCTGGAGAGCTTCGCGGAAGCGATGGGGGAGCGGGGACCCGCCGAGACTGGAGTAAAGGGATTCTTCGACAAGCATAAGCGGAAACGGAGCTAACCGTTTTTAAACAGAGAAAACCCGCGGGGCGGAATGGCCGCTGCCGCGGGTTTTTGCATACACAGGAAAAACAGCCAAAAATATTCTGAAAAGCTCTTTTAAATTAGTGCAAAATGTGGTACATTGATAGTAGGAGGAGAGAGTCAACCGGGACCGGACCCCGGAATACAGCGGGGTCAGAAAGAGGGAGGGACCCGTATGGCAGCGCTGCTTCAGTCCGCGATCTATCTGGGCATCAACCTGGTGCTGATCTGCCTGCTGCTTATCCCCCTGCTGGTAATGGCGGCCGTGTGCGCCCTCTATTTCCTGTGGGAGGTCATCCAAGGCGTTGGCAGGCGGCGCCGCATCCTGTGAGACTCCATTCTACATTCCAAAGGGCAGGCCGCGCGTCAGCGCGGCCTGCCCTCCCTTACTGCCCCAGCAGCAGGGGCTGGAGCTGCCGTCCGGCCAGGGCGGCCTGGGCGGCGTCAGCCACCAGATGGAAGTCAGCCACCAGAGAGGTGGGCTTGTGCTCCGGGTCATCCTGGCCGAAGGGGACGAAGTAGATGTACCTGCGGGGGAGCAGAGCGCCGATGCTGACCGCCGACGCCGCCAGTCCGTCGTTGGTGGAGGGGGCGATGAGCAGCGGCCTGCCGTTGCGCAGGTGGGCCTTGGCCGCCATGGTGACGCAGCTGTCGGTGACGCCGGCGGCCAGCTTGCCCAGGGTGTTGCCGGTGCAGGGGCAGATGATCAGCAGGTCCAGCAGCTTCTGGGGCCCGATGGGCTCGGCGCCCTTCACGGTGGAGATGACACGGTGGTCACAGATGCGTTCCATTTCCCGCATCAGGTCGTGGGCCTTGCCGAAGCGGGTGTCGGTGTCGGCCACGCACTCCGAGACGATGGGGACCACCCGCCTCCAGCGGGCGCGCACCTGCTCCAGCGCCTCCAGCGCCTTGGCGTGGGTGCAGAAGGAGCCGCACACGGCAAATCCGATGGTGTACTCGTCCAAACCAAATCCCGTCCTTTCCATGGTTTAATAACCCAGCTCGTGGAGCATATTGTAGATGGTATTCCGGATGGCGGCCCCGGCGGTGACGGGGGCCACCTTGCCCGGCAGGGACAGGGCCCAGATCACCGTCAGCCCAAGCGCTCCCGCGGCGGACAGGTCCACGCCCCCCGGCCTGGAGGCCAGATCCAGAATCAGGCAGTCCCGGCGCAGGTCCTCCAGCTCGGCCCGCCCCAGCACCCGGGCGGGGACGGTGTTGACCACCAGGTCATAACCGCACAGCCAGCCAGCCAGCCGGCCCAGCTGCTCCGCCCCAAAGCCCATGGCCTGGGCCCAGGCCAGCTGCTCGTATTTCCGGGCGGCCACGCTCACCCTGGCCCCCAGGGCGGAGAAGCGCTGGGCAGTCATCCGGCCCACCCGGCCGAAGCCCACCACCAGCACCCGGGCGCCGTGGATGGTGATGGGCAGGTGCTCCATGGCCAGCTGGACGGCCCCTTCCGCTGTGGGGACGGCGTTGGCCACCGCCAGCTCCTCCCGGGTGAAGTAGTCCCGGATGGTCAGCCCCCGCTCCCGGGCCATGGCCTGGGTCCCCTCGTCCACCCGCCCTCCGCAGATCAGCTGGCCGGGAGTCAGCCGGTCCAGAATGGGGGCCAGGGGGTGCTCCCCCACCGAAAGGGGGGCGTTGAGCAGGCCGTCGCCGCTGCACACGGTCAGGGGCAGCACCACGCAGTCGGCCAGCCCGGCCTGCCCCGGTCCCTCCTCCAGAATCAGACTGGAGGAGGGGGTCAGCCCCCCGCCGTCCAGGGCATAGGCATGGACGGTGTGCCCGTCCTCGGAGAGCAGCTGGGCCAGTCTGGCCTGGCGCATGTCGCCTCCCACCACCCAGAAATTCAGTTCATGCTTCAAAGTCCCTTCCCTCCCAAAACCGCACGGGGCGGCGTGTTTCTGAGCTATTGTATGCCCGCCCGGGCGGGCGGGTGCGCCGCCGGGGGAGGGCGGAGGGAAATTTCATCCGGAGGAGGCGGTATTTTTGCCCGAAGCTTGCACTCTTGGTTTGAGCGGGCTATAATATGGTGTAAAATCATGGCGGCTCCGGCCGCTTTGCGCCGCCTGTACCGCGGACCCCTGCGGCGGCGGAAGATCAAACTTTGAGGTGTGGTTCCATGAAGGAAGAGATCCAAGCTTATATCCGGCCCGGCGCCCGGGTCCATCTGGTGGGCATCGGCGGGGTGTCCATGGCCGCCCTGGCCGAGGTGCTCCGGTTCCGGGGGCTGGCGGTCACCGGCTCCGACCTCCGCGAGGGCCCGTCGGTGGAACGCCTGCGGGCACTGGGCATCCCGGTGACCATCGGCCACCTGCCCCAAAGCGTGGAGGGGGCCGGCTGCGTCATCCGCACCGCCGCCGTCCACGACGACAACCCGGAGATTGCCGCCGCCCGCGCCCTGGGCATCCCCGTCTTTGAGCGGGCCCAGGCCTGGGGCGCCCTGATGACCCACTACCAGAACGCCCTTTGCGTGGCGGGCACCCACGGCAAGACCACCACCACCTCCATGTGCACCCACATCTTCCTGGCCGCCGGCCGGGACCCCTCGGTGATGATCGGGGGCTATCTGCCCATCCTGGGAGCGGGGCACCGGGTGGGACACGGGGACACCATCATCGCCGAGTCCTGCGAGTACTGCAATTCCTTCCTGTCCTTTTGCCCCACGGTGGCCGTTATTTTGAATGTGGAGGCCGACCACCTGGACTTCTTCAGGGACCTGGAGGACATCAAGTCCTCCTTCCGCGCCTTTGCCCGGCTGGTGCCGGAGGAGACCGGCTGGGTGCTGGTCAACGGCGACAACGCCCACGCCCTGGAGGCGGCGGAGGGCTGCGGCCGGCGGCTGTTCCGCTTCAGCCTGTCCAGCCCGGCGGCCGACGGCCGGGTGGAACATCTCGCCTGGGAGAGGGGCCTGCCCACCTTTGACGTCGTGATTCACGGGGAGAGGTATGCCCATGTCTCCCTGCGGGTGGGGGGGGAGCACAACGTGTCCAACGCCCTGGCCGCCGCCTGCGCCGCCTGGGTGCTGGGGGTGCCCGGCTCCGCCGTGGAGGAGGGGCTGGACTCCTTCACAGGGGCGGGCCGCCGCTTTGAGAAGAAGGGGACCTATCACGGGGCCGACGTGTATGACGACTACGCCCACCACCCCGACGAGCTCCACGCCCTGCTGGCCATGGCAAAAAGCCTGGGCTACAGCCGGGTGGTCTGCGCCTTTCAGCCCCACACCTACACCCGCACCGCCGCCCTCTTTGACCGCTTTGTGGAGGAGCTGAAGGGGGCGGATGTGGTGCTGCTGGCGGAAATTTACGCCGCCCGGGAGCGGAACACCATCGGCATCTCCGCCCGGGATCTGGCGGCGAAGGTGCCGGGCAGCATCTTCTGCCCCACCCTGGAGGAGGTCACCGCCCGCCTGCGGGAGCTGGCCCGGCCGGGGGACCTGATCCTCACCGTGGGGGCGGGGGACATCGTCCGGGCGGGAGAGGCCCTGGTGGCCGCTCCGCCGGAGGGGTAATTGAGGGACCGGCAGAGTGAAATAGAGAGCAGAACACCCCGGGAGGACTTCCTCCCGGGGTGCTGCAGTAATATATAATTACTCAGGGTAACGAGTATAAACTACATTGTAGCCAAACCCAGGTACTTCATCCTTTGTCCAGATGGCAGAGTACCCAGAATCCCAATTCCATCTTATCTGATCAGCAGAGTTGCCATCAGCGCGGTTTACACCCCAATAACCGCTCTCTCCCATATAGCTTTCACTTAGTGCCACCCACACATGAGTAGCTACTCCATTCCGGTCCAGATTGAACACAATATCCCCCGGCCGCACCTGGGAGAAGTCCGTCACCTCCCGCAGTTCCATCTCAGCGGGGAAAATCAGGTCGGACACCATAGCCGCAAAACCGCCGCAGGCGTACTTTGCGCTGGTATGATACTGATCCTCCATGACCTGCAGAATTGTGCCGCTGACAGGATTGGGATTGCCATTGGTGTTGGGGTTGTCCTCGGGGTTGTCCCAGTCCATGCCGGTGGGATACTGCGCCTCAATCTCCTTGAGCATCTCAATGACATTCTCAGGGGTAGCCTCCTTGCCGTTCTTCAGGGTGCCCGCGGCAGGCTCGGGGTCGGGCGTCGGCTCCGGGTTCTCAGGCTGGGTCACGCCGCCGCCGTTGACCACCTTATCCAGCCGGCACATGACAACGGCGGCCTGGCCCCGGGTCATAAAGCTGAACCCGTCAAAGGTGCCGCTGCTGTCTACGCCGCCGATGATGCCGGCGGTCACGACGCCGGCCACAGCCTCGCGGTCCACCGTCATGATGCTGTCCTGGTCAGGAACGCTAGCCAGAACGGTCTCGGTGTCAAAATCCAGCTCAATGCTCTCCGCGAGCAGGACATTGTACGCCATCTGGGCCATGTCGAAGCGGCTCACCGGGCGGTTCATGGTGACAGCGTCGCCGATCATATTCTTCGCGTCCGTGTGCTCCAGAATCCCGGCCTCCTGGGCCACATTGCCGTAGGAGGTGTACCAGGCGTCGGCGGGCCCGGAGTATGCCTCCAGCTCGTCGCTGCAATAGGCCCTGGTCAGCATGACGGAGAACTCAGCGTAGGTCACCTGGTTGTCCACGCCGAAGAGCCCATCGCCGATGCCGGCCACCCAGCCCTCGGAGGCCGCCTGCTCCACATAGGAATAGGCCCAGTGGCCCTCCGGCACGTCGGAAAAGGCGGCCCCGGCCCCCATCGCCGGGACGGACAGCCCCAGGCACAGACACAGGGCCAGGGAGAGGGAACACAGCTTTTTTCCCATAAAAGGTACCTCAATTCTCATGTTTTGCCTGCTTTCAGTATAGCTTAAGCCGCATCGAAATGCAAGAGGCCGCTGCCCGCCCTTTGGGGGCGTGCGGGGCGCTTCGCCCCCTGCGGCGGCGTGGAATTTTGCAGGCGGCGGGGGCAAGTCCCCGCCGCCTCAGCTTGTCAAAAAACCGTCTCCCCCGCATAAAAAAGGCCGCCCCGGGCGGGGCGGCGGCGCGGGATTCAGTTTTCGGCGTAGCGGGAGAGGAACTGGCGGGTGCGCTCCTCACGGGGGTGCTCGATGACCTGCCGGGCCGCTCCCTGCTCCACAATGACCCCGCCGTCCAGAAAGATGACCTGGTCGGCCACATCCCGGGCGAAGGCCATCTCGTGGGTGACAATGATCATGGTGGTTTTCTGCTCGGCCAGGGAGCGGATAACCTTCAGCACCTCGCCGGTGAGCTCCGGGTCCAGGGCGGAGGTGGGCTCGTCAAAGCAGAGGATATCGGGCTGGAGAGCCAGCGCCCGGGCGATGGCCACCCGCTGCTGCTGGCCGCCGGAGAGCTGGCTGGGGTAGTGTCCGGCCCGCTCGCCCAGGCCCATCCGCTCCAGCAGCGCCCAGCCCTCCTCCTGGATCTCCTCCAGAATGGCTTTTTTGTTCTGCTTGAAGTCGGGCCGCTCCTGGGCCAGCAGCTCCTTGGCCAGAGTGACATTTTTCAGTGCGGTGTACTGGGGGAACAGGTTGAAGGACTGGAACACCAGCCCGAAGTGGAGGCGCTTTTTCCGCACCTCGCTCTCCTTCTGGGTGGCGGGGTCCTCCGCGTCGAAGATCAGCTGTCCCCCCACCGAGATGGTTCCCCCGTTGGGCTTCTCCAGAAAATTCAGGCACCGCAGCAGGGTGGTCTTGCCGGAGCCGGAGGAGCCGATGATGGCCAGGGCCTGCCCCTGCTCCAGGTCAAAGCTGATGTCCTCCAGCACCCGGGTGGCACCGAAATGCTTTTCAATGTGATGTACTTCCAGAATTGCCATGTCCGCGCCTCCTCTCACTGGAAATAGCCGAGCTTCTTTTCCACCCAGCCGAAGAGGAGGGTGAGCAGCCCGTTGAACACCAGAAAATACAGCCCGGTGAAGAACAGGGGCCACACCAGGCCGGAGTAGCCGTGGGAGCCCTTCAGGAAGGCGTAGCCCGCCCAGATGACCTCCTGGAAGGAGATGATGCGGGCGATGGAGGTGTCCTTGACCAGGGTGATGATCTCGTTGGACATGGGGGGCACGATGCGCTTGACCATTTGCAGCAGGGTGACGTGGCGGAAGATCTGCCCCTTGGTCATGCCCAGCACCTGGCCGGCCTCCTGCTGGCCCACCGGCACCCCCTCGATGCCGCCCCGGTAGATGACGGAGAAGTAGCAGGAATAGTTGATGATGAAGGTGACGGCGGAGGCCAGAAAGCGGCCCATTTCGCCGCTGGGCCAGGGGCTGCCCCCCTCCAGAATGTAGCCGGGGATGTAGAAGAGAATCAGCAGCTGCAGCATCAGCGGGGTGCCCCGGATGATCCACACCACCAGCCGGCACACCAGCCGCACGGGCCGGAACTCCAGAAAAAAGCGGATCAGCATCCGGGTGAGCCGGCCCTGCCGGGGAGGCTCCGAAGGAGCGGCTTCGGCGGGGAGCTGCCTCCGCCGCTGCATCCAATGGCCCAGGGGGCGGAGGGGGGCCCAGCGGCTCATGGTGCCGAAGGCCATGACCAGACCCAGGGGGAGGGCGCCCAGCAGGGTGACGGCAAAGAGCTTCAGCGTCTGGAGAAAGCCTTCGTTCAGGGCGTTGACGACAACGGGAAGTGCGTCCAGAAATGCGTCCATTGGGATCATCCTTTTCGTGGTGTTGCAGGCCGGTAAACCGGCCAAAAGCAGAGGGCGCAGGGCCCTCTGCTTTTGAGAAATGCGGTTGGGGAGCGCTTACTCCTGGGGAATGATGGCGCCCTGGATGCCGTAGGTCTGGGCGATCTTCAGCATGGTGCCGTCGGCGTAGCTGTCCACAAAGAACTGGTTGAGCATCTCGGTCAGGTCGCTGCCCTGACGGAAGCCCACGCCGTACTCCTCGCTGTTGAGCTCGATGGTGTAGACCAGCCCGTCATAGCTGGTGCCTTCGCCCACCATGGCGCTGGCCATGAGCTTGTCGATGATGGCGGCGTCCGCGGTGCCGGAGGCGACCTCCATGACAGCGGTGGCCTGGTCCACCACCGGGGTGAAGGTGAAGCTGTTCTCCTCCGCCTGGGCCTGACCGGCAGAGCCGGACTCCACGGCGAAGCTCAGCCCGCTCATGCTGGCGGCGTCGGGGTAGTCCCCGGCTACGTCGGCGGGAAGCACCACCACCTGGGCGTTGGAGCAGTATGCGTTGGTGCAGTCCATGGAGGAGGTGACCTCGTCGGTGAGGGTCATGCCGTTCCACACCACGTCAATGGTCTTGCCGTCCAGCTCCATGACCTTGTTGTCCCACTCGATAAGCTGGAACTCGGCGGTAACGCCCAGACTCTCGGCAAAGGCGCGGGCCATGTCGGCGTCGAAGCCGATCCAGTTGCCGTCGGCGTCCTGATAGTCCATGGGATCAAACTCGGTGATGCCCACCACCAGGGTGCCCTTGTCCTGAACGTAGGCCAGGTCGCTTTCGGTGGCTTCGGGGGTGCTGGCATCCCCCTGGCTGGAGCTGCCGGAGGCGGAAGCGCCGCCGGACGACTGGTCCTGGCTGCCGCTCTGGGAGCTGCCGCCGCTGCTTCCGCAGGCGGCCAGGGACAGACACACAGCAAGGGCCAGTGCAAGAGACAACATCTTTTTCATGCTTGGTATCCTCCAATTTGTTTCAGTAGTCAAGCCGGCTGTGCCGACTGTACTTTTGCATTTTAGCACGCTAATGTACTGTTGTAAAGAGGGAAGGAGAATTTTTCTCTGCTGACAGGCGGTCCTCTCGCTGATATGTCTGAAAAGGGCGGGAGGCGGAAGGTCCGGCACGGAAAAGCGGGGCGGGCCGAACCCCGCCGCCTCCGCTGGAGGAGTGCCGCCGCCGGCCAGGTCACCGGCAGAGGACGGCAATTCTCCAGGGGGCCCGTGTGTCCGGCCCGCCCGCTGTTTGGTGAATTTGTGAAAGGAAAGGAATAAGCCTGAAGCAGATTACTTCATGCCGTTCTCATAGGCCTCGATCATCTTCTTCAACGTGTGACCCGTACGACCTCTGAGTTTAGAGAGGTACTTGTCCGTTGTCTCCCCGGTGAAAATCTTGATTTGCAGGCGCATGGTGCCGTCCGCCTCCGGGGTGACAAAAATTTTGTCAATATACTTGTCGATGAAATCCTTGTTGATGATACCCTGGGCGGCGTCCCGCTTGGCGTCATGCAGCACCCGGCGGATGGTGTCAATGTGCTTCCGAAACTCCTCCTTGGAAAGCTGCTGCTGTTCCAGCTCGTAAATCTGCCGCTCGGCCTCCTCAATCTCTTTGTCACACTCTTTATTCATGGCAAGAAAGTCCTTGTCGGAGAGCTGACCAGCGGCATTGTAGCCCAGCAGCTTGCTTTTTTTCTTTCGTGCCAGGTCTGCCTGGTCTCGGAGCGCGGCAATCTGCTTCGCGGTGTCTCCGCCGTCCTCCAGGGATTTATACATCTCAATGTATTCCTCAATCAGCGCCTCGGCGTCTGCCTCTGTCTCTTGGAACACTTCAAAGAGCAGGGGCTTTAATTCTTCCTCGTAGATGGGAAAAGAAGCACAGGCAGCGGCACCGCTATTGATTTTGTTACTGCACACCCACTTGCTGTTTCTGTTTCCGTACTTGTCTTTGGACTCCCGGCGATAGTAGGCCGTGCCGCAGTCGGCACAATACAGTTTTCCGGTTAGGAGGTTGGCGTGGTTGCATATCCCTTGCCGCCCCTTTACGTCCTCGCTCCGCTTTTTCAGTACCTTGTTGGCCTGTTCCCACAGTTCCTCGTCCACAATGGCCGGGACGATCTCGCCTGTCTCGTCCTTGAACATGACCCATTCCTCGGGGGGCAAAAACTTCTGCTTTTTGGTAAACAGGTCAATGACCTTGACCTTGTTGCCCACATAATAGCCCTTGTACTTGGGATTGGAAATCATGCCCGACATGGTAGTGTGGGCAATCTTCTTGCCGTTGTGGTTGCGGTAGCCCTTTTCCCAAAACAGGGTTTCTATCTGCTTCATGCTGTATTGCCCTGTGGCGTACAGTTCAAACAGTTCCCGTACCATAGGAGCCTCGTCCTGGTCAATGACCAGCCGCCCGCCGTCTTTGGTGTATCCAAAAATGCGGCTGTTTCCCAGCACCACATTTTTCTTGATGGCCTGGGCGTGACCGAATTTCACACGGCTGGACAGCTTGCGAAGTTCGTCCTGGGCAATACCGGACATGATAGTAAGCCGCAACTCGCTGTCCTCGTCCAACGTGTTGATATTGTCGTTCTGGAAGAATACCCCCACCCCGGCGTTGAGCAGCTCACGGGTGAAGCTGATACTGTCCAGGGTGTTACGGGCAAAACGGGAAATCTCTTTGGTGATGATGAAATCAAAAACGCCCGCTTTCCCATCATCCACCATGCGGTGGAAGTTCTCTCTCTTTTTGGTGGTGGCGGCGGAAAGGCCCTCGTCAATGTAGCCCTCTATATAAGTCCAGTTAGGATTTTTCTTGATGAAGTCCTCATAATAGGAAATCTGGTTGCCCAGGGAGTTGAGCTGTTCATCCTTTTCAGAAGATACACGAGCATAGTAGGTGACCCGCATGGGAATGTCATAGATAGATTTTGTTTTGAGCTGCTGCCGTGCGGTATGTATGTCCATACTGGCTACCTCCAAAAAGTTCGTTTTATCATCATCTATATTATATCACATCCAGAGAAAAAATCAAGAACAAAAGGCGTTCAGAGGTAACATTCTGAGCGCCTTTTGCCGTGTATTATCCAATTTTTTGGCGTAACTTGCGCCATTCTTCCTCGGTGATGATGTTTCGCTCCCGGAGATAGTCGTTAAAGTAGTGAAGCCAGATTTGGCGGGCAAGGGCCTCGGGGGGCGATTTGCTGATAGTCTGCAAAGGCGGGCCTCCTTTGAGGCTATCTTGCCACAGTTTGGAAAACTTATTCCTCATAGCGTTCTACAGGAGTAGTGGGGTGTGAATTTTCTTTTTTCAGCGGTGGCGTCTGCGGACGCGATTTTAAGAGGGGTGTCCTACCCAACACAGCAGATGTGAGGATAACAGTTTGCACTACCTACGCCCTCCTAAAAATGGATTGTCCATATACTCGGCAGTATCGTATTCAACAAACTGTCCGGGGCCTGTGTATTGGATAACGGTATGGATCCGCCGCAGCAGCGCCGCAAAGGTAGCAGGAGAATCAAACTGTATATCCGTGTACTGTTTGGATAGGCATAGGTTGGAAATGATATAAACGGCGTTGTAACAGGCTACACGGTTTGTATAGCGGCAAGGCAAATTCAGCGGATAGCCGTCCAAATAGTTGAGCAAATCACGGATTTTGAAGTTGCTCCCATATTCGTCCAGCAGCAAAACCTCCTCTCCTGCATAGCTGTCAAACGGGTGTATATAGTCTGTTACCCGATAGACCCCGGAATAACTGTATTGCTCCATGACGCTCCTGGTCTTCCCTACGCCAGTCGGCCCCCATATGTATGTGGTTTTCAGTTTTCGGAAGGTGTTCCGATACTGCTGTTCTCTCACAGCCTGTCTCGCCCGCTCTATCTTCTCCAGGTTCAGCAGATAATCAGGGTTTTGCTCCATGATTTCATAGTTTGACAGCCCATCTTTGATATACTCATAGAGCTGGGAAAGGTCTGTCCGTTCCCCCTGCTTTTCTATGGGCAGTTCGCCCCATTCCTCAAAGGTGCCGGGTATCGTGGTCTCGGACTTCTCACTCTTGGCCCATTTCCCGGATTTCTCAACATAGGCTCGACACTCGGCAGCCGTTCCCTCCGCCCGGTCTATGTGGGCAGCTGGAAAGCGTTTCTTGATGGTGCTGAACCTTGTGGGGTGTTCCAGCGCAAAAAAGATGTGGGTATGCTCTGTCTCGCCTTTTTCATCTGCCATGCAGTAGTAGACGAGAGAAGGAAAAAGAGCTAATTGGATTTTGATTTTTTGATGGTTTATGGCTTTTTCTTGCGGATTGTTCAGGGTCAGCAACCACTTGCGGCCCTGGGTATCCTTGTTCGGCATTTTCCATGCCTCCTTTGTTTGTAAACACTCGTTTTGCGACACGCGACAGAAGTTGGGGTAATACTGGCCCAACTTCCCGGCTGGGGCCTCCGGCCCCGCCGGGGGCCGGGCTTGCGGCTGCGCCGCCGCCCGGCCCGGTGGGGGTAGGTGGGTCAGCGGGTGACCCCCGCTAAAATGGCCCGGTGCAGCTTTTCTATATCGTTTACATGGGGAACGGCTACGGGGGTGAAGCTGGCTCCATTTACGGTCATATAGCCTGTACCTCTGGACCGGTCTGGTTCCATTTGGTCTTTGAACTCCGAAAAGAACATATCCCGGCTCTCTCTCGACAGGTTAGAAAGGCCAATAACCAGATTGAAATTTTCCCGGAAGCCTTGAAAATAAGTGCTGTCCATGCGTTGCTGGCCTAAAATCACATGATAGTGAAAACTGCGGCCCAGCCTCAAGAGCTGGCCCAGTTTTCGGCGTTGGGCCTCCATGTGCTTCTTCTCGTCCAGACCGTCCAAATAAGCAGACCATTCATCGAATATGAGGACTTGCATTGTTTCCGGGCGTTCGTCCTCGCCACGCTGACGAGCCAGAAAGCCATCATAGAACTTATCAAATATGGCGGTCACATCTATGGCGGCATAGCGGTCACAGCCTTTGAGAAAATCAAAGTCACCGCCGCCTTTGCCATCGCAGACGGTCAACATAGCCTTGCCGTACTTCACCAGTTTTCCCATGAGCAGCTTTAGGGCGTAGGTCTTACCGCTCCCGGTGGTACCGAAGCAGCACCCATGCGGTGCCGCCTCGGTATCCCAATCAATGGGGATATTCAATCCCAGACGCAGGTAATCCTCACGCCACAGAATACCGGGAATGATAGCCATTAAAAATCGGTGTCGCTGGCATCTGTCTCGGTGTGTAGCGTGCTGGCCCGCTTCTCCGCTTCCACCTGTTTGAAGTAGGTATCGGAGGCCATGACTACATAGATATAGATGTATGCGTCATCGTCTCTGACCTCATTGATCTGGATGACCGGCATAAGCTGACCGTAATAGTTGTAGTTGATTTCAGTCAACTTGGAGGGATTATCCCGGTCAAGGACAGTTGCAACCTGAGCCTGAATGATACGGCGGGCCTGCTCCACATCAATTTTAGTCGTGGCAGACAGCTTTCGGGCTTTGAACTTGAACCCCCAGACCTTGCCCCAGCTTAAAATCCGCTCTGCACCATCTGCCGCCATATCGGTGTGATTGTCAATGGGGGCAAGGCCCAGAGTAGAAGCGATTTCCGCCACAGAGGGGCGAATAGTCTCCAAAATCTTAAAATAGTCTTTCATAGTGGGCTTGGGCATAGTTTTGATGGGAACAGGAGCACGGGAGGCTTTATAGGCAGCATAGAGCGCAAAGCCGATAAAGCCGACGACGATAGTAACGCCCACCAGGTGCCTCTCAATGTAGCCGAACAGGAAGTTGCCCACATGACCCAGAATAATCTCGGCGGCGGGGATAACTACCCACAGCAACAAAAAAGTCAACACCAAACCGAGCACGGCGTACCTTGCGCCTTTGTCCCAGTCGATTTTCTTCATAGTATATACCGTCCTTTCTGTTGATTTTTGGAGCAGAGGCCCCGGCCCGGATAGACCGGGGCCTTGTTTGTTAAAATTTTAGGCCTTGTTGCCGGATACGGGGGCGGTCTTGACGCTCTCAACCTTGCCCTTGCGGTTGAAGCTGATGTCCAGCATCATACCGGGGGTGAGAGTGGGGAGCGCAATGCCGTCACGGATAAACAGCTTATCAGCCATACGGCCAGTCACGCCATCCTCAGCAAAGGCCACGAAAAGCTGGTCGCCTTTCACAGAAGAGCCATCGTCGGTGCTGAAATCAAGGTGGCGGAAACCCAAAAGCTCAAACATGAGAATGTTCTCCTTTCCGCCCGCGGTGGCGTTGTTCCTACGCAACCGTTGGGCTTTCTCAGGGCGTCCCCTGTAAGTATATTGAACCACATCCTATAACCCAATAGGTCGCAGTAATAGTCATCAATCCCAACATGATTGCGACAAAAAACGGCGGATGACATTCAAGCCATCCGCCGCTTTTCGACAGTTAATTTCCCGTTATTCCGTTTCGTCCTCGGAAAGATACTGTTCAAGTGCAAGCTCCTCCAACGTTTCCTTTTCCTGAATAAATCGCTTTCTAAAGTATTCTGCAACTTCTATTTTACAATCCGTATGTAGGTTCTTCCCATCTTTCATGGCAGATAGTACACAATCCCCCGCTTTCGCTACCAACTGTCCCTCGCACAAATATGCGTGTGTCAGCAATATCTTCCAATCTTCCGGCTCTATCGTAATGTCAAATTCCATAAAGTCTTTTACCCGGCGAAACAACGCCGCTTTATCTGAAAACTGCTTAAAGCAGTCTAAAGCAATTTCGATAAGAGCCTCACTCAGACGCTGTTCATCTTGATATTTCTCCGTTGCCGTCAATAACAAATGCTGAAAAGCAATATCACGCTCACGGTGATAGAAATAGAGAGAAAACAGCTTGTCATAGTGTGGGAGTATCCCCGTACACCCGGACAGGGTGCATTTCGCTTTTCGCTGGGTCTTGAAATCGAGCGTTGAGTAGCAGAGCCAATAGCACCATGTGTCCTCTGGAAATTCTAACACATAAACAGACTTCAAAAATCGCAATAATTTGTCTGCCGATTGTTTTTTCAGATACTCTTCTACTGTATCGCGGAATACTCCGTTTTCCAGGCAGTAACGCTTAATCGTCTCGGTAAGTTCATTTACCCGGTACATATAACTTTCTTTTTGGGAGACTGGTAGCTCTTTCCCCAGCGCCTCCATGTATAGGGGCAATTCCAGAAGCACATCATTGGGCATATTGATACGCTTCCCGCCCTCTTGAAAATAACGGTATAGACTTTGTTTACCCCAAATGTCGGAAAAAGTTTCATCATTCCCGTTCTTTCGCTCGCTCAAAAGGTCTGCAAGGCGAAAGCCAAAGTCTCCTAATATTTTCTTTACTTCGGCTGCTATATCCCCCACGCTATAATACTCTGGGCTTCCAGGGACAGGAACCTCTATCCCAAGTTCATTCTCTGCATAGTCCGGCCCCTTGTAGATTTTCGGGGTTTCTTTTTTTGTATCTTTCCTCATACCATCACCTCAAAATATATAAGCGGCGGACGGCCATTTGACCGCCCGCCGCAAAGCAACAGAAACCGTAGCAGAAATAAATCCCTTTTTAATCCTGCCTTTTTTCCTTACATACCCCAGTTAGCAGCCTCCATGTCAGCCAGCAGATTGAACATATCGGGCATCTTCTCTTTCAGCACAGCGCGTGTAATAGGATTCATCACCTCACCCATATAACCGCTAAAGCACTCAGCAAAGAACTCACCGCGGTTAGACGCGTAGTACCACCCGAACTCTTCTGTCACGGTACCCCTATATTTAGCGAGGCAAGTATCCAGCTTCGCGTTCAAGTCCTTGAACTTAGATACATCGTGCACGTAGTGGCCAAACTCGTGGGCAATGGAACTTGCGCTAGTCACAGCGATTCCGTCACCATAGTATACACCAGTATACCCGGTGGTCCACGGGTCCACGCCGCCATGCTTCTTCAAAGACTCATAGCCAATCTTGACACACTTATTGTCGCTATCCCACTTATCTACTACAGCCTCCGGCAAGTAGGACAGCGCAGCACACGCGCTAGCCAGCCCTACCTCGTATCCGGAGTCGGTATAAACGTTGAGCTTGTCGCTGAGCTTGGACCAGTCTGGGGTGTAGGTGTTCACTGCCAGCTTGCCAATAAGGTATGCGCAATCGGAACGCTTAGCTACGCGGGCGCCATTCTCGCCAGCATCATACAGCTTCATGTCGATGGCTGTCTCCATGGCGTCTCCGCAATAATTGTAGAGGCCCTTGGCACGCAGGGACAGGTTAATCAGGTCAGCCAGAGTAATCTGCCCATAAGGGTTGTTGTAGTTCCAGCTCTCAATCCACCCATTGAAGAAGCACACATCCATAGCAGAGCTACCGTCCGCCAGCTTGTCGGAGCAGAACGCACGCACAATCATAGTTGCTGCCTCGAAGTTACTCACAGCATTGTTGGGGGCGAACATATTGTTGCCAACGCCAGAGGTGATGCCGTTGTCACGGCAATACATGATTTCGGTGTAGTAGGGAGAGCCCACCGGAACATCGGCAAAGGGAACACTTGCCGCGCTGGCGGTACCACACATGATAGAGATTGCAAGAGCACACGCGACTCCCAGAGTACTGATACGCTTAAACATAGAAGCACTCACCTTTCATTTATTCTGCGTCGATCCTCTTTTTTCACCAAATGACAAATTCAGTATATCAGACCGTACAGGCTTTTTCAATACTGTTTTTGCCGTTGTTCAGAGAGAGGCTTGTCCAGTCAACCCGGGAGCCGGTGGCCCGCCACGGGCGGAGGCTGGGCAAGTGACAGAGCCGTAAGCAAGGCGGGGAATAAGGTGGGTACGCTCCTTCGCAATCCCCCGTCGGTTGGTGGTGGTTACTTGTGGCCTCGCCCCCGTGGGGATTGCTGTCGCTCTGACGCCCTGCGGGGCGTAGGACTAGAGGCGCAAAGAACAGACAAAAACGAGGCCGGGGGCGGTATGCCCTCGGCCTCTGGTTGTATGTCAGGCTGTGACGGTGGCTGTGTAGCAAATGCGCTGGACATGGCCCGGTGCGGTGCGGTCTGCCCGCTCATAGTTCGCGGTTCGTACGGGTTTCATGATGTTAACCATCTGGCCGCCCACGGAGCCGGCCTGCTTGCTGGTCAGATCGCCGTTATAGCCCTGCTTCAGGTTCACGCCCACCTCCCTTGGTGTTCCTTCTCCATCTTAACGATTTTGAAGTCCTTGGGCTACAAGGGTTTGTGGATACGCAAATTTCTGACAACTCAGGCTGGCGTATCATTTTCCATAATTCCTGCTGGGGGTGGAAGTTCCCGGACTGGCTCCTTGGACATCTCTCCGATGAACTTGTAGAAGATGCGGATGCTCTGCCGGTAGGGTTGATTGCGGTGGGTGGCCTTCACGATGCCGTCAGGATATTCCTTGGGGCCTACCTCAATCTTCTCCACAAAGGTCAGCAAAGTCTCACGATCCAACTTTTGAATCTGCGTATACTCCCGGGCCAACGCAAAGAAGTTGTTAAACTTGGATTCAATTTCCACCGCAGATCTTGAAACAGTCAACGAACCCAGTTGGGTTTGCAGCCCAACAGATTCTTTTTCCAAATCCGCCACCATGCGCCGCAGACGATCATCGTCCAAGTGCCCTTCTGCGTTGTCGATATAGAGTTTGGTAACGATTTTGTCAATGGTTGCGATGCGAGCCTCAATCTGTTCCCGTTTTTGCTGGACTGCTTTTGGATTTTCAGCGGCACCCGCCCGCCGCAAAGCCTCTTTTACCAGTTTCTTCACCTGCTGATCCGTTAGCGCCAACAGACTGTTCAGGTCCTGCCGCACAATTTCCAGTAGGTCAGCATACCGTACCCGAACTCCGGTACAGGGATCGGCGATGTCCTGCCGCTGATGGGTGCAGGAGAGATACCAGTACTTCTCCCGCTCTCCCTTGTAGACTGTGCCGCAGGAGCAAAGAGAGTACCCACACTTGGCGCAGACAGCAATACCGGAGAAGATGCTCTTGCGAACTTGGTCGTAGGCCCGATAGTCCCGGCTTCCCCGGCCCAGGTTCTGCTGGGCCCGCTCATAGAGTTGTTTCGTGACCAAGGGCGGGTGGGTGTTCTCCGTCACCGCCCAGGCATCCCGGGGAACCGAGATTTTTTTCTTGGACTTTACACTGACTTTTTTGCTTTTACCCAGCAGAGTATGGCCAAGATACACCGGATTCTTCAAGATCCGCTTCACCGTGGTGTAGTTCCACACATCACTGGCTCGGGCGGCGCCTTCCTCACTGAACTCGTCACGATACAGTACCCGGTACTTTAGGGGCGGGATGATCCCGTCGGCGTTCAAGTCCAGAGCGATCTTCCGGGAGGAATCCCCCTTGGCGGCCCGCTCGAAGATGCGCTGTACTACCGGGGCAGTCTGTTCATCGGGAGTTAGACGGTGTTTGTCCTCCTGATCCTTGCGGTAGCCGTAGGGCGGGCAGGCGCAGTACTGGCCGTTCTCCCGCTTGCTGCGGAGTACATCCTTTACCTTCCGGGAACCATCCCGCAGATAGACCTCGTTCATGGCGAACAGGAAAGGGGCCATGATGTTCTCCCGCTCGGTGTCGAAGTTGTCCCCAATGGCGATATAGTGGATGCCGTGTTCTGGGAAGAACTGCTCGGCGTAATAACTGGCCTCCCGCATATCGCGGCCCAGCCGGCTGAGGTCCTTGGTGATGACGGTGTTGGCTTTGCCTTGCTCCAACTGGCGCATCATTTCCCGGAAGGCCGGCCGGTCGAAGTTGCCTCCAGAGTAGCCGTCATCCACGAACTCCCGCACCAGGGTGATCCCGTTCTGCCTGCAATAGTTCTGAATGATCATGCGCTGGTTAGCGATACTGGCAGACTCGCCGCCCCGGATGTCCTCGTCGGACAGCCGCAGATAAGCGAACCCCAGCGTCAATATGTCGGTTCTCATCCTCGCCTCCTTACGACGAACCGACCCACAAGGTTATTATACGACCTTGATGTGCCCTTCGTCAAATGGAGGATTTTCCGAGAGCCTCTTTACCAGCTGGTCTGCCACCAGTTCCGATGCCGGGCGATCTCCTGCGTAGACACGGCTGACCTGATAGGTGACCTGCCCTAATGTGATTTCTTGTGGTTCCATATATTCACCTCCAGAAGTAGTTTGACCCAAAGGCTGGGAATCCATACCGTTACTGCCCGTAGTGTTTTCCCTCTGGAAGAGAACCATATGCGGATTTTTGCTGACGATTTGCTTCATATATAAACTCCTTGTTGATTATAAATTACCCCGGTGGGTGCAACCCTCCTGTTCGGATATAGAATTGCTCCCACCAGTTTTTATGAGATTTTTGAAAATTTAACTGAATAGGATTGCAAAATCAGACTGAATGAATTATACTAATTTCACCGATTGATTGAGGTGAACGCCATGAACAGAAAAAACTACAAGCCCCGCATCATCGACCGGCAGGTGGAGGAGTACCTGTCCGCCTTCGGCGCCGTCTGCATCGAGGGGCCGAAATGGTGCGGTAAGACCTGGACCTCCTCCTATCACAGCAAAAGTGAGATCTATATTGGCGACCCGGCCGGCAACTTCCAGAACCGCCAGCTGGCGGAGCTGTCCCCCGCTCTGGTGCTGGAGGGGGAGACGCCCCGCCTAATCGATGAGTGGCAGGAGGTGCCGCCCCTCTGGGACGCTGTGCGGTACAAGGTGGATCAAAATACCCAGAAGGGGCAGTTCATCCTCACCGGCTCCGCAACGCCCAACCACAAGGGGATTCTCCACAGCGGCGCTGGCCGCATCGCCCGGCTGCGGATGCGCCCTATGACCCTGTGGGAGTCCGGGGACTCCAGCGGCAAGGTGTCCCTGGAGCAGTTGTGCCATGGGACACTGACGCCCGCCATGACCGGCGAGGTGGACTTGAAGAAACTGATCGAACTGATCATTCGGGGCGGCTGGCCGGGGAGTTTGGGCCTACCGCTGGAGCAGGCGGCGCTACTCCCGGCCCAATACCTGGACGCTGTCATTGACGATGATGTATACCGGATTGACGGGGTAAGGCGAGACACCCAGAAGATGCGCCTGCTGCTGCGCTCTCTGGCCCGAAACGAAAGTACCACCGTCACCAACAAGACGTTGATGAAGGACATCAAGGCAGTGGATGACGAGGATATTGACGGCAATACTGTGGCGGCTTATCTGGACATCTTCAAGCGGCTGTTCATTACGGACAATCAGCCACCCTTCTCCTCTGGTATCCGCTCCTCTGTGCGGGTGAAGCAGGCGGAGAAGCGGCACTTTGCCGATCCCTCCCTGGCCTGTGCGCTGTTAAAGACCACCCCTGCCGGACTACTGGGGGATCTGGAGACTCTGGGCTTCCTCTTTGAGGCCCTGTGCGAGCGGGACTTACGCATCTACGCCGAGTCCTTTGGAGCGCATCTCTATCACTATCAGGACTACAAAAATCAGGAGATTGACGCGGTGATCGAGTTGCCCGACGGCCAGTGGTGTGCCTTTGAGATTAAGTTGGGGGCCAACCAGATCGACGCCGCGGCGGAGAACCTGCTGGAGATCAAAAGGCAGATTGAGGCGGACCCCAAGGGCAAGCCGCCAGCGGTTCTGTGCGTTTTGTGCGGGATGGCAAATGCGGCGTATCAAAGGCCCGATGGAGTGTTCGTGATGCCGGTGACGGCGCTGAAAGACTAATAAACCAGATTGCTTTGTAAGATACCTATTCCGGGCCAATTCCTGCGCTCTCGCTTCAGACCGCGTATTTCCAGGCTGCGCTATGCGCGATTTCAGCGGCAGGCGCGCAAATGCACACTGTCTGCCGC
>CAJFVL010000024.1 GCA_904420465.1 uncultured Clostridium sp.
GGCCAGCGCCTTCGGCGGGGCCATTGCGGCCATTGCCGCCCAAAACATGGGCGCGGGCAGGCCGGATCGCGCGGTGAAATCCCTTTGGCTGAGCGTGGGATTGTCTTTGGTGCCCTCGAGTGTGTTCTTTTTCTGGGCCCAGTGGATGCCGGAAAGCATTTTGGGGCTCTTTGGAGCGGGCGGGGAAACGGCGGTGGCCGGCGCGGCATACCTGAAATCCTTTAGCTTTGATTTTATTTTGACCTGCTTTGGATTTACTTTGTTGGGCTTTTTCAATGGATGCGGCTGCACGGTGTTTGCCTCCATCAACGGCATTGTGGCCTCGGTGGTGATCCGGCTGCCCTTGGCGTATATTCTGTCCCGGCTGTTCCCATCCGATCTGACTGCGGTGGGCATGGCCGTGCCCATGGCCACCTTGATTTCGGTCACCGGCGCCCTGATCTATATGAAGATGGGGCGATGGAAGGACAGAAGCGCCCAGACTTTGAAAGCCCAATAGCGGCAAAAATCCCTGTCTTCCAGGACCATTGGCCCGGAAAGACAGGGATTTTTTGATTTATTCGGTAGGATCGTCCTCGGGGACAAAGAGCTTATCCGGGCTCTCATAGCCGCTTTCGGCGGGAGACTCGGAATTGGCCGGGACAATTTCGAAAGCGGGTTCGGGCTCTGAAAGCCGCTCGGCCGTCTCTTTTTGAATGCGCTCGGGCCGGGGCGGACGCTCCCGGCGGCCGGATTCACCCTTGGGCTTGTCACGATTCGGCCGCTTGCGGGGCCTGGGTTCCGGAGCGGGATTCTCGTCCATTTGTTCGGCCGGGCCGTCCGGTTCGCCGCCGTCAAAGGATTCCAAATCCTTTTCGTCTGAATCCGAGGGCTCTTGAGCCGGGCGCGCAGGGGAGGCGGAATTGGGCTTTGAGACCTCTTCCAGCCTGTATTCCCGCACGTCGAAGGTTCCGCGAAACACCCCCGGGAAAGCCAGCACGTTGTTGATCTGATTGGGGTAGTCGCTTCGGCCGGTGGCCACCACGGCGGCCCCGCCCGCCTTGGCATCGTCGGGGAAAATCTCCGGCGTGGGGTTGGCGCAGGCAAAGACAATGGCGTCCTTTGCCATGGTTTTCACCATCTCGGTGGTGACGGTGCCCGGGGCGGACACCCCGATGAACACATCCGCCCCCGCCAGCACATCCGCCAGCGTCCCCGCCTCCTTGTTCAGGTTGGTGACTTGAGCCATCTCCTCCTTGATCCAGTTCAGGCCTTCCCGGCCGGCGTAGATAGCCCCCTTTCGGTCGCACATGGTGACATTCCGGAAGCCGGCGGAGAGCAGCAGCTTCACAATGGAGACGGCCGCCGCTCCGGCTCCGGAGGTGACCACCTTCACCTCCTCCTTCTTCTTGCCCACCACCTTCAGCGCATTGGTCAGCCCCGCCAGGGTGATGATGGCGGTGCCGTGCTGGTCATCGTGGAAGATGGGAATGTCGCACTTCTCCTTCAGCTTGCGCTCAATCTCAAAGCACCGGGGGGCGGCAATATCCTCCAGGTTGATGCCCCCGAAGGAGCCTGAGATGTTGTAAACCGTCTGCACAAACTCGTCCACGTCCTGGGTCTTGACACAGAGAGGAAAGGCGTCCACCCCGCCGAAGGTCTTGAACAGAACGCACTTGCCCTCCATAACGGGCATTCCGGCCTCGGGTCCGATATCCCCCAGCCCCAGAACTGCCGAGCCGTCGGTGATGACGGCGCAAAGGTTGTGCCGCCGGGTAAGCTCGTAGCTCTTGTCCGGGTCCTTCTGAATCTCCAGACAGGGCTGGGCCACCCCGGGGGTGTAGGCCAGGGACAGCGACTCCTTGTCGTTGGCCGGCACCGTGGCCACCACCTCAATTTTCCCTTTCCACTGGGCGTGCAGCCGCAGGGATTCCTTTGCGTAATCCATTTTTGTTCCTCCTGTCTCTCAGGCCCGCCTACAGCCGGACCGCAATGTTCTGTGTCATCATACCGCTTTTCGGAAAAAAATGCAACTGTCGGGGCCGTTTCTCCCTGTCCCCTACCTCCGCAGGAATACAAATGCAATGGCAAAGACCAGCCCCAGCCCGGTGAGCAGCAGCCCGAACGCCAGAGAATAGACAATTCCCTTCTCCGCGTTGGGGTGGTCGGCGTACAGCCCAAAGTGCTGGTCGTCCACCGCCTGCTCCAGACCCGGCCGGGGAAGATACTCCTCCCCCGTTACCGCCCGAACCAGGCCGCTCCACCGCCGGAGGACCCAGCGATGCAGCTTCCGCACCGCTGACGGCAGGACCCGAAACACCAGATAGGGACCTGTCCGGTCAGCCAGCACCGCCGCCGCGATCACCAGCTGGGCCAGCAGCTGCAGGAGGGGCCGGTATACCCCGTACTCCAGATTGAGCCATTTGGGAATGGGATCGGCGTAGTGCCGGCGTCCCTTTTTGTCCCGGGGCATAAGCAGGGGGCGCACCACACCGAAGTAGACCAGCAGGCCAATTCCCAGAGAAACAGCCGCCCCGCGCAGATTGATGGAGGAGAAATACGCCACCGCATGGGCAGGCGCCTCGCCCTGAAAGAACGACCGGGCAAAGGCGGAGATCTGGTCCATAAGCTCTCCCGGGCGGCTGCCCAGAAAGGGCATCAAACCGGCATAGCACAGCAGAGCGACGGCGGAGGAGCCGGCGATGTAGCCCCCCTCCCGGTTCCACTTCTGATCCAGAACCGTCTGGGGCAGGTCGTTTTTTTCCACAAAAATACAAACAAACAGCTTGACCATATAGGCCAGGGTCAGCCCGCCGGTAAACAGAAACAGCCACTCCAGCAAAGTAAACAGCCAGGACAGGCCGCCGGCCAGGGCGATGTACTCCACAATGCTCTCATGGAGGAGGGTCTTGCTCACATAGCCGCTGAGAAGAGGCAGGCCCGCCAGGCTGAGCATGGGCAGCCCCATGCACAGCGCCAGCAGGGGCTTGCCCCGGCCAAAGCCCCGGATGTCATCCAGCTGGAAGGAGTGAGTGGACAGGTAGATGATGCCTGCCGCCGGGAAGAGGGCCATCTTGATCAGGGAGTGGTTGACGATGTGGAGAATGGTGCCGTCCACCGCCAGGGCGTTGTGGTCCCCCAGCAGGCACTGCATGGACAGCCCGCACAGGATAAAGCCGATCTGGGAGATGGAGGAGCAGGCCAGCGTCCGCTTCAGGTCGGCGGAGCAGACCGCCAGCACCGCACCCAGCACCATGGTGATTCCGCCGATGACCGCCAGCAGCAGCCCCCACTGCCCGTCATGGAGAAACAGGGTAGTGGACAGGACAGCCACTCCGTAGATGCCCGTCTTGGTGATGACGCCGGACAGCACCGCCGAAGCGGGGGCGGGGGCGGCGGGGTGGGCGGTAGGCAGCCAGATGTGAAGAGGAAAGGCGCCCGCCTTGGCGGCAAAGCCCGTCAGGGTAAGCAGCCCCCCGGCCCAAAGCAGGCCCCGGTTTTGCGCCGCGGCGGCAGCCTGGGCTAGTTGGTCCAGCCGGAGAGTCCCCAGCTGGAAATAGATCAGGAACAGGCCGGACAGTGTAACCAGTCCGCCGATGACCGCCACCGCCAGATAGGTCTCCCCCGCCCGCAGGGCGGCCTCGTCCTCGGTCTGGACCACCGCCACATAGGAGGTGAAGGACATCACCTCAAAGAAAACAAAGGTGGTAAACAGATCCGCCGAGAGGAAAACACCCATGGTTCCCCCCAGGGTGGCAAGCCAGAAGAAATAGTAGCGGTTGCGCCGCCGCAGATGGGCAAAATATTCCTGGGAGAATACAGAAGCCGCCATCCAGCCGGTGGCCGCCAGCAGGGCCAGCACCGCGTGAAAATCCCCCCACCGGAAGGAGAGTCCCAAGCCGCAGAAGCCCGACCAGGACGCCTCCACCCAATCCGGACTGGCCAGCAGGGAGAGGGCCAGCATAACCTCCAGCACGGTGGAGGACTGGACAAAGATGTCCCGCCCCTCCTTCCACTTCCGGCCGATGAGATAGCTCAGGGGGGCGCAGACAAAGGGGGTAAACACCAGCAGCATCAGCAGTCTGTCGTATGCAGGCATGGTTTTCCCTCCCGTTCTCTCACAGAATCAGGGCCCGCAGGCCCTCCACAACCTGACTGGCCCCCAGCCCCAGGACAATGGAGGCCAGAGCCAGGACGGTCAGCGGAAGCAGCATCCGGACTCCCGGGTCCCGGCGGGCCCGCCGGGGCACCTTCACCGACAGGGCGCGGCTCTGCCGGGGAAAGAAGGCCAGCAGCACAATTTCCATCAAATACAGGGCGGTGAGCACCGCCGACACCGCCAGAGCGGCCGCGCCCAGATAGCCCAGGGGAGCGGCCAGAGCCGTGGCCGACGTGGCCAGCATCCACTTGCTGGAGAAGCCCGCCAGAGGGGGCACCCCCATCAGTCCCAGAGAGGCCGCGGTAAAGGTGGCAAACACCACCGGCATCAGGGGGCCGCAGCCCTCAATCTCATCCACATAGTCCCGGTGCATTTTGTAATGTATGGCTCCCACCCCAAAGAACAGCGTGATCTTCAAAACGGCGTGGAATACCATGTGGGTCAGGCCGGCCAGCAGCCCCGCCGGGGTAAGCAGGGCCACCCCCAGCAGTACATAGGACAGGTTGCTGACGGTGGACCAGGCCAGCCGGCGCTTCAGGTGCCGGGTTCGGAGGGCCTTGCAGGAGCCCATCAGGATGGTAAAGATGACCGCCGCCAGGATCAGCCCGTGGGCCCAGGTCCCCCGAACCAGGTCCGGCCCAAAACCGTACCAGGTGACCCGGATGACGGCAAACACCCCGGCCTTGACCACCGCCACCGCGTGGAGGAGGGCCGTGACCGGCGTGGGAGCCACCGAGGCCCGCAGCAGCCAGGTGTGAAAGGGAAAGACCGCCGCCTTGGCCCCAAAGCCGAAGAAGCCCAGCACATAGGCCGTCAGCAGCAGGTTGGGGTCCACCCCCTCCGCGGCCAGCCCGCCGCCCAGGGCAAACAGGCCGCTGCCGTACTGGAGGAGAAAGACCATGGAGATAAAGCCCAGCGCCGCCCCGCTCATGGAGTAGACCAGATAGACCCGTCCGGCATACCGGGCCTTGCCGTCCATGCTGTGCATCACCAGAGGCAGGGTGGCCAGGGTGAGCAGCTCATAGAAAAAGTACATGGTGACGATATTGGCCGAGAAAGCGACCCCCAGCGTAACCCCGAAGGCAGCCAGGTAGAAGGCAAAGAAGCGGTCCTCCCTCCCCTCCCGGCTCATGTACTCCAGGGCGTAGAGGCTGGCCAGCGGCCACAGCAGGCTGACCAGAACGGCAAAGACGGCGGACAGTCCGTCCACCCGAAAGGCCACCGACAGATGTCCCCCCAGCCTCAGCAGAACCAGCGCCTCCTCCCCCGTCCCGGTAAACACCGCCAGCAGGGCCAGCAGGGCCGTCAGGCAGGAGACAGCCAGCACATAGTCCTGCCGGGTCCGGCGGTTTCCCGGCCGCCACAGGGGCAGCAGCATTCCCCCCAGAACGGGAATCAAAATGGAGCTGAGCATCAGCACGGCTGTTCGCCTCCTTTCCTGTTCCGCCCGGGGGCGGCAATGTGCCGGAGCCGTCCCCGGCTTTTACCCAAACAGCGGTCCCACCACCGCGTCCACTCCGGGCTGGAGCAGCCCGGGGAACATGCCCAGCACCAGCAGGGCGGCGGTGACCAGGGCCAGGGTGATTCCCATCAGCCAGGTCTCCGGCGGCCGGGCCACGGCGCTGCGGTCAAAGTCCTTTCCCGGGAAAAAGGCAGTGGTGACGATGGGCAGCAGATAGCCCGCCGTCAGCAGGGCGGAAACCATCAGCACGGCAATCCCGGCCCAGGCGGGGAGACCCGCCCCCGACTCCAGCGCCCCCTGGGCCAGCAGCCACTTGGAGAAAAAGCCCCCGGTGGGCGGGATGCCGATCAGGGACAGCCCGGCCAGGGCGAAGCACCACATCGTCGCCCCATGCACCGTGCCCACCCCCCGCATCTGGGAGGCCTGGGTCAGGTGGGTCTTGTAAATTATGGCACCGGTGGCCATAAACAGGGCGTTTTTGGCCACGGCGTGAAAGACCGCCTGGAACAGGGCCCCCTCCAGCGCCCCGGGGGCCAGAAGCATCAGGCCGAACACCACATAGGACACCTGGCTGACCGTGGAGTAGGCCAGCCGGTTTTTCAGCGTATCCTCCTTCAGCGCCAGGGCGGAGCCCATGAACACCGTCACCAGGGACAGCACCAGCACCACCTGCTGGGCCCAGCTTCCGGCCAGGAACTCCCAGCCAAACAGGTAGTAGACCACCCGCAGCAGAGCCAGCACCCCCATCTTGGTGATGAGGCCGGAGAGCACCGCCGAAGCGGGCGCCGGGGCCACCGGGTGGGCGATGGGCAGCCAGGCGTGGAGGGGAAACAGCCCGGCCTTGCACCCGAACCCCACCGCCATCAGCAGAAAGACGGCCAGCAGCAGCTGCCGGTCTCCGCCCGCCAGAGCGGGGTCCAGCACCCCGCCGGGGGTGAACAGGTCGGTGGTGCAGTAGCCCTGGAGAACAAACAGGCCCAGCAGGCCCATCACCGCCCCTGTCACCGAGAAGGCCAGATAGCGCCAGGCGGCGTCAAAGGCCTTTCGGGTGCCGATGTGGAGGACCAGCGGCACGGAGCACAGGGTCATCAGCTCATAGAACAGGTAGAGGGTGACCAGATTGCCGGAGAAGCACACCCCCATCAGCGTTCCCAGGGTCATGAGGTAGAAGCCGAAAAACCGCTCCCGGTGCCCCTCATGGTTCATGTACTCAAAGGCAAAGACAGCCACCGCGAACCAGATCAGGGCAATAAGAATGGCAAACAGCCGCCCCAGGGGATCGGCCTGGAACACAATGCGCGCCCCCGGAGCCAGCTCCATCAGCACATAGACTCCGGAATCCGCCCCCGCCAGGGGGGCCAGGAGGAGCAGCTCCAGGGCCAGGATGGTGGAGACCACGGCCCGGCGGACCTGGAGGGTATGGATGCAGGCGGCCATCAGGCCCCCCGCAATGGGAAAGAGCACCGGAAGCAGCAGCCAGCTGCCGGACATGGACTTCACCTCCTTTTTCTATCCGTCTCTTTGGGCGGCCGGGGCGCTACAGCAGCTCCAGCCCCCGGTGGATCAGACTCATCAGGGGCCCCACCCCCACGCCCAGGGCCACATTGAAAACCAGAAAGCAGCCGATGGCCAGCTTATGCTCCCTCCCGCCGGGCATTTTGGACCCCCGCTCCCCGCCGGAGCGGCTCCAGATGGCCAGCATGGCGGGGATGTAGTACATGGCATTGAGCACCGAGCTGGCCGCCAGACCGAACAGGGCGGGCAGCGTCTGCCACTGGACGGACAGAGCGGCCACCGCCAGGCTGTACTTGGCGGAAAAGCCGGCCAGCAGAGGCAGCCCGCACAGGGACAGTCCCCCCACCGTGAAGGCAAGCCCGGCGGCTGGGTCCCGCCACGCCGCCCCCCTCAGGTCGCTCCAGTAGTGGCCGCCCCGGCCCGCCCGGATCATGGCCCCCGCCCCCACAAAAATCATGGGCTTGGTAAAGGCGTGGGCCAGCATCTGAAAGCAGGCGGCGGCCACGCCGGCCCGGCTGCCCAGTCCCAGAGCCAGGAAGATATAGGAGATCTGGGCGGAGGAGGAGTAAGCCACCATCCGCTTCACATCCTCCTGCCGCAGGGCCGCCACCGAGGTGAACAGCATCCCGGCCAGTCCCAGCAGAAAGAGCAGCTCATGGATATAGAAGCTGACGATCAGGTCCTGGCCGAACACCCGGACAATCAGCTTGAACAGCAGGACGATATATCCTTTCAGCACCAGGCCGGAGAGAATGGCGCTGGCTGACGTGGTGGCGCTGGCGTGGGCGTCGGGCAGCCAGGCGTGAAAGGGAAACTGGGCGCTCTTGATGGCCAGCCCCAGGGTCATCAGCAGGGCGGCCGCCGTCAGGGGAACGGCGTACTCCCCCGTCCCGGCCAGGCGGGCCACCTCCCGGCTCAGGTCCTCCATCAGCAGGTGGCCGGTGATGGCATACAGGATGGAGATGCCCAGCAGCACCAGCCCGGACCCCAGGCTGCTGAACACCAGATATCGGATGGCGGCCACGATGGAGCGGCCGCTCTCCTTGGCCGCCACCGCCACGCAGGCGGTGATGGCCGAGATCTCAATGAATACATACGCGGTAAACAGGTCGTTGGTATACACCATGGCCAGCAGGGCGGCGTACAGCAGCTGCATCAGCAGGCAGTACCGGCCCCGCCGCTCCTCGGGCAGGTCCCGGCGCAGGTCCTCCGCGCCGCCGGTCATGGACAGGAACATCACCAGGCTGAAGCACAGGGCCAGCAGGGCCTCCAGCGGTCCCGCCTTCAGCTCATTGCCCCAGGGGGCCGGGAAGTGGCCCAGCATGAAGGTGAAGCTCTCCCCCGTCTGCCACAGCCGGAAGAGCAGCAGGGCGGACAGGGCGGACACCGCCAGCTGAACCCCCCGCACCAGATTCAGCGTCCGCTCCGCACCCCGGACCAGGGGGGCCGCGATGGCGCTGAGCAGGGCCAGAAACAGGCTGATAAATGGAATGTTGTAATAGAGCAGGGGCATGCGCTTCACCTCCCTTCCCCGCAGGGGTATTTACTCGCTCTCCTCTCGCTCGGCCCGGGCCCGCATGAGGATTACGTCCAGATTCAGACTGTGGTACCGCCGGTACAGCCGGCAGGTCAGGGCCAGGAAGAGGGCGGTGGTGCTCACCGCCACCACGATGCCCGTCAGCACCAGTCCGCCGGGCACCGGGTTGATGTAGAGCAGCTCCTCCTCCCCCGGGTTGATGATGGGGGCTCTGCCCCCCTCCACATAGCCCATGGCGGCCAGAAAGAGAAACACCGAGGTGTCCATCAGGTTCAGGCCGATGATCTTCTTGATCAGGTTGGGGTGGAGGAACAATGTGGCCAAGCCGACGGAGAACAGCAGCACCGCCCCAATATAGTAGCGCTGCTGGATGAGCAGATCAATCACGCGCCCTCCCTCCCCTCGGAAAACAGCCGATAAAAGGTGTACATGGTGCAGGCCACAATGACCCCCACACAGATGTTCAGGGGCAGGATGAAGCCGGCGCTGAGGATATTCCCCGGCGTACCCTTGGGCACATCCCAGCCCAGATGGTTGGCCCCGGTAAAGAAGGAGTAGCCCTTCATCCCCCCGTAGGCCAGAAGGCAGACCACCGACCACAAGGTCAGCCGGCGCTCGGGCAGCAGCTCTGCCATCCGCTCCCGCCCCAGCACCAGGGAGCACAGGATCAGCCCGCAGCCCAGCACTGTCCCCCCGGAAAAGCCGCCGCCGGGACTCAGGTGGCCGTTGAGCACCACATAGACGCCGAACATCAAAATGGCGGGCAGGATTACCCGGCCTGTCTGGCGCAGGATCAGATCCGCCGGGGCCTCCCGCTCCTCCTGCCGGGCCGGCCGGCGCATCAGCAGCACCACACTCATGGTGGCCGCGAACAGGACGGTGGACTCCCCAAAGGTGTCAAAGGCCCGGTAGTCCAGAATCAGGCCGGCCACCGCGTTCACCGCCCCCGTCTCCTCCGTTCCCCGCTCCAGATAGCGGCCGGACACCTCGTTGACGGCGGGGGCCGCCGGATCGCCGAAGGCAGGCAGCTCCAGGCTGACCCACGCCAGGACGGCCATCATCACCGCCGCCACCCCCACTGACAAAAGGCGGTAGAGCCGGACCATCCGCCGCAGGCTGCCCGGCCGGTGGCGCCGCCGCCCGGCGGGGCGGACGGCAGGCTTCTCCTCCCCGTGTCCCGCCGGGACCCGGGGAAGCTCCCCCCGGCCGGCCCGCTCCTTCAGGCGCATCAGGCGGTAGGCCCCGAATTCCATGTAGGTGTGGCTCTCCAGATACTGCAGGTACTCCAAAAACTCGGCCCGCTCCGGGTCCTCGGCCACCTCCTGGCTCAGGTCGGGCTCGCCCCCCTCGGCCCAGCGCATCAGCCGTTCAAACCAGCCCTCCCGGGGACGGTCACTCCTCATCCTCGTCCACTCCCTTCAGGGCGTTCACCCGCCGCAGGGCCAGAAAGAACAGCAGACTGGTCACGCCCGCCCCCACCGCGGCCTCGGTAATGGCCAGATCCGGGGACTCCAGCAGCAGCCACAAAATGGCCATGACGGAGGAATAGGCCATGAAAATGATGACACAGGCCATCAGATTCCGGGCCAGCACCGCGGCCAGGGCGCAGAACACCAGAAAGGCCAGCAGCAGAATCTCCAGCGCAGTCACAGCTCCCGTTCCCCCTCTCCCTCCAGCCGGTCGGGCTCCAGATCCCGGCCGGTAATCAGCTCCATCCGGGCAATCAGGTGGGCGGACACCGGAGTGGTCAGCCACAGGATGACCAGCAGGACCGCCAGCTTCACCGTGTGGGAGGTAAGGCCGCACAGCACCCCCAGCCCCGCCAGCACCAGCAGGGCCCCCATGGTATCGGTGAGGGCCCCGGCATGCAGCCGCTCCAGCACGTCCCGCAGGCGGAACAGCCCCAGGATGGAGACGGCAATCACCGCCGCCCCCAGAAACAGCAGCACCAGAGCCAGCGCAATCCGAGCCGTCATGGCTTCTCCTCCTTTCTGTGTCTGTGGTGGCCCACCGCCACCCGGCTGAGAATGGCCACAGCCAGCAGGTTCAACAGGCCATACAGAATGGCCACGTCCATCAGCCAGGCCTGCTCCAGCAGATAGGACAGAATACAAATCATCAGAATGACCAGGGTGCATACCGTGTTCAGAGCCACCACCCGGTCGGTGTACCGGGGGCCCAGGATGGCCCGCACCAGGCAGCAGAGCACTCCGACTCCCAGCAGGCACAGCAGCACAATCAGAACACGCTCCAGAAGCGGGGTCAGCTCAGCCATCCCCACCGCCCCCTTCCAGCCGGCGCAGCCGGGTGACAAAGCCGCAGCGGTCCAGCCCCTCCCCCAGCTGGGGGCGCAGGGCGTAGACGCAGATGGTCTCCTCCCCCATGGACACCGTCACCGTTCCAGGCGTCAGCGTGATGGAATTGGCCAGGGCCAGGCGGGCCGGGCCGCCTTTCACCGGCAGGGGGAACCACACCAGCTTGGGCCGCTCCTTTCCCGGAGAGAGGATCAGCCGGATCACCAGGTAATTGGAGTAAGCCACCTGTCCCAGCAGGTAGATCAGGTAACAAAAAACCCCGGGGAGACGGCGAAGAAAACGCCTCTCCTCCCGGGGAGAGATGCCCAGCACACGGCGGGCAAACCAACTCAGCGCAGCGGAAACCGCTGCGCCGAGCACGATAATCTCCAAAGTCATCTTTCCGTTCAGGATAATCCAGAACAGAAACAAAAAAACGATCAACGCCGCCCTCTCTCCTCCAGGTATTTCTCCCGCCTTTGGCCGCTGTGCCAAAGGCCCGGCCGGCCATGGGCCGTCCAGCATGTTCTTCTTAACGGTATTATAACAGACGATTCCTGAAAACGGAAGTCTTTTTTACGATCTTTTGACGTTCCCTTTTCCAGCTCCGCCCGCCCGGAAGGACTCCGCCCGGTCCAGCAGCTCCTGGGCTGTCTGCAGCAGGGCGGGCGTGGTCTCACCCCCGCCCAGCAGACGGGCCAGCTCGCCCTTCCGGCCTTCCCGGTCCAGCCGCTCCACCCGGGTATAGGTGCGGCCGTTCCGCTCCCCCTTCTCCACCGAGAAGTGGGCGCCGGCCATGGCCGCGATCTGGGGCAGGTGGGTGACACACAGCACCTGCTTGTGCCGGGCCACGGCAGCCATCTTTTCGGCCACCTTCTGGGCCGCCCGGCCGGACACCCCGGTGTCCACCTCGTCAAAGACCAGGGTGCCCACCCCGTCATCCTCAGCCAGCACATTTTTCAGGGCCAGCATAATCCGGGCCAGCTCGCCCCCGGAGGCCACCTTCTGGATGGGCCGCAGGGCCTCCCCCACATTGGCCGACATCAGAAACTGGACCTGGTCCATCCCCGACTCGTCCATCCCGCCGGCGGCGGAGACGGCCTCGAACTGCGTCTCAAAGCGCACCTTTGGCATATCCAGCTGGCGCAGCTCCTCCTCCACCCGCTTCTGGAGGGCCAGCGCCCCCTCCTTTCGGGCGGCGGTGAGGACGGCTCCCCGTTTTCCGGCCTCCTCCTCCGCAGTGGAAAGCTGTCGGCCCAGGCGGGCCAGGGTGTCGTCGGCGTCCTCGATTTCAGCCAGCTCCCGGCGGCTTTGCTCCAGGTACTCCAGCATCTCGTCCACGGTGGAGCCGTACTTCTTTTTCAGCCGGTAAATCAGGTCCAGACGGCCCTCCACCCGGTCCAGCTCCTCGGGAGAGAAATCCATCTCCCTGGTCAGGTCCCGCAGGGTCTCGGCGGCCTCCTCCGCGGCGCTCTGGAGGGCGGAGAGCTTCTCGGCCAGCTCCTCCGCCTGGGGGGCGAGCCGGGCGATGCCCCGCACCGCGCCCTCGGCGTCGGAGAGCAGGCCGCAGGCCCCCGGGCTGTCCTCGTCCCCCGACAGGGCAAAGTCGGCCTGCTGAAGTCCGTCCATCAGCTTTCCCGCGCTGCGCAGCAGGGTGCGCCGCCGGGCGAGCTCCTCGTCCTCTCCGGGCTGAAGCTCGGCCCGCTCCAGCTCCCCGATCTGGTACTGGAGGGCGTCCACCCGACGGGCCCGCTGGGCCTCATCCATCTCCAGGGAGGCGATCTGCCGCCGCAGGGCCGCCACCTGTCCAAAGGCCTCCCGGTAGTGATCCACCAGCTCTCCCGTGCGGGCAAAGCGGTCCAGATAGCCCAGGTGGCACTCGGGGTTCAGCAGCTGCTGCCCGTCGTGCTGGCCGTGGATGTCCAGCAGCTGCCGGCCCAGCTCGCGCAGCTGGGCCACCGTCAGCGGACGGCCGTTCAGGCGGCAGGAATTGCGCCCGTCCCCCTGAATCTCCCGCTGGAGCAGCAGCTCCTCCCCCTGGTCAAAGCCGTTTTCACCCAGCCAGGACAGGGGGGGCAGGCCGGAGAACACCGCCGTCACCAGGGCGGACTTGGCCCCGGTGCGGATCAGCTCCCGGCTGGTGCGCTGTCCCAGCACCGCGCTCAAGGCGTCAATAACAATGGACTTGCCCGCCCCCGTCTCGCCGGTGAGGACGTTGAAGCCAGGCTCAAAGGCGATATCGGCCGACTCAATGATGGCGATATTTTCGATGTGGAGCAATGAAAGCATGGTTTTCCCCTCTTACCGCAGCAGCTTGTGGACCTCGCTGCTGAACTGCTGGGCGCTGGCGTTGTCCCGCATGATCAGGATTCCGGTGTCATCCCCCGCCAGGCTGCCCACCATACCCGGAATGGACATGCTGTCCAGAGCGGAGCAGGCCGCCGAGGCCAGCCCCGGCATGGTGCGCACCACCACGATGTTCTGGGCCACATCCACCGAGGTGACCCCCTCTTTAAAAATATTGCGCAGGCGGGCCTCGCTGTCCGCCGAGGACTTCCGGTCGGTCACAGCATAGCGGTAGGTACCCTGCCCAGTCTGCTCCTTCACCAGCCGAAGCTCCTTGATATCCCGGGAGATGGTGGCCTGCGTGGCGGTGTAGCCCTTCTCCCGCAGCAGGGCGAGCAGCTGCTCCTGGGTCTCCACCTCCTCCGCCCGGATCAGCTTCAGAATCTCCGACTGACGCGCGTTTTTCATGGGGTCTCTCCTCCTAACTTCTGATTGATCACCTGATAAAAGCTTCGCTCTGACAGCAGCACCAGCTTGGTGGCGTGGGCGGAGCGGCGGATCTCCACCCGGTCTCCTCCCGCCAGGCGGACCGCCTTTCCGCCGTCCACTGACAAGTATAAGTGCTTGCGGGAGCCTTTTGGCAGGCAAACGGTAATCACCCGGTCCTGGTCCAGCACCAGGGCACGGGCGTCCAGCTTGTGGGCGCACACCGGGGTGACAATAATGCAGCGGGAGGTGGGCTCCACAATGGGTCCGCCCGCCGACATGGAATAAGCGGTGGACCCGGTGGGAGTGGCCACAATGACTCCGTCCCCCGTCAGCGCCGAGACCTGGACCTGATCGGCCAGCACCTCCAGCTCCACCACCCGGGCAATCGACCCCTTGGAGATCACCGCGTCGTTGAGAGCCAGGTCCTGGCTGACCAGCCGCTCCCCCCGCCAGACGGCCACGTCCAGCATCATCCGCTCCTGAACGGCAAATCTCCCCTGGGGCAGGGCGGCCAGCAGAGGCAGCTCCCCCCGCTCCAGCTCGGCCATAAAGCCCACGCTGCCCATGTTCACCCCCAGGATGGGCACATCGTGGAGGGTGGCGTCCCGGGCGGCGTGAAGAATGGTGCCGTCCCCGCCAAAGCAGATGAGCAGATCGGCGCCGGGCAGCTCCTCCTCCAGAGAGGAGAGCTCCGTCTTTCTGGGCAGCTCCACCTTCTCTCCCTTTTTGGGTGTGAACGGCAGGCACAGCACCGTCTGGCTGCCCGCCCGCTCCAGAATCCGCTTGGCCTCCAGGGCCGCCCGCAGCCCCCGGTCCCGGTAGGGGTTCGAGCTGAGGATAATCTTCATGGCTCCTCCTTCCAGACGGCGTGGGACCGCTCCACCAGCCCTTTCAGGTCGCCGGCATAGCCGGGTCCCTCCTCCGCCGCCAGGTATCCCAGGTATTCAATGTTGCCCTCCGGGCCTTTTATGGGGGAAAAGGTAATATCCTTTACAGTAAAGCCAGCCTTTCCTGCGTGAATCAAAAAGCGCTCCAGCACCTCCAGGTGGACCGCCGGGTCCCGGACCACACCCTTTTTGCCCACCTTTTCCCTTCCCGCCTCAAACTGGGGCTTGACCAGACAGACGCCATGTCCCCCCACCCGTGCCAGGGGGCGCAGAGCCGGGAGAATCAGGTGCAGGGAGATGAAGGACACATCCACCGAGAAGAAGTCCAAAGGCTCCGGGATCTGCTCCGCCGTCAGGTAGCGGGCGTTGGTGCGCTCCATGCAGACGACCCTGGGGTCGGTGCGCAGGCGGTAGTCCAGCTGGTTATAGCCCACGTCCACGGCGTACACCTTGGCCGCCCCGTTTTGGAGCATGCAGTCGGTGAAGCCCCCGGTGGAGGCCCCGATATCGGCGCACACCGCCCCTGTCAGGCGAATGGGCCAGCACTCCATGGCCTTCTCCAGCTTCAGCCCGCCCCGGCTCACATAGGGCAGGCTTCTGCCCCGGACCTCGATGGCCTGCTCCGCCGTCACCGGGGTACCGGCCTTGTCCACCTTCTGTCCGTTCACATAGACCTGTCCGGCCATGATGACTGCCTGGGCCTTCTGGCGGCTCTCTGCCAGCCCCCGCTCCACCATCGCCACATCCAATCGTATTTTAGCCACGGCCCAGCACCTCCAGCGCCCGCCGGGCGATTCCCCGGCCGTCCAGCCCCAGGTCCTGCCGCAGCTGTCCCACCGCTCCATGGGGAACAAACCTGCTGCCGCAGTTGGCCAGGGCCACCCTTGCTTCCACACCGGCCTCCTCCAGGGCGGCACACAGCCGCTGCCCCACGCTGCCGGCCTGGACACACTCCTCCGCCGTCAGCAGGGCCCCTGTCCTGGCCGCCGACTCCACCACGCCCCGGGGATTCAGGGGGGTGATGACGTTCAGCTTGACCACCTCCGCCTCCACACCGGCCTGGGAGAGGAGGGCGGCGGCCTCCAGCAGTCCATTTACGGTGATCCCATAGCCCGCCAGAGTGATGTCCCGCCCCGGGCGCAGAACCGTCCAGGGGCTGTCCCCGGCGTCGCCGGTGTAGGTCCCCTCCCCGCCTCTGGGATACCGGACCGCCGCCGGCCCGTCCGTATGGAATACCGCCCGCTCCAGCATACGTCTCAGCTCGGCAAAGCTGGAGGGGGCAAACACGGTCATGCCGGGGATGCTGTCCAGAAAGGCCACGTCAAAGAGGCCCTGGTGGGTCTCCCCGTCCTCCCCCACCAGACCGGCCCGGTCCACCCCCAGCACCACATGGAGGCGGTCAATGGCCGCGTCGTGAATAAGCATATCGTAGGACCGCTGCAGAAATGTGGAGTAGACCGCGAACACGGGAATGACGCCCTGCTTGGCCATACCGGCGGCCATGGAGACGGCGCACCCCTCGGCGATTCCCACGTCAAAGAAGCGGTCTGGAAATTCCTTCTGAAACTCCTCCAGTCCCGTCCCGCCGGTCATGGCGGCGGTGATGGCGCACACCCGCCCGTCCCGCCGGCCCAGCTGGGCCAGCGTCTCTCCAAATACCGAGGAGAAGCTCTCTCCCGCCGCCTTTCTGGGGCAACCTGTGAGGGGATCAAACGGGGAGACGCCATGAAAGGCGTCAGGATTTTCCTCGGCGGGGAGATACCCCTTCCCCTTCACGGTCTTGACGTGGAGCAGCACCGGCTCGTCCAGCTCCCGGGCGTACCTCAGCACGCTGGTCAGCCGGGCCAGGTCGTGTCCGTCCACAGGCCCCAGGTAGTTGAAGCCCATATTCTCGAACATGCTGCAGTGGAGCAGGCTCTGCCGCAGCACCTGCTTGCAGCGGTGGGTCACCTGGTAAATGCGGCGCCCCAGCCAAAAGGAGTTCATAATTCTCCGGTAATGCTTTTTGAATGTAAGGTATTGGGGCTTGAGCCGCTGACGGGCCAGATGGTCGGCCACCGCCCCCACATTGGGGGTAATGGACATGCCGTTGTCATTGAGGATGACCAGCAGCTGCTGTCCGCATTGGCCCGCATTGGACAGCCCCTCGTAGGCCAGCCCGCCGGTGAGGGCTCCGTCGCCGATGAGCGCGATCACCTTGTAGTTCGCTTGCAGCGCGGTCCTGGCCCGGGCCATTCCCAGAGCTACCGCCACCGAGTTGGAGGCGTGGCCGGCCACAAAGGCGTCATGAACACTCTCCCCCGGCTTGGGGAAGCCCGCCAGTCCTCCCTGCTGCCGCAGAGAGTCCATCCCCTCCAGCCGGCCGGTGAGCATCTTATGGGGATAGCACTGGTGGCCCACGTCAAAGACCAGCCGGTCCCGTCTGGTGTCAAACACCCGGTGGATGGCCACTGTCAGCTCCACCGCCCCCAGATTGGAGGCCAGGTGTCCCCCGGTCTGGGATACCCGCTCCACCAGCTCCCGCCGCAGGCGGGCGCACAGCTCAATCCCCTCCCGGTCGGTCAATCCGGCCAGCAGAGGGGAGTTTTCCGCTTCCTGTCTCTCGTCCAACTGTGATGCGACTCCTTTTCATCCCGCTTCCCGGCCCGCCGCGCAAATATTCAGCCCGTCTGACAGACGGAGACGGCGCGTCGCCGAAATGGAAGCTTCCTTTCAAATCCCGGATGGGTTCACTGCAGCACCAGGGCCAGCAGTCCGATGGCCACTCCCAGCACAGCCCCCATCATCACCTGAAAGGGGGTGTGCCCCAGAGCCTCCTTCATCCGCTTTCCCTCCAGCTCCCCCGGGAGGCGCTCCAGATCCTCCAGCAGCAGATTCAGTGCCTTGGCCTGCTCCCCGGTGGACCAGCGCACATTGCAGGCGTCGTACATCACCACGGCGGCCAGTCCGGCGGCCAGGGCAAAGTAGGGGCTCTGCCAGCCGTACAGAATCCCCACCGAAACTGCCAAAGCGCAGACGAAAGCGGAGTGGGAGCTGGGCATCCCCCCGCTTTTCAGGATGGAGCGCAGGTCTGAGCGGCGCTCCACCGCCAGCTGCAGCAGCAGCTTGAGAACCTGAGCGGCAAACCAGGCCACGATTGCCAGATCCAGCATCAGATTTCCCGTTAAAAATCCCCGGTAGGTTTGAGTCATGAGCCCCTCCTTTCCGCTGTAAACCTTATTTGCTTCGGCCGGCCAGCTCCCGGGCCAGCCAGATATGAAACTCCGGCCGGTCAAAGCCCTCCAGGGCGGCCACCGCCTCCTCGGTCAGCCGCTCCACCTCCCCGGCACAGCCCTCCAGTCCCAGGGCAGTGACAAAGGTGCTCTTCTCCTTGGAGCGGTCCGATCCAATGGGCTTGCCCAGTTCATCCCGGGTGCTGGTTTCGTCCAGCATGTCATCCCGGATCTGGAAGGCCTGGCCCAGGGCCTGGGCGTAGCGGCGCAGCCGCTCCCGCTGCTCCCGGGTTCCCCCGGCGGCGATGCAGCCCAGCTCGGCGGCCGCCGAGATCAGCGCCCCCGTCTTGAGCGCCTGAAGCTGCCGCAGCTCGCCGGTGGTCAGCCCTCTGCCTTCCCCGGCCATATCCAGGGCCTGTCCCCCCACCATGCCCTCCGGTCCGGCGGCCCCGGCCAGACAGGCCACCGCTTCCGCCACCCGCTCCGGCGGCAGACTCGCTCCGGCCAGCCGGCCAAAGGCGGCGGTGAGCAGGCCGTCCCCCGCCAGGATGGCGGTGGCCTCGCCGTACACCTTGTGGTTGGTGGGCCTGCCCCGGCGCAGATCATCGTCGTCCATGGCGGGCAGGTCGTCATGGATCAGGGAGTAGGTGTGGATCATCTCCACCGCGCAGGCAAAATCCAGGGCGTCCTCCGGCGCCCCGCCGCACAGGCGGCAGCTCTCCAGCGTGAGCACCGGCCGGATGCGCTTTCCCCCCGCCAGCAGGGAATACTCCATCGAGTTCTGCAGGTCGGCGTAGCGGCTTCCGTCCCGGAACATCCGGGCAAGCCGCTCCTCCACCAGCTCCACATCCCGGTCCATCAGGGCTCTGTAATCCCTCATGTCACCCCTCCTGTCCAAAGGGCTGCTCCACGGGGGAGCCGTCCTCCCCCGCCGTCAGCAGCGTCACCTTCTGCTCCGCCTCGTCCAGCTGCCTGGTGCACTCCCGCAGCAGCCCGGCCCCCTCCTCAAAAAGGGCCATGGCCTGCTCCAGGGGGGCGTCCCCCCGCTCCAGCTGAGAGACGATCTCCTCCAGCCGGGCCACGGACTGTTCAAAGGTCAGTTTTTTCTTGGCGGCCATGGTATCACTTCCTTTGTTTTCTTAAACCGCGCATCCGGTCAACAGGAGCAGGAGCCGCTCCGTCCTCTCTCCTGTGATTCCGCCACCCGGCACTTCAGTTCTCCGTCCGACAGCCGCAGGCTGAAGCCTTCCCCCGGCGCCGCGTCTCCCACGGAGGAGATCACCCGACCATCCTCCTTTCGGGCGATGGCGTAGCCCCGGCCCAGCACCTTCAAGGGGCTCAGGGCGTCCAGGGCGGCGGCCAGGCGGCCAAACTGCTCCCGCCGGGCGGACACCGTGTTCTCCATCCCGTGGACCAGACGGCGGCTCTGATAGTCCAGCAGCAGCCGCTTGTCCTGAAAGTAGGACCTGGGGTCGGTCATCATCCGGCTGCCCGAAAGCCGGACCAGCCGCTGCCGCTCCCGCTGGAGCCGCTGGCCCGCCGCCCGTTCCAGCCGCTCCCCCATCCCCATCAGGGCGGAAGCCGCCTCGTTCTGGTCGGGCACCGCCAGCTCGGCGGCGTTGGAGGGAGTGGCCGCCCGCAGGTCGGCCACAAAGTCGGCGATGGTCACATCAGGCTCATGACCCACGGCGGAGATGACGGGGATATCCGAGTCATAGATGGCCCGGGCCACCGCCTCCTCGTTGAAGGCCCACAGGTCCTCTGCGGAGCCGCCACCCCGGCCGGTGATGATCAGGTCGGCCGCCCGGTGGAGGTTGGCCCAGCGAATGGCGGCGGAAATTTCCTCCGCCGCCCCCTCCCCCTGGACCCGCACCGGGAGAATCCGCACCCGGGCCATGGGCCAGCGTGCCCCCAGGATGCGCAGCATGTCCCGCACCGCCGCCCCCGCCGGCGAGGTCACCAGTGCGATGGTCCCCGGCATCCGGGGGATGGGCTTTTTGTGGGCCGGGTCAAAGAGTCCCTGGCGCATCAGGCGTTCCTTCAGCTGTTCAAAGGCCAGGGCCAGGTCCCCCGCCCCCTCCGGGATCAGGCGGACGCAGTAGAGCTGATACTGCCCGTCCCGGGGAAAGACGGTCACCCGCCCGGCGGCAATGACCTGCATTCCGTTCTGGGGCTGAAAGCGCAGAGAGGCGGCGTCTCCCCGGAACATGACGCACCGCAGGGCCCCCTCCCCGTCCTTCAGGGTGAAGTAGTGATGGCCGGAGGGGTAACGCTTGTAGTTGGAAATCTCCCCCCGCACCAGCAGGCCGGAGAGCAGCCGGTCCCGGTCCATCAGCCCCTTGAGGTACTGCCCCACCTGACCGGGGGTGAGGATGGGCTGGTCTCTCACGGCCGCTCCCCCCTCTCCTGGGCCCGCCAGGTGAGGATGGCCGTCCCCATGGCGTTGTCAGCGGCATACCGGGGCTGGGCGAAAAAGGCGCCGCAGCTCCGCTCCAGGACAGCCCGCAGCTGGGAGTTGGAGGCCACCCCGCCCGAACACAGCACCGGCAGACCGGGGTATCTCCTCCGGGCCTCCTGGGTGGCCCGGAGGACCACGCTGATAACGGTGTCCAGTGTGAAGCGGGCGATGTTGGCCGGCTTCTCCCCCTCCTCCAGCAGCTTTTTCACCTGGTTTTCCATGCCGGACAGGGAAAAGGTCAGCCCGTTGAGCTTCACCCGGTACTCCACGGCAGCATCAGCCCTGTGATATAAGGCGTCCAGGGCCTTGCCCGCAGGGAAGGGCAGGCCCAGCAGCACCCCGGTGCGGTCGATGAGCTGGCCGGCGGAGATGTCGCTGGTTCCCCCCAGGATCTCAGCCCTGGGGGCGCAGCCCGCCGGCTCCACCCGCAGAAGCTCGGTGGTGCCCCCCGACAGGTGCCAGGCCAGAAAGGGCCGGTCCAGCAGCTCCAGCTGCCCGGCGGACCAGGCTGCGGCGGCCAGATGCCCCTGCTGATGGGACCAGGAAAAGAAAGGCACCCCCAGGGCGGCGGCCAGTCCCCGCCCCTGGGACTCCCCCGCCAGAAAGCAGGGCATGTAGGAGTCCTCCAACGCCCTTGGCCGGGTGCTGGCTCCCACCGCCTTCAAACCGGACAGGGCCCCGGCCTCCCCAAGCTCCTCCAGCAGGGCGGGCAGCTGCTTGACGTGCTGGAAGAGGGCCTCGCTCTGGCGCAGGCCCAGCTGCCCCGGCTTTACCTGGAGCAGACGGCCGGTATTTTTTCCCTCCCGCCCGTCAAAGACGGCGGCGGAGGTGGTGTAGTTGCTGGTATCAAGACCCAGAACCGGCATGGTCACTCCTCCGGCCGGACCGGATCGGCCCCGGGCTGTCCCTTCTCCGGTTTGGGGGGCGTGTCGGCAAACTCGGCCCGGACAAAGGAGCCCAGGATACCGTTGAGGAAGGAGACCACCTCGGGGGGCTCGTAATTCTTGGCAATCTCCACCGCCTCGTTGATGGCGGCGGCGTTGGGAATATCGGGCATATACAGCACCTCATACATGGCGGTGCGCATGATGGCGGAGGCCATCCGGGGAATCCGGGAAAAGGACCAGCCCACCGCATAGCGGCTGATATACTCGTCCAGCTCCGGCCCATGGGCGTACACTCCCTGCACCAGGTCCCGTATGTACTGGGCCTGCTTTTCATTGGGAAAACGGGCGTACAGGGGAGACTCCTCCTCCAGCTCCTGAAAGCGCTGGGGGGTCAGCTGGCTGTCCAGCAGCTCCTGGGCCGTCTCTCCGCCAAAGCCCAGGGCGTACACCAGCTGGACCGCGATCTCCCGCGCGTTGCTTCTTGTCATGCTTTCCGACCTCCGTCGTGATCTTAACATTGGTATGGGCGCCATTTCCCTCATGGGAGCGCCGGCCGGGGCCGCTGCGCATGGCTGCCCCCGCAGATTCCATCAAGCTTATTATATACATGAATATTCAAAAAGGAAACCCCCAATTTCCATTCTTGTCAAATAAAAACAGGAATATTACAAAAAATCCATCTTCTCCGGCCAGCCGCGTCTCCGGGCTTCATCCGTCCGCTTTCCGCCTTTCCCCATTGACAGCGAAACCCCCTGCCGCCGGGAAGGCGGCAGGGGGTTCCCTTGCTATGCAGTCTCAATTGTAAAAGCGGTGCCCGCCGATGACGGCAATGCACTCCCGGTTGCGCGCGGCCCAGCTGCTGGAGGAGGAGTCGAAGTACAGCGCCTCGGCCACCTCTTCCACCACGCCGCCGTCCAGCACCAGCTTGGCGGCAATCACGCTGGAGGCGTTGGGGCTGTTCTCGGCCAGACCGCCTGAGCGGTAGGTGGAAAACTGGTTCTTCTGCGCCAGCACCTCCTCCACCGTGTCGGGGTAGATGGGGCTGGCCACCCGGTTCATCACCACAATGGCCACGGCCATCTTGCCCTCCAGGGGCTGGTTGCCGCTTTCAGCGTCAATGATGCGGGAGAGCCAGAACAGGTCCTCCTGGTTATAGTAGGAATCTCCCGGCTGAATGGCCCCGCTGCCCCGGGTCACCGTCGCAACCCCGGCGGCGGCATCCCAGCCCAGCGCGGCGTCAAAGGCCTCCGCCACCGCCCACAGGGGAACCATCACGCTGGACTGGACCAGCTGGACCCCCTCGGGCAGGTAAAGGTAGCGGCCGTTGGCCTCCAGATAGAGCTGTCCGACCTTGGCGGTCAGGGACAACGCTCCGGTGGTCACAGTCACAGTCCCGGACCCGCTGTCCCAGGACACCTGGGCCGTGGGGTCCAGCGCCTGGGCCATGGGAGCCAGGGCCACATAGCTGACCCCTTCCCATACAGTGAGGGCCACCTCGGCCGGGGCATGCTCCCCGTCGATCAGCAGACCGCTCTCGGTGTCCTCCGCCAGGTCAATGGGGCTGGCGGAAGCCGCCGCGGGCACCGTCTGGATTTCGGCCTCCTCTGCGGGCTGGGAATCTGTTTCAAGCGCGTCTCCGGCTGTGCCAGCCGCGCTCTCCTCCTCTGCCACGATGGCCGCCGGCTGCTCCTCGGGAGCCTCGCCCGCGCCCATCAGGAGGAGCAAGGCAAAGGCGCACAGCATTACGGAAAACAGCTTGCGTGTCATTGTCTTCCCTCCAATTGGATACATTTTTTGTCATAATTATGACAACCAAAAGCAACGTGTTGTTACTTTTGTTACCATATTGTAACCAATCGAGCGGAGAGGCGCAAGGGCAAACTTCACCAGACTTCCCTCTTCAAACTTGTGTAATTTGTATATCATGTTGAAAAAACCGGTGTTTTTTGCCGATTTTGGGCCGCCGCTGTCTGCTCCTTCCATCTTTAAATGAAAAAGGGAGGACGCCTCCGCGTCCTCTCCTTCTTTCTTATTTTCCGCTGTTGGTCAGGGCCTCCAGCACCTCATAGCGGTCCATGTCGAAGGGCTTGGTCATGGCCAGGGCCTCCTCCATGTCCAGGTCCACGATGCGGCCGTCCTGGCTGGCAATGATCCGGTTGCCGCGGCCCTCGGCCAGGGCCCGGACTGCGGCGTAGCCCATCCGGCTGGCCGTCTCCCGGTCCCGGGAGCTGGGAGAGCCGCCCCGCTGAATATGGCCCAGCACCGTGACCCGCGGGTCGATCCCCACCTCCTCATGGATTCGACGGCCGATTTCAAAGGCGCTGCCCGCCCCCTCGGCCACCACCACCATATAATGGGTGCTGCCCCCCAGCCGGGCCCGCCGGATTTTCTCCACTACATCCTGATTGAAGTCCACCGGCCGCTCGGGGATCAATACGGCGGTGGCGCCCACCGAGATGCCCACATACAGAGCCAGATAGCCGGCGTGGCGGCCCATCACCTCCACCACGGAGCAGCGCTCATGGGACTGCATGGTGTCCCGCAGCTTGTCAATGCACTCCACCGCGGTGTTGCAGGCGGTGTCGAAGCCGATGGTGTAGCGGGTGCAGCCGATGTCGTTGTCAATGGTGGCGGGCACTCCCACCACATCCAGCTTCTGACCCGACTCGGCCACCTGCCGGGACAGGGCCAGCGCTCCCCGGAAGGTGCCGTCGCCGCCGATGGCCACGATGCCGTCCAGGCCCAGCAGCTTGCAGGTGGCAATGGCCTTCTCCCGTCCTTCGGGCTGCATGAATTCCTCACTGCGGGCGGTGTACAGAATCGTGCCGCCCTTGTCAATAATGTGGCTCACACTGGAGGAGTTCATCCGGACAAAATCACTGTTGATCAGTCCGCTCCAGCCCCGGCGGATGCCCACGCACTCGATATTCTGATTCACCGCGGTGCGCACTACCGCGCGAACCGCCGCATTCATTCCGGGCGCGTCGCCTCCACTGGTCAAAACGCCGATGCGCCTCACATGGCTCTCCATAGCTCGCTCCTCCTTACGTTCTCAAACAGGCCTGCTTCAGACCATTCAGGCTCTGTACCTGGTTGTTGGTATTATGTCATTTCCGCCGGGGAATGTCAATAAGTCCCGGGGCCGCCGGAAGAAAACGGTGAAACTTTCCCAATTGCCCCTCCCGGGACCAAGAGAAATTTTTACAGCAAAATTGGATTTTCCTGTTGACAAGCTCAGCAGGGTTTAGTATAATAAGCAAGCCGTCGCAAGGACGGGGGTCCACTGGGGAGCATAGCTCAGCTGGTAGAGCACATGCCTTACAAGCATGGGGTCACAGGTTCGAGCCCTGTTGTTCCCACCAATCGCCGTTTTGGCCTTTTCGCTATTCGGCGCGGTAGTTCAGTTGGTTAGAACGCCGGCCTGTCACGCCGGAGGTCGAGGGTTCAAGTCCCTTCCGCGTCGCCACTTTTCCCCCGCTTCCATGCCTCTGTAGCTCAGTTGGTAGAGCAGAGGACTGAAAATCCTCGTGTCGTTGGTTCGATTCCGACCGGAGGCACCATTTAAGTCCTGGCCTTCCGCCAGGCAACCTGCGAGTGTAGCTCATCTGGTAGAGCGCCACCTTGCCAAGGTGGAGGTAGCGAGTTCGAGCCTCGTCACTCGCTCCATTTTTTATGGAGCGTTTTGCTCCATACGGTGCCATAGCCAAGTGGTAAGGCAGAGCTCTGCAAAAGCTCCACTCCCCAGTTCAAATCTGGGTGGCACCTCCATATTGTAAAAAAGGTATAGATGCCGTAGGCTGTAAGCCTACGGCATCAACCTTTTCCGGGTTTTTTACCCCCCTCAAATTCAGGGTTTGAACAATAGATGACATAGGCTATTCCGGTGGATGAGCAAAGATTTGAACCACTATGCTGCCACCATTTTGCAGGATTATATGCCGGTGCCCTTTTTGAAAGCGTTTTTTTCAAAAAAGACACCGTTTTTCAGACTAAAAAGATTCACAAAATTATGGGCACCGTTTTGTTGGTTTTAATAACCATCAGAGTGGCGCCCTTTTTGTTTTCCCAAAATTCAAAAAGGGCACCATTTGACGCAGGATATCAATGCACGAGGCAATTAAGTATTGTGGTTTGTTTTCCGAATTATACTAGATTGCAATCCGTCCCAGAGTATGATATTCTGAGAAAGATGGAACGCTCAAGTATTTTCCTGTCAGAAAAATAAGTGGGAGAGTGAAAATTTGGCTGACGATATTTTGATTACTCGTATAGATGAGCCCATTTACACAAAGCTATACAAGGTAAGCGGCCCCCTCCTTTGTGGCCATAAGGCCGATATCTATGCCGAGTGTCAGGAAAACCTCAACTCCGAGGGAGAGAACGATTACTATCTTCTGTCTTTCTATTTGTCAGCAGATGATTATGGCACGCGCGATCACATAGTTGGGATACCGTTCGGGCATTCTGGTATGTCACAAAACGAGATTGACCAGGAAGTCGTACATTGGCTCCAAGGTTATGTTCTTAATAATCTTATGGATGACATCCATATGTATCTCAAAAAGGAAGAACTCTTTGAGAAATGGCTTGACAAAAACAGTCAAGGTTAATGTTGTCTTTTGAACCTGTTCGTTGTAAGAAGATAAACCTATATTGAGCGTTACATATAAAAACATTAAGCAAAATTCAAGCGCCGTTTTGTTGGTCTCAATTAACCACCAAAGCGGCGCTTTTTTTATTTCTACCAAATTCAAAAAGGGCGCCAGCCCAAGGAGGTTAAAAAGTGAAAAGAGATCTGTATTTTAAGGAACTGGCTGTCGTTCTGGGGCGGGCTGGTTTCACTCCCCTGCCCCAGGAGAATGACTTCCTGCCAGTAGAGTATCACGGTCAGCGATTATGCCGGGTCAATGCTCAGGGCAATGTTTTCTACCGTCAGGAGGAGGTGGACTCGCCTGAACGAGAACAAGCACGTGTCAAGGTTACGGATATGGCCGGAACGGTTCTGGAATATATGCGCCATCTGGAACATGCACCGACGATCCAAGCAATGGGTTTGTCGGAGCCGTATCAAGCACTTGCTGAGTTTAACGGCACAGTGCTGGCTGGGCGGCTTACTAGCTCGGGTGCAAAGTTTGTAACCTGGGACTGGGACTTCAATCACACCGGACTGAACCATGGACATTATTACGAAGGGAACTATGTAGGAGCCAAACGGGACTTTGCAATCCGGTCCGGCCTGATACCTGATGAACGGCAGTTTACAACTGAGCAGCTCGTCGAGATCTATCAACAGAGCGCCTATATCCGCTTTAGCTGTTCTCTCCCAGAGGAACAGGAGCGAACCATAGACGCAATTCAGCAGCGGATACAGGAACTGGTTCCAGACTGTGAAGAACGAGTGACTCAAAGTCTGGAAAACAATACAGGGCCCAGCTTCGAGCAGACCATGTAACACCATTGAAATGAGGTGAAAGTGTGAGAATGGTAGCAATCCTGAAAAACGATGACCACCCTGAATACGGAGAGGTTTCTATGCCTCTTCCCATCAAGTCCAGTGAATATGGCCATTGCATAGAACTGCTTTCTTCCCTGGGCATTGGCGATGCTCTGAGCAAAGACTGCAAGGTTGAAGAACTTACAAGGGCATACCCGACCCTCCGGTGTCTGGAAGGCTGCAAGGTCAACATTGACGAGTTGGACTACCTTGCCAAGCGGCTGGACGGATTTGATGCTGTCGAGGTTTCCCAGTTTCAGGCTATGGCAGATAAGCTGA
>CAJFVL010000025.1 GCA_904420465.1 uncultured Clostridium sp.
ATTCCACCGTCACGCTCTTGGCCAGGTTCCGGGGCTTGTCGATGTCGCAGCCCCGCATGAGCGCCGCCCCACGAATCCTGCGGATTCTCGGGGACCCCGTTTTTTTAAATCCTCGGGCCAAATGAATTGGCCCTGCGGAAATTCTCCGCTGCGCTGCGAATTTACGCGCCAAAAGGCGCGGATATGTGGCCCGCAGCCTATTCCACCGTCACGCTCTTGGCCAGGTTCCGGGGCTTGTCGATGTCGCAGCCCCGCATGAGCGCCACATAGTAGGCGAACAGCTGCAGGGGAACCACCCCCAGAGAGGGCAGCAGCACGTCGCAGGCGTCCGGGATGGCCATGACGGCGCTGGCCGTCCGGGCCATCTCCTCCCGGCGGCTCTCAGTGGTCAGGGCCAGCACATCGGCCCCCCGGGACTTGACCTCCACCACGTTGCTCATGGCCTTGTCAAACAGCCGGCCATAGGTGCCCAGGGCCACCACCAGGGTGCCGTCCTCGATCAGACTGATGGTGCCGTGCTTCAGCTCCCCCGAGGCGTATGCCTCCGAGTGGATGTAGGAGATCTCCTTCAGCTTCAGCGAGCCCTCCAGCCCCAGGGCGTAGTCCAGGTTGCGGCCGATGAAGAACACCGAGTCGTGGTTGAAATACTGGGAGGCAAAATACTGGATGTTCTCCCGGTCGGCTAGAACAGACTCCATTTTGGCGGGCAGGAGAAGCATCTCCTCCAGGATGGAGCGGTACTCCTCCTCCCCCAGGGTGCCCCGGACCCGGCCGAAGTAGAGGGCCAGCAGGTCCACCACCGCCATCTGGGTGGAGTAGGCCTTGGTGGTAGCCACGGCGATCTCCGGCCCCGCCCAGGTGTAGAGCACCTCGTCCGACTCCCGGGCGATGGAGCTTCCCACCACATTGACGATGGACAGGATCCTCGCCCCCAGCCTCCTGGCCTCCCGCAGGGCGGCCATGGTGTCCAGTGTCTCCCCCGACTGGCTGATGACCACCACCAGGGTGCCCTCGTCCACAATGGGGTCCATGTACCGGAATTCCGAGGCCAGGGCCACCTCCACCGGGATGCGGGTCAGCCGCTCCAGGTTGTATTTGCCCACCATGCCCACATGGTAGCTGGAGCCGCAGGCCACAATGTCAATTTTCCGGATGCTTCGAATATAGCTTTCATCCAGGCCGAAGTCCTGGAAATACACCTGCCCGTCCTTGACGCGGGGGAAAATGCACCGGCGCAGGGCCTCGGGCTGCTCCATGATCTCCTTGAACATAAAGTGCTCGTAGCCGCCCTTTTCCGCCGCGTCGATCTCCCAGTCCACATGGGAGATTTCCTTTTCGATGGGCTGCATCAGGTGGTTGTAGCACTGGATGCCGTCCCGGGTCAGAACGGCCAGCTCCCCGTCCTCCATATAGCCCACCTCCCGGGTGTGCTTCAGGATGGCGGTGACGTCGCTGGCCAAAAAGCTGCACCCGTCGCCATAGCCCAGGATCAGCGGGCTGTCCTTCCGGACGGCAATGAGCTGGTCGGGGAGGTCGGCGCACAGGATGCCCAGGGCGTAGGCCCCCTCGATGCGGTGGAGCACCCGGGCCACCGCCTCCAGCAGGTCCCCCTGGTAGAAATATTCGATGAGCTGGGCCACCACCTCGGTGTCGGTCTCTGAGACAAAGGGCACCCCCTTTTCCATCAAAAAGGCCTTCAGCTCGGCGTAGTTCTCAATGATCCCGTTGTGAACCACCGCGATCCTGCCGCTCCGGCTGACCTGGGGATGGGAGTTGACGTCGCTGGGGGCCCCATGGGTGGCCCAGCGGGTGTGGCCGATGCCCACCGTGCCGTCCACTGACACTCCGCCCTGAAGCAGGTCGGACAGGACCTGGAGCCGGCCCTTCGCCTTGTAGACGGACAGCTGCTCCTCCTTTTCGGAATATACCGCCACGCCGGCCGAGTCATAGCCCCGGTACTCCAGCCGGGACAGCCCCTCCAGAAGAATGGGGGCCGCCTGCTCCCGTCCGACATAGCCAACGATTCCGCACATAATTTTATTTCCTCCTGATTTGATTCTTGGTCTGCAGAAGGACAAATCGCAGCCATTTGCGTTCCGCATCTCCGGCCGCGACCCCTTTGTTCTGCGGTCACCCGCAGGTTTGTAGGCCGCGTGCGCGCCCGGAGGGCGCGGAGGGGCATCCGCCGAATCCTTCGATGCTCCCCTCTCCTCGTCATCCCGCCCCGGCAATGGGGCGGGCGCTGGCGCTTTGTGTTGGGCCGCAGCCCAAGGTCCTCCTTTCCCGCTGCGCATCTGGCATATAAAAGCCCCGGCCGGGGCGGACTCTCCCCCCAGCGCTCTTCCCCGCCGCGTCCCGCTTTCGCCGGACCGTTTGGCAGGCTGCTCCTCAAGGCTATTTATATCAAACGGATCAAAGCTTCTCCGCGATGGGCCGGCTGCTGCCGTCAGTCCCCACCGCCCGAATGGGCCGGCAGGGACAGCCCACGGCCAGCACCCCAGCCGGAATGTCCCGGGTCACCACACTGCCCGCGCCGATGATGGAGCCTTCTCCAATGGTGACCCCGGGCAGCACGGTCACGCCGCCCCCCAGCCACACGCTGTCCCCCAGGGTAATGGGGGCGGCGTACTCCTCCCCGGTGTTCCGGGCCTGGGCACCCAGGGGGTGGCCGGCGGTGTAGAAGCCGCAGTTGGGACCGATGAGCACATGGTCCCCAAAGGTCACCGGGGCGCAGTCCAGAATGACACAGTTGTGGTTGATCTCCACATGTGCGCCCAGGCGGATGTGAAAGCCGTAGTCGCACCAGAAGAAGGGGTTGATAGAGACCTCCTCCCCCAACCGGCCCAGCAGCTCCTCCAGCACCTTCCGCCCCTCCTCCGGGTCCCGGACGGACACCTGGTTGAACTGCTGGCACAGCTCCTTGGCCCGCCGGCGGGCGGCCGTCAGCTCCGGGTCGGCCGGAAAGTAGGGCAGCCCCGCCGCCATTTTCTCCCGTTCCGTCATACGCGACACCCTCCTGGTTTATGCCTGGTTCCCCGCCGCTGCGGGGGCTGAGCTTTCCTCTCTGCATTATAAAGGATGTTCTCCCCGGAGTAAAGAGAAAAAATTCTCCCCGGCCGCAGCCGGGGAGAATTCTGACAGGCAATTCTTACAGGCTGGTGTATCCCATCAGCCAGCGGTCCACCTCACGGGCGGCGGAGCGCCCCTCCTGGATGGCCCACACCACCAGGGACTGGCCCCGCCGGGCGTCGCCGGCGGCAAAGACGCCGGGCACGCTGGTGGCGTACTGCTCCGCCTTCAAATTGGTGCGCTCGTCGGTCTCCACCCCGAAGGCCTGGGCCACATAGCTCTCCGGCCCCTGGAAGCCGATGGCCACCAGCAGCAGCTGGCAGGGCAGCTCCTCCTCGGAGCCGGCCACCTCGGTCATGATCAGCTTGCCAGTTTTGGGGTCCTTTTTCTTCCCCTCCAGCCGGACGATCTTCACCGCCCGAACCTTGCCCTCCTCGTCCATCAGGATCTCCTTGACGGTGGAGGCAAAGACACGGGGGTCCTCTCCAAAGTGGGCCATGGCCTCCTCGTGGCTGTAGTCGGGGCGGTCCACCTTGGGCCACTCGGGCCAGCGGTTGTCTGCGGTGCGGCGGTCGGGGAGTCGGGGGTACTTGACGAGCTGCTTCACCGAGCGGCAGCCCTGGCGCAGGGCCACCCCGATGCAGTCGCTGCCCGTGTCGCCGCCCCCCACCACCACCACGTCCTTTCCGGCGGCGGTGATAAAGTCCCCGTCCTTCAGCTTGGAGTTGAGGTAGCTGCGGTTGACCGCGGTGAGGTACTCCATGGCCAGATAGACCCCCTTGGCCTCCCGGCCGGGGACGGTGACGTCCCGGGCCTGGCGGGCCCCGGTGCACAGCACCACCGCGTCAAAGGCGTCCATCAGCTCCTGGACGCTCTTGGTGCGGCCCACGTCCACTCCGGTGATAAAGGTGATTCCCTCCTGCTCCAGAAGGGAGACCCGCCGCTGGACGTATTTCTTCTCCAGCTTCATGGTGGGGATGCCGTAGGTAAGCAGGCCGCCCACCCGGTCGTCCCGCTCAAAGACGGTGACCGAGTGTCCCCTCTGGTTGAGCTGGTCGGCCGCGGCCAGGCCGGCGGGGCCGGAGCCCACCACGGCCACCCGCTTGCCTGAGCGGTGGGCCGGGACTCTGGGCTTGATGAGCCCACGGGCAAAGCCCTCCTCCACAATGCCCAGCTCGTTGTCCTTGACGGTGACCGGGGCGCCGTGCATGCCGCAGACGCAGGCGGCCTCGCACAGGGCGGGACAGACCCGGCCGGTGAACTCGGGGAAGTTGTTGGTCTTGTGCAGCCGCTCCAGAGCCTGGGGCAGGTTGCCGGTATATAAAAGGTCGTTCCACTCGGGCACCAGGTTGTGCAGGGGGCAGCCGGTCCAGGCCCCGTTCAGCTTCACCCCCGACTGGCAGAAGGGGACGCCGCACTCCATGCACCGGGCACCCTGCTGGCGGCGGTCTGCCTCGGAGAGCAGGGGGTGGAACTCCTTCCAGTGCTCAATGCGGTCCTGGGGCGCCTCGGCAGGGTTGTTCTGCCTCTCATAGTCCATAAATCCAGTGGTCTTTCCCATGGTGTTCTTCCTCCCCCTTACTCTCTGGTGTTGGCGCAGAAGGCCTCGATCTCCGCCTGCTCGTGGTCCATACCCTGGTCCTCGAACTCCGCGATAGTGCGCAGCATCCGGTCATAGTCCCGGGGCAGGATCTTCTTGAAGCAGGAAGCCCGCTCGTCCAGGCGCTCCAGGATCTCCTTCGCCTTGGGCGAGCCGGTGGCCGCCACATGCTCGGTGAGCATCTGCCGGATCTCGTTGACGTCGTGCTTCTCGGTCACCGTCTCCATGGACACCAGGGCCTTGTTCAGCCGCAGGTACAGGTCCCGGTCCTCGTCCCACACATAGGCGATGCCCCCCGACATGCCGGCCGCGAAATTCTTGCCCGTGGGACCCAGCACCACCACCCGGCCGCCGGTCATGTACTCACAGCCATGGTCGCCCACGCCCTCCACCACGGCCCAGGCCCCCGAGTTGCGCACCGCGAAGCGCTCCCCGGCCATGCCGTTGATGAAGGCCTTGCCGCCGGTGGCCCCGTAGAGGGCCACGTTGCCGATGATGATGTTGTCCTCCGGCTTGTAGGCCGCATTCTTGGGAGGATAGACAATGATCTTGCCGCCGGACAGGCCCTTGCCCAGGTAGTCGTTGGCGTCTCCCTCCAGCTCCAGGGTCAGGCCCTTGGGGATGAAGGCCCCGAAGGACTGGCCCGCGCCGCCGGTGCACTTGATGGTGAAGGTGTCCTCGGGCAGGGCGCTGCCGTGGAGGCGGGTGATGTCGCTGCCCAGGATGGTGCCCAGGGTGCGGTCGGTGGAGGTGACGGGGATGGTCAGCGTCTTTTTCTCCCCGGCGGGCAGGGCGTTCTTCAGCCTCTTCAGCAGCTTCATGTCGGCGGTCTTTTCCAGCTGGAAGTCAAAGGCGTCCGCCGGATCGAAGTGCCGCTTCACGTCGGCTCCCTCGTAGGGGTTGGTAAGGATGGCGGACAGATCCACGGTGGCAGCCCGCTCGTTGACGGCGTGCTCCCGCACCCGCAGCAGGTCGGTGCGGCCCACCAGCTCGTCGATGGTGCGCACCCCCAGCCTGGCCATGTGCTCCCGCAGGTCCTGAGCCACATAGCGCATAAAGTTGATGACATACTCGGGCTTTCCGATAAACCGCTTCCGCAGCTCCGGATCCTGGGTGGCGATGCCCATGGGACAGGTGCCCAGGTTGCACACCCGCATCATCACGCAGCCCATGGTCACCAGGGCGGCGGTGGCAAAGCCGAACTCCTCGGCCCCCAGCATGCAGGCGATGGCCACGTCCCGGCCGGTCATCAGCTTGCCGTCCACCTCCACCGCCACCCGGGAGCGCAGGCCGTTCATAATGAGGGTCTGGTGGGTCTCGGCCACCCCCAGCTCCCAGGGGACGCCGGCGGTGTGGATGGAGCTGCGGGGAGCGGCGCCGGTGCCGCCGTCATAGCCGCAGATGAGCACCACCTGGGCCCCCGCCTTGGCCACGCCTGCGGCGATGGTGCCCACGCCGGGCTCGGCGCACAGCTTCACCGAGATGCGGGCCTGCCGGTTGGCGTTCTTCAGGTCGTAGATCAGCTGGGCCAGGTCCTCGATGGAATAGATGTCGTGGTGGGGGGGCGGCGAGATCAGGGTGACGCCGGGGGTGGAGTGGCGGGTCTTGGCCACCTCGGGGGTGATCTTCTTGCCGGGCAGATGGCCGCCCTCGCCGGGCTTGGCGCCCTGGGCCATCTTGATCTGGATGTCCTGGGCGGACACCAGGTACTCGCTGGTCACCCCGAAGCGCCCGGAGGCCACCTGCTTGATGGCCGAGTTGGTGATGGTGCCGAAGCGGGCGGGGTCCTCGCCTCCCTCACCGGAGTTGGACATGCCCCCCAGGGTGTTCATGGCGATGGCCATGCACTCGTGGGCCTCCTTGGAGATGGAGCCGAAAGACATGGCCCCCGTCTTGAACCGCTTGACGATGGACTCCACCGGCTCCACCTCCTCCAGGGGGATGGGCTGGTCCAGATACTTCATCTCCATCAGGCCGCGGAGGGTATGGGGCTTGCCCGCGTCATCCACCAGAGAGGCGTACTGCTTGTAGAGGGCATAGTCTCCGTTCCAGGTGGCCTCCTGGAGGAGATGAATGACCTCCGGGTTGTACATGTGGTCCTCCTGGCCGGCCCGGACCTTGTGCTCGCCCACGCTGTCCAGGGTGGGATCTCCCCCCAGGCCCAGGGGATCGAAGGCCCGGGAGTGATGGGAATCCACCAGCTGCTCGATCTCCCGCAGGCCTACACCGCCCACCCGGCTGAGGGTGCCGGTGAAGTACTCGTCCACCACGGCCTTGTCGATCCCCACCGCCTCGAAGATCTGGGCGGACTGGTAGGACTGAATGGTGGAGATGCCCATTTTGGAGGCAATCTTCACGATGCCGCTGAGGACGGCCTCGTTATAGTCCTTGACGGCGGTGTGGTAGTCCTTGTCCAGCAGGCCCTGGTCAATGAGGGAGCCGATGGTGTCGTGGGCCAGGTAGGGGTTGACCGCCCGGGCGCCGTAGCCCAGCAGGGCGGCGAAGTGCTGCACATCCCGGGGCTCGGCCGACTCCAGCACAATGGAGACGGCGGAGGACTTCTTGGTGCGGATCAGGTACCGCTCCACCGCCGACACCGCCAGCAGGGAGGGGATGGCCACATGGTTCTCGTCCACCCCCCGGTCGGAGAGGATGACGATGTTGGCTCCGTGGCGGTAGGCCCGGTCCACCGTGACGAACAGCCGGTCCAGGGCCCGCTTCAGGGGGGTGTTCTTGTAGTAGAGGATGGAGACGGTCTCCACCTGGAAGCCCGGCTTCTTCATGGCCTTGATCTTCATCAGCTCCACCGAGGTGAGGATGGGCTTGGGGATCTGGAGGGCGTGGGCGTTGTCCGCTGTCTCCTCCAGCAGGTTGCCGTCGTTGCCCACATAGACGGTGGTGTCGGTGACCACCGCCTCCCGGATGGCGTCAATGGGCGGGTTGGTCACCTGGGCGAAGAGCTGCTTGAAGTAGTTGAACAGGGGCTGCTGGTGGTCGGAGAGGACCGCCAGGGGGATGTCGATGCCCATGGCTGCGGTGGGCTCCGCCCCGGTGCGGGCCATGGTGAGGATGGTGTTCTTCACGTCCTCATAAGAATAGCCAAACGCCTTCTGCAGCTGGGTCAGCTCGCTTTTGGAGTAGGTGTGCACCTTCTTGTTGGGAATGGGCAGGTCCTTCAGGCGGATTAGTCCCCGATCCAGCCACTCGCCGTAGGGCTGGCGGGCGGCGTAGGTGTCCTTCAGCTCCTTGTCGCCGATGATGCGGCCCTGGACGGTGTCCACCAGCAGCATCTTGCCCGGCTGCAGACGGGACTTGAGCACGATGTGGGCCGGGTCCACGTCCAGGGCGCCTACCTCGGAGGAGAGAATCAGCTTGTCGTCATCCGTCAGGTAATAGCGGCTGGGGCGCAGGCCGTTGCGGTCCAGCACCGCCCCCACCGTGTCCCCGTCGGAGAAGAGGATGGAGGCCGGGCCGTCCCAGGGCTCCATCATGATGGCGTAGTACTGGTACAGGTCCCGCTTGGCCCGGGAGATGTTCTCGTCCTTCTGCCAGGGCTCGGGGATGGTGGTCATCACCGCCAGGGGCAGGTCCATGCCGCTCATCACCAGGAACTCCAGGGTGTTGTCCAGCATGGCCGAGTCGGAGCCCGCCCCGTTGATGACGGGGAACACCTTATCCATATCCTCATCGGAGAGGACGGGACTGTGGAGGGTCTCCTCCCGGGCCAGCATCCGGTCGGCGTTGCCCCGGATGGTGTTGATCTCGCCGTTGTGGAGAATGAAGCGGTTGGGATGGGCCCGCTCCCAGGAGGGGTTGGTGTTGGTGGAAAACCGGGAGTGGACGCAGGCGATGGCGCTGTGATAGGCCGGGTCCTGCAGATCCAGATAAAACCGGCGCAGCTCTCCCACCAGGAACATTCCCTTGTACACAATGGTCCGGCTGGACAGGGACGGGACGTATGTATTGTCATTGGACTGCTCAAAGACCCGGCGCGCCACATACAGCTTCCGGTCAAAGGCCAGCCCCCGCTCCACCCCGGCGGGGCGGCGGACAAAGGCCTGCTGAATGTTGGGCATCTTGCTCAGCGCCTTCTGTCCCAGCACCTCAGGGCACACCGGCACCTGGCGCCAGCCCAGAAACTCCATGCCCTCCTTCTCCACAATGACCTCGAACATCTTCTTGGCCTGGTTGCGGCGCAGGGTGTCCTGAGGAAAGAAGAACATCCCCACGCCGTAGTCCCGGGCCTCCCCCAGCTGGATGCCCAGCTTGGCGGCCTCCCGGGAGAAAAAGTTGTGAGACACCTGGAGCAGGATGCCCACGCCGTCGCCCGTTTTCCCCTCGGCGTCCTTGCCGGCCCGGTGCTCCAGCTTCTCCACAATCTTCAGGGCATCGTCCACCGTCTGGTAGCTCTGGCGGCCTTTGATGTCCACCACCACGCCGATGCCGCAGGCGTCGTGCTCAAATTCGGGGCGGTAAAGTCCGTGCTGCCGGTACCCCTCTTGTCTGGTCTCTTCCCACATATTGTTCCCTCACTTCCCTGTTGTGATTGCGCGCCTGTATCCTTCCACAAAGCCTCCTGCAAACAGATATTCCAATTTCTGATGACTATTTCAGGATTGTTAAAATTATAACCTCATTTTGACGATTTTTCAATTGTGAAAAATCTGCAATTTGCAAGTTTATATCATTCATCATTCATTTATTCTGACAAACCGGCTGAGTATTTCCCCGTCCGGCCCAAAAATATTGTCAATTTTCTCTGAATTCCTTCCAATTTCCGCCGTTTTTCCTTCTGTATTTCATGCCGCGCACAACTCGTCTGTCTCCATTCGCAGAGCTATTCCCATGGGATGGCCCCGGCGCGCGGGGCGCGGCTCACACAGCCCAGTCCTTTTTGACGAAACTTTTTCCGGCCGCCTAGCCCCTCATTTTTCTTGTCTCCGGGGCTGAATCATGCTAAAATCGTTTCCGCACCCATCCGCCTCATCTTTACTTCTCACAAGGCCTGTTTGCAAAGGAGGTGCCTGTCATGAACAATCCTGTTGTCAGCATCATTGTCCCCGTTTATAACGCGTCCAAGACGCTGCGCCGCTGTGTGGACAGCGTACTCAAGCAGGAATTCCCTGACTTTGAGCTGCTGCTGGTGGATGACGGCAGCCAGGATGGCTCCGGGGCCATCTGCGACGAATACGCCGCCCTGGACCACCGGGTCCGGGTGGTCCACAAGGAAAACGCCGGGGTATCCGCCGCCCGCAACGACGCCCTGGACCGCGCCCAAGGTGTCTTTCTCCAGTTTCTGGACAGCGACGACTGGATCACGCCGGACGCCACCAAGCTTCTGGTCCGCTCCGCCCGGGAGCACTCCTGCGATATGGTGGTCTCCGACTTCTACCGGGTGTCGGGGGACCGGGTCTCCCGGCGGGGAGAAATCGACGAGGAGGCGGTCATGTCCCGGGAGGACTTTGCCTCCCACATGATGGAAAACCCAGCCGACTACTACTACGGTGTGCTGTGGAACAAGCTCTACCGGCGGGAGATCGTGGAGACTCACCGTCTGCGCATGGACGTCAATGTGCGCTGGTGCGAGGATTTTCTCTTTAATCTGGAATACATCCTCCGGGCCAAAACCTTCTTCGCCCTGAGAGCCCCTATTTACTATTATGTTAAGACAAAGGGGTCTCTTGTCTCCCAGAGCCTCTCCATCCCCAATATCATTCGTATGAAGCTGGGCGTCTTTGAATACTACAACCGGTTCTACAAGCATGTGCTGGACGAGGAGGACTACGAGAAAAACCGTTTGAAGGTCTACCGCTTTCTGCTGGACTACGCCGGGGATGAGACGCTGCTGCCCGGCCTCACCAAGCTGGGAGAGGAGCGCACCCCCGTCTGCCCCCAGGCGTCCGCTGCTTCAGGCCCCCTCTCTGACGCCTACCGCAGCCGCAAGCTGATGGAGCGCTATCTGGAGGTAGCCGCCCTGAAGCACGACCTCTCCATCCCCGAGGTCCGCCTGCTGCTCTGCCTGCGCTCCGCCGGAGACGTCAGCAGCCGGAAGGAGCTGGCCGACTTCGCCGGAATCAGCCGGGTTGTCCTGGCCCTGTCCCTCCAGCGTCTTTCCGCCCGGGATCTGCTCCGGGTGGAGGAAACCCGGGAGAAGGGAGAGGCTCCGGGCGCTTCCAGGCGTCTGCACATTACCCTTCTCCCCGCCGCCCAGGCTGTGCTGGAGGACGGCGCGGACGCTGTGGCGGACTATGACCGGGCCCGCTTCTCCGGCTTCAGCAGCGAAGAACGGCGTCTGTACGCGGTCCTCTCCGCCCGGATTCAGAAAAATATGGAGCAGTCACTTCAGTAGACCAAAAATTCCGGTTTGCCAGGCTTTGGGCGCGGTTATACTAAAGCTGGATGGAGCAGTCCCCGCCTTTGGGCATCCGGCCTCTTTCTCCCTAAAAAAGAAGCCGGAGCTGCAAAAAGGGCTTGACGGGGCGTCCAATTCATGGTATATTGACTCTACCTGTGAAGAGGGCTTTTTTGCCGTGCGCATTTTGCGGTGTTTGACGCGCGGTTCCCTTCCCCGCCTGAGCGGGACACAGGGAGGCAGCCGGCCGAATCCACCGCAGCGCACCAGGATATTATTTTGTCCTCAGGACGCTGGATTCGGCAGTATGGGCCCGGTCCGGCGTCTTTTTCCATATTCCTGACCCGCCCTGCATCCGCCTCACCGGCGGCTGTCACATTTTACAAGGAGGTGCCGAACAAATGGCAAGCAAGGCCGGCGCGCGCATCAAGATCACCCTGCGGTGCTCTGAGTGCAAGCAGAGAAACTACAACACCATGAAGAACAAGAAGAACACCCCTGACCGCCTGGAGCTGAACAAGTACTGCCCCTTCTGCAGGAAGCACACGGTCCACAACGAGACGAAGTAAGGCCTGTCTCCCATGCTGAAAGGAAAGAAGGGTAACGCAAATGGCTGAGAACGAAAAGCTGGAGCAGGCCGGCCAGGCCGGCTCCGACAAGGCCAAGAAGGACAAGAAGCCCGAGAAGAAGTCCAAGCCCGGCTTTTTCGCCCGTATCGGAAAGTGGCTCAAGGACATGAAGAGCGAGCTGAAAAAGGTCCAGTGGCCCACCCGCAAGCAGACCATCAACAACACCTTGATCGTCATCGGCTGCGTCGTGCTGGTCGGAATCTTCATCTGGATCTTCGACTATCTGGCCGGCAACGCCATCCGGATGCTCCTGGATGCCCTGAGGTGACCGGAATGGCCGACAACGCAAACTGGTATGTGGTCCACACCTATTCCGGCTATGAGAATACGGTGAAGGCCACCATCGAGAAGTATGTGGAAAACCGCCACCTGCAGGATGTGATCCACGAGATCAGCATCCCCATGGAGACCGTCACCGAGATCACGGACAACGGCCCCAAAGAGGTGGAGCGAAAGGTTTTCCCCGGCTACGTCCTGGTCAAGATGGTCATGAACGACGAGACCTGGCATGTGGTGCGCAATATCCGGGGCGTCACCGGCTTTTTGGGCGAGGGCAACAAGGCCATTCCCCTGTCAGACGCCGACGTGGCCTCCCTGGGCGTGGAAAAGCGCGAAGTTGTAGTCAGCTACCAGGTGGGCGACACCGTCAAGATTACCGACGGCGCCCTGGAGTCCTTCCTGGGCACGGTGGAGGAGATCGACCTGGACCGCAGCAAGGTCCGGGTAGTGGTCTCCATGTTCGGCCGTGAAACCCCCGTGGAGCTGGAGCTGGACCAGGTGGAGCCCGTCAGCAACTGAGCTCCAAGCCCGCGCACAGGCAGACAACATCATCACCGAATCGCGGCGCGGCGTCCCGCGCCGACAACGTGGGAGGAGCCGAAGGCTCCGCCAAACGACCACACTTTTTCTAATGGAGGTGCTCTTCCGTGGCACAGAAAGTAACTGGATATGTAAAACTTCAGATTCCCGCCGGCAAGGCGACTCCCGCCCCCCCGGTCGGCCCCGCCCTGGGCCAGCACGGCGTGAATATCGCCGCCTTCACCAAGGAATTCAATGAGCGCACCAAGAATGACGTGGGCATGATCATCCCCGTCATCATCACGGTGTACGCCGACCGCTCCTTCACCTTCGTCACCAAGACCCCCCCTGCCGCCGTTCTGATCAAGAAGGCCTGCAACATCGAGTCCGGCTCCGGCGTGCCCAACAAGACCAAGGTGGCCACCATCAGCAAGGAAGATGTGCGCAAGATCGCCGAGACCAAGATGCCCGACCTGAACGCCGCCAGCGTTGAGGCCGCCATGAGCATGATCGCCGGAACTGCCCGCTCCATGGGCGTCGTCGTGGGCGAGTAAGGAGGGTGCAGATATGTTTAGAGGCAAGAAGTATCAGGAGAGCGTCAAGAAGATCGACAAGAACACCTTGTACGACACCGGCGACGCCATGAAGCTGGTGGTGGAGACCGCCACCGCCAAATTTGACGAGACCGTCGAGCTCCACGTCAAGCTGGGCGTGGACTCCCGCCACGCCGACCAGCAGGTCCGCGGCGCCATTGTTCTGCCCCACGGCACCGGCAAGACCCAGCGCGTGCTGGTCTTTGCCAAGGCCGCCAAGGCTGACGAGGCCCGGGAGGCCGGCGCCGACTATGTGGGCGAGATGGATCTGGTGGAAAAGATCCAGAAGGAGAACTGGTTTGACTTTGACGTGGTGGTGGCCACCCCCGACATGATGGGCGTGGTGGGCCGTCTGGGTAAGGTTCTGGGCCCCAAGGGCCTGATGCCCTCCCCCAAGGCCGGCACCGTCACCATGGACGTGACCAAGGCCGTGCACGAGATCAAGGCCGGTAAGGTGGAGTACCGTCTGGACAAGACCAACATCATCCACTGCCCCATCGGCAAGGTCTCCTTCGGCGCGGAGAAGCTCTCTGAGAACTTCAACGCCATCATGGGCGCCATCATCAAGGCCAAGCCCGCCGCCGCCAAGGGCCAGTATATCCGCAGCTGCACCGTGGCCTCCACCATGGGCCCCGGCATCAAGATCAACGGCGCCAAGCTGGCCTAATCCTCCTCACAATACACAAAAACACGGTCCCGGATACATCCGGGACCGTGTTTTTTCTGTCCGAACTGATGCCTTCTGATCTGCTGAACAAACTGTCAGGCCGCCGGCAAAATCAGCTCCTGGCCAACGTAGATGCGGTTGGGATCGGAGATAACGTCCCGGTTCAGCTCAAAGATCTCGCTCCAGCGGGTGCCGCTGCCCAGCTCCCGGGCGGCGACATTCCACAGGCAGTCGCCGGCCTGGACGGTGTAAGTGACAGTCCCCTCCGGCTGCCCCTCCCCGGGCTGATCCGGCTCCGCCGGAGTTTCGGGCTGGGCAGGCTCTTCGGGCTGAACGGGCGTCTCCGTCTCGGTCAGCACCGTGATGCGGCCCTGACCGTAGGGATCGGCGTACTCCTGGCCAACCACGCCCCCCAGTGCGTCCCGGATATACTGGATCAGGATCTCGTTGTCGGGCATGACCCGGTCCTTTACCACCTCACAGCCCTGGAACATGACCATGCCGTCGCCCCCGTCCAGCAGCATGTAGTCGTGGGAGGCCACCACATAGGTGCGGGTCAGGTCCAGGGGCTCGCCGTTCACTGTGACGTCCTTCACCCGGTACTCTCCCTCCACCCGGACAAAGTTGCCCTTGTCGTCGGTGACCACACCGGAGGAGACGGTGGTATCAATGGTATAGGTCAGGCCGGACACCTGAAGGAAGCCGCCGTTCTCCCCGGGGTTGTTCCGGGCCCCCATCTCCAGGGCATCCAGCAGCTGCTGGCCGGTGGCCCGGACGGAGGTGGCCTGGTTGCTGTAGGGGTGAACGTTGATGATCTGGCCGTAGGTCACGTCGCCGGCGGGGATGTCCGCCCGGATGCCGCCCCCGTTGACCAGACCCACATCGGCCTCCAGAATGGTCCGGTAGGCGTCGGCGCACAGGTCGCCCAGGTTGGTTTCCAGATTGCGGATGATGCGCTCTCCGGTGACCGGGTCCACTGTGGTGAGGGAGACGTCGGTGCTGGCCACCACCTGGCCCAGCACGTCCTCAAACTCGGCGTTGATGGCGTCAAGAAAGGCCTGGGTGTCGGCGTCCCGGCCGGCATAGTCGGTGACCAGCTCGGCGGTAATGTCCCCGGTGTCCGGGTCGATCACAATCTTGCCCAAGGCGGCCAGCTTGGTTCCTGTCTGGTTGAGCAGGACGGCCTCGCCCTCTGCGTTGGCCACCTCCTGACCGTCGATGGTGGAGTGGGAGTGGCCGTCGATCATCACATCAATGCCGGTGGTGTTGGCGATGACGTCGGTGGAGCGCCAGGGGGCGCTGGTCTCCTCAACGCCCAGGTGGGCCACCGCCACCACATAGTCAGCCCCCTCGGCCCGGGCGGCGTCCACGCTGGCCTGGACATTGTCATACAGGTCCTGGCCGCCGTTCCCCTCGCAGAAGCCGTAGATGTAACTGCCGCTCTCGTCCTGGAAGTAGGCGGGGGTGGACTTGGTGAAGGATTCGGGGGTAGTGACACCCACATAGCCCACCTGCACGTCCCCGTAGTCCAAAACGGTGTAGGGCGCAAAGACGCTCTCCCCAGTGGACAGATCCACAAAGTTGCTGGAGATGGTCCGGGCGTCCAGCTGCTCCGTCAGCTCCAGCAGACGGGGAATCTGGTAGTCAAACTCGTGGTTGCCGGGGGTGAAAATGTCATACCCCACCTGGTTCATGATATCCACCAGATACTCTCCCCGGGTCAGGGTGCCGATGGGCCCGCCCTGGACGGCATCCCCGGCGTCCACCAGCGTGACCCGGTTCTCCCCGTACTGCCCCTCCATCTCCCTGGCATAGGCGGCCACCCCGGCATAGGTCAGGCCCTCCTCAATGCCGCAGTGGACATCGTTGGTGTGGAGGATGACAATGTTGTTCTCTTCCCCGGCGGGCTCCGCCGCCAGAGCCGGACCGGCCGCCACTGAGGACAGTGACAGGCACAGCAGGGCCGACAGCAGCCCCTTGTGCAGCTTCATATTTATGTTCCACCTTTCTGCTCCGCTGTATCCATCCTTCGGAGCACCTTTATCATACTAAAGTTTCCAGGAAGCATCTGTCACAGTCCTGTAAAATGTAAGCAAAATATTCGGACAGCGCTCAGGCCGCCAGGTCGCCCTCCGCCCCCAGCACCTCGTGGCAGTGGTCCAGGGCGGACTGGAGCTGGCGGTAGGCGCTCTCGTTCACCAGGGCGCTCTCCCCCGCCTCGTATTCCGCCATGGACTCATGGATATTCAGCAGATAGCGCCGCTCGCCGACAGGGGCCCCGTCCCGGTGGATCAGGAAGTAGGGCACATAGCCCACATTGCTCACCTCAGTTTCTCCCGTGGCCGGGTCCTTTGTCAGCTCCAGCTCCAGGATGGCGGTGGTCTGAACAGCCGGGAAGGGATCGTACTGGTTGGAGATGAAGTTGCCCAGGGAGTAGCACACAAAGCCCTCCCGCTCCTGGCCGTCCCAGCCGGTGACCGAGATGGTCTCGTATGGCTGGAGAACGTGGGGGTGTCCGCCCAGCACCAGGTCGGCCCCCTGCTCCACCAGGAACTGGGCCAGATCAGTTTGGTAGCTGTTGGGCGTGTTCCGGTACTCCACCCCCCAGTGGACCATGACGGCGATCAGGTCGGTGTCCAGGGCCCGGGCGGCGGCCAGATCCGCCTCCAGCAGCTCGTAGTCCGGGTTGGCCAGGGTGGTGTAGTAGTCCAGGTTGAACAGGTTGACGGCGTACATCTTGTCCGAATCCAGGCGGAAGCCGTTGAGTCCGTATGTATAGGACAGGAAGGCCACCGAAATGCCCCCCACGTCGGCCACATGGATGCCGGAATTCTCATCCCGCTCCTCCTGGGAGCGGTAGGTGCCCACATGGTCCAGCCCCGCCTCGTCCAGCACATCCAGGGTGCGGTAGATGCCGTTCATCCCCTTGTCCCGGCTGTGGTTGTTGGCGGTGGACAGCAGGTCGAAGCCCGCCTCCTTCACGTCAAAGGCCAGGGCGTCAGGGGAGTTGAAGGTGGGGTAGCCGGTGTAGTTGGGCCCGCCGGCCAGGGTGGTCTCCAGATTGGCCACGGCGTAGTCCGCCTCCTCCAGCTGCTGGGCGGCGAACTGAAGAATATGGCTGTAGTCGTACTCCCCGGTGGAGGCGACATAGGCGTCGTTGGTGATGGGCATGTGGCTCATCACGTCCCCCGCCACCATCAGGGTGGATACGATGGGCTCCGGCTCCGGTTCGGGCTCGGGCTCCGGCTGGGACTGAGAGGCGGCGGTTGTCTGGCTGCCGGAGGCGGAGGCGCTCCCCTCCCCCTGGGGGGCCGGGGCGCAGCCGGGCAGCGTCAGGGCCAGCATCAGGGCCAGGGCAATCAGTTGTCTCATACCGCAGAATCCTCCATTCGGGCGTACAGCTTTTCTGACAGGGCGGCGCACAGGGCATACAGTCCGTGCTCCTCGGTCTGCCGGGGAGCTCCGGTGGTGATGACCACCACGCCGTTGCCGGTCTCCGGGTTATATGTCATCAGTGAGAACACCCCATAGGCGCTCCCCGTATGGTAATAGAGCACATCCTGGCCCAGCAGATTCTCCTGCCGGCGGAGCACCAAACACTGCTCAAAGGGGGTGCCGCTCTCCCCGGGGTCCACGGTAAAGCGGGGAGTCTCCATGTCGGCCACCGACTCTGGGGAGAGATACTGCGTCCCCTCATACATGCCGTCGTTGATCAGAATGGATACCAGTCTGGCCATGTCCACCGAGCTGATGGTCAGCCCTCCGGGGTAATAGGCGGCTCCGCCGCCGATGGAGGTGGGTACCGAAAAGCCGGCGGCCTCCGCCGCGCTGCGCCCCACGCCGCCGGTGGTGTAGAGGGTGGCAATCTCGTCCGCCTCCATCTTTCCTGAGTAGAAGGTAGCCCGGATGCCCATGGGCTCCAGGTAGCGGGCCTGGAAATAGTCATCCAGCACCTGGTTGGCAGCCAGCTCCAGGGTGGTGCCCAGCACGCAGAAGCCGAAGTTGCTGTAGTACCAGTAGCCCCCGTTTCCCGGCTCCATGCTCCGCCAGGAGGAGCTGCTGTTAAGCATCCCCCGCAGCTTGGACAGGCCGCTGGTGGTACTCAGGTCCTTCAGCGAGGAGGTGTGGGTCATGATATCCTGAACCGTGGGCTGAGTCTGGCTGTAGGGGTTGACCGCTCCCTCTCCCCAGTAGGCGCTCAGAGGGGCCTCCAGGTCCAGCAGTCCGTCCTCCGCCATGGCCATGGCGCACAGCCCCACCGCCACCTTGCTGATGGAGGCGATGCGGATCTTGGTGTCGGGGGTCATCTCCCGCTCATTCTTGATGGCCCAGCCCCAGGCTCCGGACTGGCTCAGCTGCCCGTGCTCAATGGTGGCTACCGACACGGCGGCGGCAGTATATTCCGACATGACCTCCTCCAGGGCCTGGTCCACATCCTCCTGGGTCAGGACGGGCTGGGGCTCGGGTTCCGGCTCCAGCACCTCCACCACCTCCTCCTGGACCGGATCGGCGGTTTGATCAGAGTCCTCCGTTCCAGAGGACTCTGATCCGGGTGCCTGGGGATGGCATCCGGTGAGCGCCGCGGCCAGCGCGGCGGCAATGGCAATCTGTTTGAATAGCAGCATGGGTTCTCTCCTCTCCCGCCGGCGGCGGTCGTTTTTTGTCAAACACACAGGTATTGTCATTATAATCTCCCCTTGCAAAAAAGTAAAGAGTCCTGCCGGAGCAGTTGACAAATGTCCGGCCATCCCGTAAGATGGAAGAAATCAATCCATACCGCTTCAAGTGCCTTCCGGGGCGTTCGGCCTCGGAAGGAGAATAGGAAACCGGGTGAAAATCCCGGACGGAACCGCCGCTGTCAGCGCGTTTCGGACCGCTCGTCGGCGAAAGCCGGCCATTGGGGAAACCTGAGAAGGCAGGGCGTCTCCGGGCATATCCATTCCATGATGTATATGCCGCCGCGCGAAGTCAGAATACCTGCTTGGAGTGCGGGTGCGCTCCCCCGGATGCTGGCCGGGCGCCCCATTTTTACCGCGGAAAAAGGCCGCGGCGGTTGTTGTGCCGCCGCAGCCTTTTCTTTTCTTCCCGCCGCAGAAAGGAGATTTTTATGAGATATACCGCCAAGCTCCCCGCCGCTCTGGCCCTGCTGGCCTCTCTGGCGCTCTTCCTGGCCTGTCCGGCCGCCGCCCAGGAGGCGGACAGCCCCCTGGAACGGACCGCCGGCTATGTGCTCCAGGCCGTTCCCGCTCCCGCCCCCGGCTCCACCGGCGGAGAGTGGGCGGTGCTGGGCCTGGCCCGCAGCGGCCTGACCGTTTCCCGGGACTGGTACGGCATCTATCTGGACAGCCTCTCCGGGACGCTGGAGGAGACCCGGGGCGTGCTCTCCCAGAGGAAGCACACGGAATATGCCAGGGCGGCGCTGGCTCTCACCGCCCTGGGGGAGGACCCCCGGAATTTCGCGGGCTATGACCTCCTCTCCCCTCTGCTGGACTATGAGCAGACGGTGCGGCAGGGGGTCAACGGGGCGTCCTTTGCCCTGATCGCCCTGGACTGCGGCAGCTACGAGGCTCCCGAGGGACTGCGGCAGCGGTATCTCCAGTACCTGCTGGACGCCCAGCTGCCCGGCGGGGGCTGGACGCTGGCGGGAGAAAGGGCCGACCCCGATGTCACCGCCATGGCCCTCCAGGCCCTGGCTCCCTACCGGGAGGGGAACGCCGCCTGTGCCCGGGCCGTCTCCTCCGCTCTGGATTGTCTGGCGGCTCTGGAGGCGGCGGATTCTCTCCCCGCCGCCGAAAGCTATGCCCAGGCTGTCATTGCTTTCTGCTCGCTGGACATGACTCCGCCCCAGTCTCTGGTGGACGGCCTGCTGTCCTTCCAGCGCTCTGACGGCTCCTTCTCTCACCTTCCCAGCGGAGGCGCCGACCTGATGGCCACCGAACAGGGGCTGTGCGCCCTGGCCGCTCTGGCGCGGCTGGAGGGGGGACAGCCGCCCCTCTACCAGATGGCGGAGAAGGAGACTGTCGTTTCGGACAGCGTACAGGAGATGCTTTTCCTCCCGGCGCCGCTCCTCCCCCTGTCTATCCTCGCCGCCCCTGTTCTGCCCCTGCTGTTCCAGGCGGCCGGAGTTCAAAACTGATTTACGGAGGTACCTGATGTGAAAAAGTCTGTACGCAATGTTTCCCTGATTGCCGCTGCCCTGGTAGTGCTGTGCGCAGCCTATTTTCTGGGCGGCAGCCCAGCCCCCCAGGCGGGGGACGGCTCCTCCTCCCAGGCCCAGGGGAGCGTCCAGGCCCCGGAGGACCTGGAACAGCCTGTCCAGGCACAGGAAGATCCCGAGCCGCCCGTCCAGGCCCCGGAGGACCCGGAGCAGCCCGCCCAGGCGCAGGAGAACACAGAGGTCCCCGGTGATGCGTCTCCCCAGCAGGCGGCCTGCACCTTCACCATCCGCTGCGACACCATCCTGGACAATCTGGACCAGCTGGACCCGGCCAAGACGGATCTGGTCCCTGCCGACGGGGTCCTCCTGGCCGAGACCCAGGTAATCCTGGAGGAGGGGGACACCCCCTTCTCCCTGCTCCAGAAGCTGACCCGGGACAACGGCATCCACCTGGAGTCCAGCTTCACCCCCGGCACCGGCTCGGCCTATGTGGAGGGCATCGGCAACCTGTATGAGTTCGACTGCGGCCCCCTGTCGGGCTGGCTGTTCCTGGTCAACGGAGCCTCCCCCTCGGTATCCTGTTCGGACTATGTGCTGTCCGACGGCGACGTGGTGGAGTGGGCCTTTACCTGCGACATGGGTGCCGACCTGGGGCTGGAGTTCTCCGGGGAGGCGGCTTCATGAGGGACGTCCTCTCCGCCTGCCACCCGGCGGTGGGGGCAGCCTGGTTCGCCCTGGCGCTGGCCTTCCCCGTCATCTCCTTCCATCCGGTGCTGCTGGCCCTGGGGCTGGCCGCCGGGCTCCGTTGGTCTGCCCGGCTGGGGGGGAGGTGGCGGCCGGGAGCGGTGATCCTCCTCTTTTTCTCCGCCGCCCTATTCAACCCCCTGTTCAGCCACGCCGGGGTGACCATCTTGGCCTACTTTCCCAATGGAAATCCCCTCACCCTGGAATCCATCCTTTACGGCCTGGGGGCGGGGGGAATGCTGGCGTGCGCCGCAGTGTGGCTGGGCTGCATGTCCCGGGTGATGACCGCTGACAAGTGGATGTGCCTGCTGGGCCGGGCCCTGCCCGCCCTGTCCCTGCTGCTGTCCATGGCTCTTCACCTGCTGCCCCGAAGCCGGGCCAGACTGGCCCAGATCGCCCAGGCCCAGCGGCAGGTGGGCCGGCGGGGGGAGGGCGCACTGGAGCGGGCCCGGCTGGGGGTGCGGATGCTGTCGGTGCTGATTCTCTGGTCCCTGGAGGATGGAACGGCCACCGCCGACTCCATGGCCGCCCGGGGGTACGGCCTGCCCGGCCGCACCTCCTACACCAACTACCGGCCGGACGGGCGGGACCGGGCCATTCTTACCTTTCTGGCCTGTGACGGGGGCTATCTGCTGCTGATGGCCCTCCATGGAGCCCTGGACTGGCGGTGGTACCCCTCCCTGAACTGGGCGGGTCTGGACGCCTGGAGCCTGTCCGCCTTTCTGGCCTGGGGGGCGCTGTGCGCCCTGCCCCTGTATCTCAACCGGAGGGAGGGATCGGCATGGCGCTCATCCAGCTGCGGGACCTGACCTTCACCTATCCCGGCGGGACAGCTCCCGCCCTGGACCATGTCACGTTGGACGTGCATGAGGGGGAATTTCTCACCCTGTGCGGCCCCTCGGGCTGCGGCAAGACCACCCTGCTGCGCCAGCTGAAGCCCGCCCTTGCCCCCCACGGCGCCCGGACGGGAGACATTCTGTTCCGGGGACGGCCCCTGGAGGAGCTGTCCCCCCGGGAGCAGGCCGCCCGCATCGGCTTTGTCCTCCAGTCCCCCGAGGAGCAGATTGTCACCGACAAGGTGTGGCACGAGCTGGCCTTCGGTCTGGAGAGCCTGGGCCTGACCCAGGATGCCATCCGGTCCCGGGTGGCCGAGATGGCCGCCTTTTTCGGCATGGAGGACTGGTTCCACCGGGATACCTCCTCCCTGTCCGGGGGACAGAAGCAGCTGCTCAACCTGGCCGCCGTCATGGCCATGGACCCCCAGGTGCTGCTGCTGGACGAGCCCACCAGCCAGCTGGACCCCATCGCCGCCCGCACCTTTCTGGACTGCCTCAGCCGCCTGAACCGGGAGCTGGGGGTCACCGTTCTCCTGTCCGAGCACCGGCTGGAGGAGGCCCTCCCCCTGTCCCACCGCTGCGCCCTGCTGGACGGGGGGCGGCTGGTGCTGTGCGCCCCGCCCCGCCAGGCGGGAGAGAAGCTGCGGGCCATGGGCCACCCCATGTTCCGGGCCATGCCCACCCCCATGCGGGTGTGGGCCGCCGCCCCGGAGAGCGCGCCACCCTGCCCCGTCACCGTGGGGGAGGGCCGCCGCTGGCTGGAGGAGCGGGCCGCCGCCCGGTCTCTTCTCCCCCTCTCCCCCGTCCCGCATCCGCCGGTGGGTCCCCCCGCGCTGGAGGCGGAGGAGGTGTGGTTCGGCTACTCCCCCGGGGAGGCCGATGTGATCCGGGGGTTGTCCCTCTCCGTTCCACAGGGCAGCCTCTTCGCCCTGCTGGGGGGCAACGGGGCGGGCAAGACCACCCTGCTCTCCCTCCTCTCCGGGGCCAGGAGGCCCCAGCGGGGGCGCATCCGTCTGCTGGGCCGCCCCCTGGAGGATTGGAGCGAAAAGGAGCTGTTCCGCGGCGCCCTGGCCCTCCTCCCCCAGAACCCCAAGGCCCTGTTTGTGGGGGGCACGGTGGCCGGGGACCTGGCCGACATGACCGGGGACCGGGCGGACATCGCCCGGACCGCCAGGCTGTGCCGTTTGGAGGGCCTTTTGGAGCGCCACCCCTACGACCTGTCCGGCGGGGAGCAGCAGCGGGCTGCACTGGCCAAGGTGCTCCTCACCCACCCCCGGGTGCTGCTGCTGGACGAGCCCACCAAGGGGATGGACGCCCCCTTTCAGGAGGCCTTCGCCGCTGTACTGCATGACCTGTGCCGGGAGGGGGTCACCACTCTGATGGTGAGCCACGACGTGGAGTTCTGCGCCCGGCACGCGGACCGGTGCGCTCTCCTCTTTGACGGGGCTGTCGCCGCCCAGGGTCCGCCCCGAAGCTTTTTTTCTCAGAACCGCTGGTACACCACCGCCGCCGTCCGCATGGGCCGGGAGCTGGCCCCGGGAGCGGTGACGGCGGAGGATCTGATCTTGTCCTGCGGCGGGAACCCTTTTGCTCTGAAAGAGTCCGCCCCCAAAAAACAGGAGACGGTCAGGCCCGGCCCGGTCCCCTCCGCCTCCACTCCGGCCCGCCGCCCCTTCCGGAGGGCGGCGGGGCTGGGAATCCTGCTGGCCCTGTTCCTCACCGGGCTGCTGGCCTGGCAGGGGACTCCCCTGCTGGCCGGACTGGCCCGGGAGGACTGGCTGCCTTCCCTGCTTTGCCTGGGGGCGGCCGCCCTAGGGCTTTGGTTCGCCGGCATCGGCCGGGGCCCCTTCCGCCGCACCCCAGACACCGCTTCCCCCGGACGCCGGGTCCGCCCCGCCGCCCTGGCCCTGCTGGCGCTGGTCCCTCTGACTCTGCTGGGGGGGACCGTTCTGTTCCAGGGGCGGCGGTATTTCTTCCTCTCCCTGCTTCTCCTCTTCGAGGCGCTGGCCCCCATGGCCCTGAGCTTTGAGGCCAGCGGTCCCGGCCCCCGCCGGCTGGTGGTGCTGGCGGTGCTCACCGCCCTGGCGGCGGCGGGACGGGCGGCCTTCTTCATGCTGCCCCAGTTCAAGCCCATGGCGGCGGTGGCCATTCTGGCCGGGGTGGCCTTCGGGGGACAGGCCGGCTTCCTGGTGGGGGCGGCCTCCATGCTGGTGTCCAACTTCTTCTTTGTCCAGGGGGTGTGGACCCCCTGGCAGATGGCGGCCATGGGGCTGGTGGGCCTGCTGGCCGGGTGGCTGGCCCCTTGGGTGGGGAAAAGCCGGCTGACTCTGTGCCTCTATGGCTTTCTCGCGGTTGTCCTGCTGTACGGCGGCGTGATGAACCCCGCCTCGGTGCTGATGGTCCAGCCCAACCCCGCCTGGGAGATGATCGCCGCCTCCTGGGCTCTGGGCCTGCCCATGGATCTGGTCCACGGGGCGGCCACCGCCTTCTTCCTGTGGGCGGGCGGACCCGCCCTGCTGGAAAAGCTGGAGCGGGTCAAGGTCAAGTACGGCTTGGACGGGGTGTGACCTGCCTTCCCGCTCAAAAACAGACGAAGTCCGGCCGCCGTATGGCGGCCGGACTCAGTTTGTCAAAGAGCTTTCAGGAGAAAAACAGGGGTCATGTGCGGCGGGGGAGCTCGAGGGGGCGGCGGCCCGCCTCGAATGAAATCGAATACCCCGCAGTGGGGACTTTTGTACCACGCAGTGGTACAAAAGTAACGGCATTGTGAAGCCTGTCAAACAAGTCCTCAACCCTGTTTGACAGACTGAACCCGGCCGCCGTATGGCGGCCGGGCTCAGCATACTGAAAAGAGGCTTTCGGTTTTCGAATGTCTCAGGCCAGAAGCTCGAAATCGGAGGCGGGGTGCTTGCACAGCGGGCAGATGAAATCCTCGGGAAGGAAGTCCCCCTCGTACACATAGCCGCAAACGGTGCACACCCAGCGCTTTTTATCGGAGGGGGCGGCCTGAGGCTTGGGTTTGATGTTGGCCTGGTAATAGGTATAGGTGACGCTGGGGTCGGCGGACAGCACGTCCCCGTCCAGCACGTCGGCCAGGAACAGGGTGTGGGTGCCCAGGTCCAGGGTGGAGACCACCCTGCAGGACAGCCAGGCGCTGGTGCCCAGGGTCACCCGATCAATGCCGTTGTCTCCCCGGACGGCGTGCTCCTCGAAGCCGGCAAACTTGTCCACATCCCGGCCAGACTGGAAGCCGAAGCGCTGGAAGGTGGAGAACTCCGCCTTCTGGGACAGCACGGACAGGGTGAACTCCCCCGTCTCCAGCACCATGTCGTGGGTGTAGTTGGTCTTGTTCACGGTGATGATGATGCGGTTGGGATCGGTGGTCACCTGCATGGCGGTGTTGATGATGCAGCCGTTGTCCTTCTCCCCCCGGCGGGCGGTGAGGACGAACAGGCCGTAGCTGAGCGCATACATGGCTTTGGAATTTTTCATGATGTGCCTCCTCATTGATCATTCACTCCGACTCCGGCGGAGCGGAATAGGCCTCTGGAGATAGTGTACCATGATGAGGAGGAAAATTCCAGAGCAAAATAGGCCGGAATCATATTTTGATGGAAAAGGCCCTTTCCCGTCCGGCAGATGCCGGACGGACACAATAAAACGAGACTGTCGAAAAAGTGGCGCGCCACTTTTT
>CAJFVL010000026.1 GCA_904420465.1 uncultured Clostridium sp.
TTGACGCATATACTGCCTTACCAAGGAGGAGGGTAGGTGCGTTGGGCGTTATTATGCATTATCCGACAGCTCCGGAAAAGCAGGAAGAACTTTCTAAGAGAGTTGCTGCCGTCCATGCGCAGACAGTCATGGAACAAATCAAATCCATGCCCTGCCCCGTGGAGCAGAAAGCGGAGTTGATTGAGGCAATCAAACGAATACATCAGCAAAGGGATGGGGTATGACCCCATCCCTTTGTGTTATCCTCTGATTTTCAGTCTGCGCCATGTCTGCTTGCAGATCTGTACCCTGTCCTGCTCCCATGCTTGCAGTGTACCAAGCGGGACACCCAGCCTCCTGGCATATTCCGCCTGAGTCATCTGACGCCGCCGGCGCATTTCTTTGATCTGCTGTCCCTGCCCATTGTAGAGAAACAAATTAAACTCGTCCAACAAATCCCTAACCGGCACCGCGAACAGTTCTGCTATCCTCTGCATCATCTCAATGGGGTAGTAGTCCCGCAGGGTATTCTCATAACCGGAATATGTACTGCGATCCAGACCGGCGTAGTCTGCCACATCTCTTTGCAGCAGACCATGCTGGTATCGGTACCAACGTAGTTTGTCCGCAATCTTGTCGATTTGGGATGGATCTGTGTAGTGGAGATTGAACTTCTCCGCCTCCACCAGCGTGTGGGGCTGGACAAGCCGAAAACTGTGGACATACAAGGGCGCGTAACTGACCACATTGAGAGCATAGCGTGTCATGACTACCATGCGTTCCGTAGGTTGGCAAAAGACACGCCATTTCTCCCTTAAGTCGGTGTGATCTGCCACATGAGGGGACAAAAAGTCCGCTACGATAGGGTAGCATTTTCGATACAACGGCTGGCGTATGTGGCCAGCCGGACGTTTTTGTCCGCCTTGAAGGTGGAAATTCCTTTGATCAGACCGATGGTGCCGATGGAGATCAGATCGTCCTGATCTCCGGCCTGGGCGTAATATTTTTTGGACAGGTGAAGCAGAAGGATGAATTTTCCCGGTCAAAAGCGACCCCATAGGGGCCGCCGAATTTCAAGTAGATGTCCAGATGCACATTTTCCTTGGTGCTGCCTTTTTTGACCACAATATGGTCCAGTATGGTAGTGACCAGCGCTGAATTTACCCCATTTTGGAAGGAAAGTTCCTCCTCCAGCGCACATTTGATCTTCTCCAGCTGCTCCACGGAGATTTGGCTTTTTTCCTCTTCTGCCTTCAAAACCTCCATCTGTCGCTCCAGTTCGTGGAGCTGGTCATTAAAGGAGTCGTTGCGCTGCTTGAATTCTGCCGTGGAGAAGGCGCCCTCGATGCTCATCTCCAGAAGGCGGTCCTTTTTTGCATAGATGGCAGATAACTCCGTTTCTATCCGCCCGGCATCCTGGCGGTAGTCGTGCTCATTGGGAACGGCCTGTATGACCTTCATCACAGCGTCCACGATCGCCGACTTATCCTTGGCCAGCTGCTCAAAGATCTGTGCCATGATCTGATCCAGTTCGGAAGTCCGAATTTGAGGCGCGGAGCAGACCGCCCGCCCTCGATTCCGATATACCCGGCACTGCCAGACCTCTTTCTCTCCTTTGGAGCTTTTTAGCACCTGCCGGTGAAAGCTGGTGCCATGTTCTTCACAAATAATTTTTCCGCTGTATGGGTAACGATTATGAAACTCGGCAGCGCTCTGGTGAGACATCATCTGGGCGCTTCGCCGCTTGTAGAGGGCATTGGCCCGATCCCACAGTTCCTCCGATACGATGGCCGGGATAGATGGGTCCGGATACATTACCCACTCGCTCTCGTCCAGGAAAATCTTCCGCTTGCTGCGGTAGTCCACGGTCTGGCTCTTATTGGCACAGTACCAGCCCTTGTATTTGGGATTTTCCAAGATGTGCCGGATGGTCAGCACATTGAAGGCGTTGCCCTTCCGGCTGGTAAAGCCCTCGTCATAGAGCTGCTGGGAGATGCGCCGGATTCCCATCTGCTCATTGGCGTAGAGGTGGAAGATCCGGCGCACAACCTTGGCTTCCGTCTCGTTGATGGTAAGAACGCAGTCTTTTTTGTCATAGCCCCACAGTTTGTCATTGCCCAGCACATGGCCGTTTTTGATTGCCTGGCGAAAGCCGAACTTTAACCGTTCTGAGAGCTTTCGCACCTCATCCTGGGCCACGCCGGCCATGACCACCAGGCGGAACTCACTGTCGCTGTCCAAGGTGTTGATGTTGTCATTCTGAAACAGCACCCCCACATCGTGTTCCAGCAATTCCTGCGTATATTGAATGCTGTCCAGGGTGGAACGGGAAAAGCGGGATATCTCCTTTGTAATGATAAAGTCGAACCGTCCTGCTTTGGCATCGGCTATCATCCGTAGGAAACTATCCCGCTTTTTTGTACTTGTCCCGCTGATCCCCTCATCAATATAACCTGGAATATAGGTCCAGTTTGGCTTGGATTGGATCAGCTCTGTATAGTACTGCACTTGGTTTTCCAGACTGTTCAGCTGTTCATCTTTGTCTGTGGACACCCTGGCGTAAAAGGTTACCCGCAGGGGCAGATCAAAGATGTTTTTTCCGCCGCGCAGTTCATTTCGGATCTTGAGTATGTTCATGCTGACATCCCTCCGCTGCCAGGCGCACAGGATACCAGAACAGCGCTGGAAAATCCATCACGGAATGGACCAGATCCTCTGCCCTGGAATAGGTGAATTGTGATATCAGACCAAGGGAAAAAACGTGCTTCAGCAGGACGCTGACTACCTCCCTCTGTGTGCGCTCCAAGCTGCATCACCCCGCGTTCAGAATATGATGATTGGCACAAAAAAATGCCGGCGGGATGATTCCGGCCGGCAGCCGACCCTTGCGGAAGGCCTTGGCCGTATCCGAAATATGACGTGCAGCGGCACCATCATATTTCGTCATTCGGTGTGGGAGGAAGGGGGAGAAGAATTTTTCGTTCCGATGGGACTGCTTGTGCCGTTGCTGATGGAGCGCTTGAATATAAGCGCTATACCCCCGCCGATGCCTTTCAACTTCTGAATACATTCTGCCGAAACCGGGCTGCCGGTCTGAACCATGATATATCTTTGCTCAGCTTTGGCAGAGTCATTTACATTTTCATCATCCTCTGATATACTGAAGCTGAAGCGAGTGCAGTAAAAGCCCCTGCGATAAATGATACCAGGGAGTTGTTCGTGTGCTGTATATTCTGTATTTTTTAATTGCGATTGGCGCCACAACGGTGGGGTCGTTGACGGGAATGGGAGGCGGCGTGATCATCAAGCCGCTGATGGATGTGTTTCACCACTTTGATGTGGAGAGCATCGGCGTGGTGTCCTCGATCACTGTGTTTTCCATGTCCGTTGTCTCCATTGGAAAGCAGCTTCTGGCAAAGACAGAGATTCCGTTTCAAATCGCCATTCCATTGTCCCTTGGCTCGGTGCTGGGAGGATATTTGGGCCAGAGGATGCTCCGCGCCATAGTAGATGCGCTTCAGGCCCAGGCCATTGTGACCGTGGTGCAAAACATGATTCTGGCCCTCCTGATTGTATGTGTCTATTTTTACATGGGCCATAAATCCCGAATCCAGGGCTTCCATTTAACAGGCATCCCGGTCTCCTTGGCTGTGGGCTGTTTTCTGGGGATCTGTTCCTCTTTTCTGGGCATCGGGGGCGGTCCCATCAACGTGGCCCTCATTATTTACCTCTACTCTGTAGGTACAAAAGCCGCGACTGTGTGCTCTCTTGTTACAATCCTCTTTGCACAGGTCTCCAAGCTGGGAACGGTGGCGCTGTCCACCGGCTTTCTGATTTATGATCTGTCGATGGCCCCGGTCATGGTTATGGGTGCCGTCGCGGGCGGCTTTATCGGCGCCAATCTGAACAAGCGCTGTTCCGAGCAGACTGTGGAGCAGGCCTTCAACGCCGTCCAGCTTCTGGTTCTTGCCATCACCATATTCAATATCATCCGGAATCTGATGGGGGGCTGACGATGGAACACCTGACACTCCTGGTCAAACCCGCCTCCAGTCTGTGCGGCCTGCGCTGCCGGTACTGCTTTTATGAGGATGTTTCCGACAGCCGGCAGATCAAGAGTATGGGGCGCATGACCGGGGAGACGGTCCGGCAGCTCCTGACTGCCGGAGTCCAGGCAGTAGGGGAGCAGGGGACCATCCAGATTACCTTTCAGGGGGGGGAACCCACCCTGGCCGGCTTGGACTTTTACCGCTCCTTTCTGGAGCTGGAGCGGGAGCTGTGCCCGCCGGCAGTCCAAATCAGCCACTCCATTCAGACCAACGGGATGACGCTGGATGGGGAGTGGGCTGCCTTCCTGGGGGAGCACGGCTTTCTGGTGGGGCTGTCCCTGGACGGGACCAGAGAGATTCACAACGCCCTGCGGGTGGACCCCCAGGGGAAGGGGACCTGGGATCGGGCTGCCCGGGCGCTGGCCCTGCTGGATCAGGCGGGGACGGAGACCAACCTGCTGTGCGTTGTCACCGGGCAGCTTGCCCGCAGTCCGCAGAAGGTATACCAGTCCCTGAAAAAGCTGGGGGAGCACCCGCTGCAGTTCATCCCCTGCCTGGACCCGCTGGAGGCCCCGCGGGGCAGCATGCCCTATTCCCTTGCCCCGGAGCGCTACGGGACCTTCCTGTGCGGGTTGTTTGACGCGTGGTACCGGGACCTGGAGGCGGGGCGGTATGTGAGCGTCCGGCTGTTTGATGACTACCTGCGGATTCTCGCCGGGATGCCGCCCAGCACCTGCGCCGCCGCCGGGATCTGCGGCAGCTATCTGGTGGTGGAGGGGGACGGGAGCCTATATCCCTGTGACTTTTTCGTCCTGGACGAGTGGCGCCTGGGGAATATCCACACGGTCAGTATGGAGGAGGCCCTCTCCAGCGAAAAAAGCCGGCTGTTTCTGGCGCAGAGCCGGGAGCGCCCCCAGCCCTGCGGCGGCTGCGCCTATTTTGGCATCTGCCGCGGCGGCTGCCGCCGGGACTGGACCGGGCTGGGCCCGGATGGGACGAACTACTACTGTTCTGCCTACCGCCGCTTTTTCGGCTACGCCCTGCCCCGGCTGCGGCAGGCGGCAAAGGCCCTTCTGTCATGATAATAAAGAAAGCGCTCCGCACGGCTTTGTCCGCCGTACAGAGCGCTTTTTCATGCTTGAATCTTTCGAATTGAATTACCAATGTAAATTTTGGGCTTGATCACACAGGTGTAGTTGTTGTCCTCGCAGTCCCTGCGCTGGATCATGGTCATAAGCCGGGTGGCGACCAGAGCGCCGATCTGCCGCCCCTGGTGGACGGAGCAGGTGATACCCTCTTTTTCCCAGTCGCTGCCGGAGTAGTCAAAGCACACCAGGGAGCAGTCCTCCGGCACCCGCTTCCCCTGTGCCTCCAGGACCTGGCGCACCAGGCGGTAGATCATGAAATTACAGCAGACAACCGCGGTATATTTGGGCAGACCCTTTAAGAATCGGTCGATGGAGCGGGCAAACCGCTGGTCGTGGGCCTCATCTGAAACACACCATTTGATGTAGTCGTCCTGAAACTCCACCCCGCGCTTCAGCATGGCAGCGGCAGTCCCCTGAAACTTTTCAATGCTCTGGTAGTTGTCGTAGACGAAGATACTGGCAATATGCCGGTGCCCCGCCTGGATGAGCAGCCCCACCAGCTGGTCGGCGCACTCCTTGTCGTTGACGATGACCCAGGGATAGCGGAGGTTTTTGTAGTAGTTATTATAGAAGATAACGGGGATGCGGCGGCGGTAAATCTCACGGTAGCAGTCCAGGTTGGGGTTAAGCAGGCTGGCCTTCACGCCGTCCACAATGAACCCCTGAAAATTCTGATGCACCACCGTCTGCAGGCAGCGCCGTTCATTGGCGAACTTGTTGTCGGTAAAGAATACCCTCAGATCGACCTGACCGGCCGGCAGGACGCTTTTGATGCCCTCCAGCAGCTCGGAATTGGCGTGGGTATCCTGGCCCTGAAGGATCAAACCGATTTTCAGCGGGGCCGATCCTGTGCCCAGCTCCCGGGAGAGCGCCACATCCTTGTTGATATAGGTGCCGCTCCCCTTTATCTTGCGGATCACGCCCTCCTGGGCGAGATGGTCCAGCGCGGAGCGCACCGTCTCTCGGCTCATGTTCAAGCGGCGGCAGAGTGCATTTTCCGAGGGCAGCCTCAGATTTCCGGAAAATTTGGTCTCATCAATATAGGATGTGAGCCAGCGGTACACCTGTTCCGACTTCTTGTCCGAGCCTGCCAATCAAACCCTCTCCTCAGTCAACGATGGAAGGACGGGTTCCCTCGGCCTGTTCAATCCAATCCAGCAGCCGGCCGCGCATATCCTGCTTGACCTGCGCATAGGCCGGGTCCGCCACCACGTTGTTCAGCTGCCAGGGGTCGGCCTTCAGATCATAGAGAAAGTCGTCGGCATACACATCGGACGCGGCCGCCTCGCCGCCGTTGACGCCGGGGGCATAGACGGAGTAGAGGTAATCCGCGGTGCGGACACAGCGGCCCACGCGGCTCTCCGAGATCTGGGCGAATACCTGGTTGGGTCTATTATCGTCCTTTTTCTCCACCACGTCAAGCAGGTTCTCGCCGATCATGGCGCTGCCCACGTCCACGCCGGCCAGGGCCAGGATGGTCTTGGGCAGGCTCTCGGTGGACACCAGCTCCTCCACTGCTACGCCGCCCTTGTAGGGGCCGCCGGCGATGACCAGGGGCACATGGAGGGCGCCGTCGTGGCAGGAGCGCTTATAGTCGTCATAGCCGTTGAGGTGGCTGTCGGTGTTGCGGGTCTTGAAGTGGGAGCCGTGGTCGGAGGCAAAGATGATGACAGTGCTGTCGTACAGCCCCTCCTTCTTCAGCCGCTCCACCAGCCGGCCCAGGTTTTCGTCCAGACTGGCGCACTGGCCCAGATAGTCGGGGTACTCCTCGGCAGCGTTGCCCTTGAGCACCTCCAGGTCATGGGGCAGAACAAAATTCCTGTACTTCTCCTTGGAGCCTTCCGGTCCCTCATAGTGGTTGTGGTCGTTCTGGTGGTGGGGCTCGATCTGGGAGATGGTCATGAAGAAGGGCTTCTTCCGGTCGTAGGTGTCAAAGAACTCCAGGGCCATGTCGGTGATGCAGTCGGGACGGTAGCCCTTGAAGTCGATGCGGTTGTTGTTCTCATCGAACACATAGCCGTCATAGCCGTGGGAGGTGAACTCCAGCACGTCGGCAGCCCGCCAGTATCCGGTGTAGCCGCCCCGCAGCTCCCGGGGAATGGCGGTGATGGTGTGGTCGATGGTGGGCTTTTTCTCCAGCTCGCCGTCGCTGGCCAGGTGCCACTTGCCGATGTAGGCGGTCTCGTAGCCCGCCTCCTCAATGTAGTTGGCCAGGGTTTTGACATTGGCGGGCAGCATGATGTTGTTGCGGAAGCAGCCCGTCTCGGTGGGGTACTTGCCCGTCTGGAACAGGGCGCGGCAGGGGCCGCACACCGGCTGGGGAGAGAAGGCGTTGTCAAACTTCACGCCCTCCCTGGCCAGCTGGTCCAGGTTGGGGGTGATGTTCAGAGGCTGGCCAAAACAGCCGCAGGTGTCCCACCGCTGCTGATCGGTGAAGTAAAATACGATATTATACGACATCTTGCCCTCCTTCTTGACTTACAACGGCCGCCTGCTCCGCGCGGCGCTCCCGGAGCTTTCCCCGAACGATGGCGGCCAGAGCCACAATAATCAGAACGATGAAGATCTTGCAGTAGATGCTGCTGAAAAAGATGCTGGGGTCCCCGTCGGAGACGAGCAGGGCCCGGCGGAAGTTGGTCTCGGTCATCTTGCCCAGCACCAGGCCCAGCAGAATGGGCACAGGGGGGAGGTCCATCTTGCTCAGCACCCAGGCCAGAACGGTAAAGACCAGGGCCACGCCCACATCGAAGTAGTTCTCGTTGACGGAGTAGGCGCCGGCAAAGCAGAAGATGACAATGATGGGAGTCAGGATCTCCTGGGGAATGGAGACGACCTTGGCGAAAAACGGGGTGAGCAGCTGTCCCTGGATCTGCATGAAGATGTTGACCAGGACCAGTCCCAGCATGATGGCGTACATGATGTCCCCCTGGGTGGTGAACAGGGACAGTCCGGGGTTGAGCCCGTTGATCATCAGGGCGGAGAGCATGATGGCCACCGTGCCGTCTCCGGGGATGCCCAGGGTGAGCAGGGGGATCAGGGTGGCGCCGGTAACCGCATTATTGGCCGATTCGGCGGCGGCGATGCCCTCCACCGAGCCGTGGCCGAACTCCTCGGGATGCTTGGACATATTCTTGGCGGTGTTGTAGCTGAACCAGGATGCCTCGGAGGCGCCGGTTCCGGGGATAATGCCCACTCCTACGCCGATGATAGAGGCTACCAGGGTGGGCAGGAACATGCGCTTGTACTCCTCCCTGGTGATGCGGCCGTCGTCCTTCAGCTTGGAGGTGTCCATATCCTGGGACTTACCCTGGGGCTCGGCCTTGCGCAGAATCTCGATCAGCGCGAACAGGCCGATCAGGCACACGGCCAGATCCAGTCCCAGATACATCCGGTCGATGCCAAAAGTGAAGCGGTCGTAGCCCGTCATGGGATCGGAGCCCACACAGGAGATCAGCAGGCCCAGACAGGCGGAGATGATGCCCCGGATCAGGCTTTTGCCGGAGACGCCGGCGATGATGGTCAGCCCGAAGAGGCACACCATAAAATATTCCGCGGTGCCCAGCTGGGCGGCGATTTTGGCCACCTGGGGCCCCAGGAACAGCAGCGCCAGGGCGGAGAAAATACCGCCGAAGGTGGAGGCCTCCAGGGCGATCTTCAGCGCCGCCTTGGTTCGCCCCTTCTGGGAGAGGGGATACCCATCCAGCATGGTGGCGGCGGCGTGGGGAGTGCCCGGGGTGTTGATCAGAATGGCGGAGACGCTGCCCCCGTATCCGCCGGCACAGTAGATGCCCAGCAGGAACATCATGCCGGGGATGGCGGTCATGGTATAGGTGACCGGCAGGAACAGCGTGACGCACAGGATAACAGTCAATCCGGGGATGGCGGAGAAAATGGCCCCGATAAAGACACCCAGGTTGATCCAGATGATGTTCTCTACCGTGAAAAGCAGACCGACGGCCGGGCCGATGTATTCCATCATAGTCTTGTTCCTCCCTTATTAAAAGTCTACGTTCAGACCGAATCGGAAGGCCACCCAGATGATCACGGCCAGCCCCAGCGTGACCGCGTAGTAGCTGGGCTTTTTACACCGGAAATAGATCAGAAAGCACAGACAGCACACGATGCTCCCCACCACGAACAGGTCCGTGACCACGCACAGCCAGAAGGACAGCAGCAGAAAGGCCATGAGGACCAGAGCCTTGACCTCGGTATCCAGACGGATGACCTTCCATTCGATGGGCCGCTTGGTGGCCAGCTTATACAGGTCCTTGACCACCAGGATGACACAGCAGAGCATCATGACTGTGATCAGCAGAGTGGGGAAAGCCCGGCCGTTGATGGTGTCGCTTTGGGACACCTCCACCTGCTGGGGCATGATGAACAGGATGAGCAGCGCGAGCAGGAAGCATACCACCCCCGCCGTCAGATTGACGGGGATGCGCAGCTGACGGGTCTGGAGCCGCTCGCCCAGGGCGTCCAGACGGGCATAGAACCGATCCAAAAAGCCGTTCATGATCCGATCAACCTCCAAATCTGAATATAGTGCCGCAGAAGAAAAGGGGGGATGGGCGGGTATGACTCCCGGCCCATTCCCCCTCTGTTTTGGGATCAGCCGACTACAACGTCCTGATACTCCGTGACAATGCTGCGCACGTTCTCCAGGTGGGCGTCCACTTCCTCCTGGGTCATGGGGTCGGCCTCCAGCAGCATGGTATCCTGCAGCCAGGTGACCATCTCCTCGTCGGCCAGGATACTGTCATACAGCTCCCGCAGCTCGGCAATGGCGGCCTCGTCGGTGCCGGCCCGGGCCATGATGAAGCAGCGGTTGCGGAAATAGGGGTAGCCCTGCTCGCCCACGCCCTCGACCCCGGCGAAGGGGCCGTTTTCGATGGCCTTTTCGTCAAAGGCGCACACCACGGTGACGGTTCCCTGCTGGAAGTTTTCCTGAATCTGAGACTGGTGGGAGACAGCGAACTGTGTCTCGCCCCGGGCCACGGCCTGGGCAGCCTCGGCGGCGGACTGATAGGGGACCAGCTTCAGGTCGGAGGCCTCCATGGAGCCGAACAGAGCGGCAGCCAGGAACGCCTCGGACCCGGTGGCTCCATTGACGGCCACGCTGACGGGGTTGCCCTCGGCCACATAGGCCTCCAGCTCGTCCAGCGTGTTGATGTTCAGATCCGCGTCGGCGGAGAGAACAAAGATGGAGGAGTACAGGTTCTCCACAAAGGCAAGATCCTCCTCGCCGAACTGCATCTTGGACGGGTCGATGATCGAGGTGATGGACAGCAGCCCCTCGCCCACGAATACCAGCTCGGGGTCGTTGGCCTCGGTGTCCAGAACCCAGGTATTGACGGTAGCGGCGTCGCCGGCGATGGCCTCAGCCACCAGGGTGATGGAGTCGGAGTGGTCGGGGGATTTGGTGGCGGCCATCTGGCTGACCATGGCGGCCACGCCGGAGGGAGCCCACGGGCAGGTTACCTTCCAGCTGCTGCTGATGGCCGAAGCGGTAAGACCGCCGGAGGACTCGCCGCCCCCGCTGGTGCTCACGCCGCCGGAAGAGCTGCTGCCCCCGCTGCCGCCGCTGCTGCCGCTGCTGCTGCCGCCGCCGCACCCGGCCAGCAGGCCAATCGTCATCGCGCAGGCAAGAATCGCTCCAAGTATCCGCTTTTTCATTGTTTTCTCTCCTTTTCCCTTAAAATTTCGAATTCCGAATGTAAGGTATCCTTTCTTCCAGTGCCCGTACTATATCATGACGCGCTCAAAAGCTGCAATAGATTTTTAAAAAAAGATAATAAAGTTGTATGGAAATGATCTATTTTTAGAAATGCTGTATTTTATTCCGCTAATTTATATGCAATATACACAATTTTTACATTCAAAATTATACAGGAAAAACGGAGATCAAATGCAGAATGCTGGACATATCAAACATACTGGACAGATGTGCGCCGCCCGGACAGCCCCGGTATGGATATCGGCTGTTCAGCCGGCTGAGACAATCAGCGAAGGAAGCTGTCCGCCCCGAGGAGGATGCGGACCAGCCAATTTGCCGGATTGCAATTTCGGCCGTTCCATAGTATACTGATGGAAAATACCCTCTCCCGGTGCATTCTTCTGAGCGCAGCCGCGCGCGCTGTGTTCCAGGCAAGCTGGATGGCCGCGCACAGCGGGGTATGACAGCAGAAAGAAGAATAGCCTTGCCATACACGGCGCATTTTTTGCTGGAGGCCATCAAGCTTGCCGCTTTTGTGTCCGTCTGCGGCAGCCTGATGCGGTTTCGCTTTCAAAATAAAACCACTGGACTGATCGCCGCCGGGGTTCTGGCCGGGATTCTGGCCCTCCAGGCTGGGCTGCTTACGGCCGGCCTGGATGAGACGCTGGTGCTGACCCTGCTGCCTGTCACCGCGTATATCCCCGCCATCATTGCAGTCCATGTATTGTCAGCCTCCAACTTTCTGCAGACCGTTTCCGTATGGAGCGCCGGCGTCCTGGTGAGCTTTACGCTGCTGTTCCTTCAGAGACTGATAAATATCTGGCTTCCCCATAAAACGGTAGTGCGCCTGTGCTGGCGGCGGCCCTTGCGCTGCTCTGGCTGGTATTTCGTTATCTTCGCCGCCCATACCGCGCCTATGTGTTGGAAAACAGGAGCGGCTGGCTGCTGCTGAGCTTCCCTGTGGTCATGCTGTTCCTGCTGTTCTCCTACTGGTCCAACACCGTGACGGACCCTTTGCTTTTGCTGCTGATCCTCCTGACCGCCCTGCCGCTGCTGGGCGTAATGGCTTGGGGGCTGACCTCCGCGGCGTCCCTGCGGCGGACAGCGGCGGCTGGACAGACGGCCAGATTACAGCTGGAAAACCAGCGCAGGGAATATGAGGAGCTCCGGGAGAAGCTGGAGCAGGGGAGAAGATACCGCCACGATATGCGGCATCACCTCCAGGTGCTGGAGGGGCTGTTCAGCCAGGCAAAATCCCGGGAGGGACTGGAATACATCAGCGCGCTGAACGGACAGCTCAGCGAATTGGCTCCGGAGGTCTGCTGTGCCAATGTGACGGTGAACGCCCTGCTCCGCGCCTGTCTCGGCAGGGCCAGGGCGTGCGGCTGTAAGGTGGAGGTGAAGGCGGATATTCCCCAGCGCTGCCCGGTGGACGAGCTTGACCTGTGTGTGATTCTGGCAAATGGGATCGAAAATGCCATCCATGCGTGTCAGAAGAACGAAACTGCGGATGACAAGTGGATCAGAATCAGCGTGGCAACCCACGAAAACGGCGTGATCACGCTGAAAATCGAAAATCCCTGCCGGGAGGATATCGCCTTTGGCCCGGACGGCCTGCCCAAGGTCAGGGAGTCTGAGGAGCACGGCATTGGGTTAAAGAGCGTCAAAACCGTGGTGGAGCATTACGAAGGCGTTCTGGTATGTGAGCAAGACGACGGGGTGTTTATCCTGAAGGCGGCGCTGTCTCATCCCGAACCGGGCGGTCAGCCCAACAAAGGCAGTTCCGTCGGAGCGGCGGCGGTCCGTACATTGATGACGGTGCTGCTTTGTGTGGTTTGTCTCAACTGTATGCCGGATCTGGCGCAAGCGCTGGAGGCGGCACCTGTCATTGGTCCGGTCATTCAGATCGCGGACCTGCGCACCTACGGCCTGCATTGGGGCGACACCTCGATTTCAGGCGAGCTGCCGGTGCTGGAGAACACCGGCTCGGCTGGGGACCCTGATCCATCCGCCGATACAGAGCCGGCTGTGAACGGGGCGGAGGAGATGAATGAGCGGACTGAGGCGTATATTGCCCAGGTGCAGGAGACCTTCCTCTGGTACGCGGCGCGGGAATATCAGGGCTATGTGGCGTCGGACACAGGATATCAGGTGCTGCGGGATGACGAGGAGATACTGTCCCTGTGCTTCTACACCACCCTCAACGCCGGCGGTTCGGTGGATTACAGCCGGTACTTCACCCTGGATAAGGGCACGGGAGAGGTGCTCTCCCTCTCCGACCTGTTCCTGGAGGGCAGCGACTACGTCGGGGCCATCAGCGCCGACATTCTGCGCCAGATGGAGGAGCAGGTGGAAGCTGGAGAAGGGGACTACTTTATCCCGGGCGGCATCTGGCCGGAGGAGGACTGCTTTCAGGCTATCGACGCCGACCAGAGCTTTTATCTGGATGAGTCCGGCAGTCTGGTCATTGTGTTTGAGGAGTACGAGGTGGCGCCGGGATCTATGGGTATGCCCAGGTTTGTCATTGATGAGCAGGCCATATCAAATATTCTGGCGCCGCAGACGGCTGCTGGAGGAACGGATTCGGCGGCCTCCGCATCCGAAGAGCACTCCCGGCGCCCGGACCTCTGAACCAGACAGACGGCTGTAAAAAATCGGAGCATCCTCTTTTCAGGGAGGATGCTCCGATTTTTTGCGGTTGGAGTGAGGAGTGAATGGCCTGCTGAAACGGAATTGCCTCCCATTTCAGCGCACATCACAGGATAACCCGCAGGGTAAAACGGCCGTTTTCCGCGGTGTACTGATAGGAGGCGCCGTGCTTCTCGCAAAAAGCCGCAATGGAGTGGCTGCCGATTCCGTGGCCCGGCCGGGTGGAAACAGGCAGCCCCTTTTCATCAAACTGGATGACCCCGGCGAAGGGGTTGGAACATTCAAACATCAGATTGGGGTAGGAGATCGCCTTGCAGAGGATCTCCCGCTGTTCCTCCGGCAGGCGCGCGCAGGCGTGGATGGCGTTCTCCAGGGCGTTGGAAAAGACGATGGCCAGCTCCGCCTCCGCCACCGGCAGGGGCTCGGCCAGGGCGATGCGGGCGTCCACCTGGATGTCCTTCCGCTGGGCCTGGGCAAAGTAGGTGGAGAACACCGCGTCCAGTACCGGCGGGCGGCACCAGTGGACGGGCTTGCGCTCCTCCAGCTGGGCCCGGGCCGCGCCGATGAAGGCCGGGGCCTCCTGAGTTTCCCCCTGGGAGACCAGCTCCGCGATGGCCCGGAACCGGTGGCGCAGGTCGTGGCGCTCAATGCGCACCGCCTCCTCCACCGTCTGGACGGCCTCCATCCGGCTGCGGAGGGCGGAGAGGGAGAGCTCCGTGAGCTGGGCGTGGTGGCGGGCCTCCGTCTCCCGCCGCACGCTGGTGAAGAGCAGGAGCAGGACGCAGTAGAAGCCCACCATCAGCAGGGAGAACATGGGCTTGACCACCGTGGTGACCCAGTCGATCCCCACATATCCCGGGAACACGAAGAGGACGATCAGCCCGTAGACCATCAGCCAGACGCAGATCATCGCCCAGCCCCGCTTCAGATCCTCCAGCGCCCGGAACACCCGCGGGCACAGGTGTCGATGGAGCAGCCACAACGTGGGCGGGGTCAAGAGGAGCAGGGTGAGCCACAGCACCCATGTCCGCTGGCCGGAGAGGTAATACACGACGCCGCCGATGTGCTGGATCAGAAAGCAGAAGAGGACGGCGGAAAGCAGCTGGTACAGCAGCCGCCAGCCCCGGTACCGGCTGAGCAGGAAGGCCACCGTGAAGGAGGGCAGGTAGACCGCCACGCTGTACAGCCGCACCACCAGGTCCACGCTGAAGGCATAGGTCAAGCCGACCTCCAGGGCCATGAGCGCAAGGCCGGTGCCCGCGAAGATGAGGGCTGTCTTCCGCCGGGGCAGGCGGCTTTTGACAAACAGGAACAGCATGGTCATGCCGACTGCCGTCATATACAGCAGGTCAGCGAGGATCAGCGCCGTCAAATAGGGCGTCATGCGGGTCCCTCCTCCAGCCAGAAGCTTCCCCATGCGTTCTTAAAGGAGGGCACGGAGGCGCGGGGAATGGCAACGGAGCGGCCGTTGTCCAGCAGGACCTCATGTCCCTTCACCCCGGCAACGTGCTGGAGGTTGAAGGCGAAGCTGGAGCCGCACTGGCAGAACCGCGGGTCGGCAAGCAGCGGCTCCACCGCGGCGCGGAAGGTGCTGCGGAGGCTTGTGGAATCCACGGTGCCGTTGGAACAGTAATAGCGAAGGACCCGTCCGACCCGCTCCACATATAAGATCTGATCCAGCAGAATACGGCGAGGCCCATCCCGTGTGGTGATCAGGATTGCCTTGCTCCGGCGCTCCTTCAGCTTTTCAAAGGCCGCGTCCAGCACTTGGAAAAGCCGCTCCTTTTCGACTGGCTTGAGCAAATAGAAGAAAGCGCGCACGGAATAGCTGTCGATGGCATAATCGGGGGAAATGGTCAGATAGATAATCTCGCCGCCGTTTCCGAGCTCCCGCAGCTGCCGCCCTGTCTGGATGCCGTCCAGACCTGGCATGATGATGTCCAAAAGATAGAGGTCGAACCCTCCGGCCTCCTCTGCCTGGCAGAGCAGCTCCTGTCCGCGCTGGAAGGTGTGGATCTGTCCGGACAGCTCCGGATGGTGATGCAGATATGAGCAGATCCGCCAATACCTGCTGACCGTCAAGCAGGCGATGGGCCTGAAGTATTTCTATGTGGTGGTGCCCGAAGAGGACGTCATGGTCTATATCTGGGACGCCGGAGTCCCGGGGGAGGAGGGGGTGTGCGACCTGGGCGATACCGACGCCTATTACGGCGGAGGGGACGAGCTGATGCACGCCGCCTTTTCCCCCGACGCGGAGCAGACCATCCTGATCACCAACAACGAGGAGTACGGCTATCTGGCCTCGGCCTATGTGGCGATCTTGGACAGCTCCGGCGAGCCGGCGGCCCTGGCCAGCATCGACATCTCCATGGACATGATCGACCGGCAGATCAGCCAGTTTGTCCTGCTGATGTTTCTGGTGATCTGCACGGTGCTGCTGGCCTCTGTCTTTGCCTATTACTTCTATATCCGCCGGGCGCTGATCCGCCCGCTGGGGACGCTGCACCAGGCGGCGCTGGGGCTGGTGGAGCACAGCATGGAACCACCTGGGCGACTTCCGCGTGGACATCCACACCGGCGACGAGGTAGAGGATCTGGCGCAGGCCTTCCAGTATATGACGGGCCAGCTGAACGACTACATCCAGAACCTGGCGCAGGTGACGGCGGAGAAGGAGCGCATCGGGGCGGAGCTGGACGTGGCGGCGAAGATTCAGGCGGATATGCTGCCCTGCATCTTCCCGGCCTTCCCCGACCGGAATGAGTTTGACATCTACGCCACCATGACCCCCGCCAAGGAGGTGGGAGGCGACTTCTACGACTTCTTCCTGGTGGATGATGACCATCTGGCCATGGTGATCGCGGACGTCTCCGGCAAGGGCGTGCCCGCCGCCCTGTTCATGGTGATTGCCAAGACGCTGCTGAAGAACGCCGCCCAGACCGGCCTGTCCCCCAAAGCCATTCTGGAAAAGGTGAACAACCAGCTGTGCGAGAACAACGAGGCGGAGATGTTTGTCACCGTCTGGCTGGGGATTTACGAGATCTCCACCGGCAGGCTCACCGCCGCCAACGCCGGCCATGAGTACCCGGCCATCCGGCGCGCCGGCGGCGGCTTCGAGCTGGTGCGCGACCGCCACGGCTTTGTGCTGGCGGGGATGGAGAACGCCCGCTACCGGGAGTACCAGCTGGAGATCGGTCCGGGGGACACGCTGTTCGTCTACACCGACGGCGTGGCCGAGGCGACGGACGGAGCCAACACCCTCTACGGCACGGATCGGATGCTGGACGCCCTGAACGCGGCGCCGGAGCGCTCCCCGGAGGAGCTGCTGGCGGCCGTCCGGTCGGACATCGACCGGTTTGTGGGGGGCGCGCCCCAGTTTGATGACATCACCATGCTGGCCATTCGGCGGCGGGATACGGGGAAAGAAACCATGAAAAAATGCAGTGTGGAGCCGCGGCTGGAGTGCATGGAGACGGTGGTCGACTTCTTCGAGCGGGAGCTGAAGGCCCATCAGGCCCCGCCCAAGGTGATTGCCCAGATCAACGTGGCTATCGACGAGATCTTCTCCAACATCGCCCGGTACAGCGGGGCCACCTCCGCCACCGTGGGCTGCGAGGCGGAGGAGGGGCGGGCGGTCCTCCGCTTCACCGATAACGGCAGGCCCTATGACCCCACCCAGCAGTCCGACCCGGACACCACCCTGGGGGCCGAGGAGCGGGAGATCGGCGGGCTGGGCATCTTTATGGTCAAAAAGACTATGGACCGCATCGCCTATTCGTATACCGACGGAATGAATGTGCTGACCATTGAAAAGAGCTGGTGAGGGACGGGATATGCTCCGCCGCCTGGTCGGGTGTCGTGCCCGTCCTGGCCGCCCCGCTGGTCATGGTGGGGATGTCCATGATGAGCGGCATCACCCAGATCACCTGGAAGCATGTGGAGATCTCCCTGCCCAGATTTCTGATGATCGTGGGAATGCCCTTCACCTTTTCCATCACCACGGGCGTCATGCTGGGGGTAGTCTCCCATGTGGTGGTGATGGCGTGCCGGGGGCGGGCCCATCTGGTGGACCCGGCCCTCTATCTCCCGGCCGCCGTGTTTGTCCTGAATTCCGCGCTGGGTGCGCTCCCGCAGCCGTCCAAACCGCTTCCGGTTGGGCCGCAGCTGTCTGGAAGTAAGGCTGTACACAGAAAGGCGGCCTGTTTGATCCAAACATAATCAACTCCCGCAAAGCCGCGTCGCCGCCGGCCTTGCGGGAGTTCTTTCCTTCCGCATCAGCCGTTCTTGACAATGTGGGCCACCAGACGAAGATTGTGCTCCACCAGGGTGTTGCGGGCCTCCAGGTCACCCTGGGCGCACCGCTCCAGGCACTCCCGCTCCTCGGCGGCCTTCAGGGGGCGGGGAAAGGAGCCGCTTCCGCCCGAGAGGCGGAGGGTGAAAAACAGGCTGTTGAGCAGCAGGTAGAATACGGGCGAGAACATGAGCTGACACCTCCTGTCCCACTGTATTCTCTCCCGGCCCGTCCCTATGCGGGGAAGAGCGGACGGATGACCGGCTCCTTCCCGTTTTGAGCGTGGCCTGATATGTTTCTCCTCCTCCAGTCTTGCGTTACAGGGCGAAATAAATTATAATGAGACGTAATTCCTCTGCCGGCGGTTCCGCACCGTGCCGTGCCGGGGAGGAAATTCATTGAAGGAGGTCCCAGAATATGCAAACGCTGCTGGAACTGCTGGAACAAGACTGCACACAATCCACCGCACAGCTGGCCGCACAGGCAGGCCTGTCCGAGGCACAGGTGAAGGAGGAGATGGCACGCCTGGAGGAGAATGGCACCATTCTGGGCTATCAGGCAATCATTGACTGGGACCGGGTTCACCGGGACAACGTCACCGCCCTCATCGAGGTGAAGGTGGTCCCCCAGAGCATCGACGGGTTCGACCGCATTGCCGAGCGCATCTACCAGTATGACGAGGTGGAGAGCATGTATCTGATGAGCGGCGCCTTTGACCTGGCTGTCATTATCTCCGGCCGGACGCTGCAGGAGGTGGCCCGCTTTGTGGGCGAGCGGCTGGCCCCCATCGAGGGGGTCACCGGCACCGCCACCCACTTCATCCTGAAAAAATACAAAGAAAAGCATCTGGTGTTCCGTCCCGAGGAGCCGGAGGAAAGGGAGTATATTTTCGTATGAATTACGATGAAGTTTTAAACCGGAGAATTCAGGGGATCAAGCCCTCCGGCATCCGCAAATTCTTTGACATTCTGGAGGAGATGACCGACGCCATCTCCCTGGGCATCGGGGAGCCCGACTTTGTCACCCCCTGGCACATCCGGGACGCGGGCATCTACTCCCTGGAGCGGGGCCGCACCAAGTACACCTCCAACGCCGGCCTGCTCCAGCTGCGGCGGGAGATCTCCGCCTATCTGGAGCGGCGCTTCCAGTTGAAGTACGACTATAAAAACCAAATTATTGTCACGGTAGGCGGAAGTGAGGGAATTGACCTGACGCTGCGCTGCCTGCTCAACCCAGGGGACGAGGTCATTGTTCCCGTGCCCTCCTTCGTGTGCTACGGTCCGCTGACTGAGATGGCGGGCGGTGTCCCTGTCTATGTGGAAACCAAGGAGGAAAACCAGTTCCGCCTCACCCCTGAGGAGCTTCGGGCGGCCATCACCCCCCGGACCAAGGTGCTGATTCTGCCCTATCCCTGCAATCCAACGGGGGGGATTATGGAGCGGAAGGACCTGGAGGCTCTGGCGCCCGTCCTGAAGGATACCAGCATCATGATCCTCTCCGACGAGATCTATGCCGAGCTGACCTACGGCCAGAAGCATATCTCCCCGGCCAATCTGCCCGAGCTGTACGACCGAACCGTGGTGGTCAACGGCTTCTCCAAGAGCCACGCCATGACAGGCTGGCGCATGGGCTATCTGTGCGGCCCCGAGCCTCTGATTCAGCAGATTCTGAAACTGCACCAATTCGGCATCATGTCCGCCCCCACCACCAGCCAATACGCCGCCATCGAGGCCATGCGCAACGGCGACGGGGACATCGAGCACATGCGGGAGGAGTACGACCGCCGCCGCCGCTATCTGGTGGAGAATCTGAACCGCATCGGATTAACTTGTTTTGAGCCTAAAGGGGCCTTCTATGTATTCCCCTGCATCCGCTCCACCGGCCTGTCCGCCGAGGAGTTCTGTGAGCGCTTCCTGCGGGAGGAGAAGGTGGCCGTCATCCCCGGCAACGCCTTCGGCCAGGGGGGCGAGGGCTTTGTCCGTGCCTCTTATGCCGCCTCCATGAAGGATATCGCCGAGGCGGTGAGCCGTCTGGACAACTTCCTCACCAACCTGCGCCGGAAGCAGGGGAGGGAAGGATGAGCCAAAGGGAGGGCGCGTCCCCGGCCCCCGGCGTGGATGTTCAGGCCTGGATGGACCGGCTGACGGCAGAGCTGCGCGGCGCTTTCGGAGAGCGGCTGCTCTTTGTGGGCCTGCAGGGCAGCCGGGGCAGGGGAGAGAGCCGGCCGGACAGCGACATCGACGCGGTGGTGGTGCTGGACCGGCTGGAGCCTGATGACCTGGACGCCTACCGGGTCCTGCTGGGCCGGATGCCCCGACGGGAGCTGGCCTGCGGATTTCTCTCCGGGCGGGAGGAGCTGGCGGGCTGGGAGCGGTCCGAGCTGTTTCAGTTTGCCCGGGACACCCGCCCATGGTTGGGGGACCTGTCGGACCTCCTTCCGCCGGTGGAACGGGCGGACGTGGTCCGGGCGGTCCGGATCGGGGCCTGCGGCCTCTACCACGCCGCCGTCCACAATCTGCTCCACGACCGCAGCCTCCCCCTGCTGAGGGAATGCTGCAAGCAGGCCGCCTTTGTCCTCCAGGCCAAGCACTTTCTGGAGACAGGGGAGGATCTGCGCCGCGCCCGGGACCTGCTTCCCCGGCTGTCCGGGGAGGACCGGGCCGTTCTGGAGAGCCGGGCGCGGGCCGCCGCCCTGTCCTCGCCGGAGGAGGCGGACTTCCGCGCCCTGTCCGGGGAGCTGATCGCCTGGGCCGGCCGGGTAATCCGTCTCTGCGGGGACCCATCAATTTATGAACAGGAGAGAGAACTACCATGAACATTGTCTGTCTGGATATGGAGGGGGTGCTGGTCCCCGAGATTTGGATCGCCTTTTCCCAGGCCAGCGGCATCCCGGAGCTGAAGCGCACCACCCGGGACGAGCCCGACTATGACAAGCTGATGCGCTGGCGGCTGGGTATTCTGAAGGAGCACGGCCTGGGACTCCGGGAGATCCAGGCCGTCATCGCCAAAATCGACCCCCTGCCCGGGGCAAAGGACTTTCTGGACGCCCTGCGCCGGGAGACCCAGGTGGTCATTCTCAGCGACACCTTTGAACAGTTTGCCAGGCCCCTGATGGAGAAGCTGGGCTGGCCCACCCTCCTCTGCAACACGCTGGAGGTGGCCCCCGACGGGGAGATCACCGGCTACAAAATGCGCTGCGAAAAGTCCAAGCTGACCACGGTGAAGGCCCTCCAGTCCTGCGGCTATGACACCATCGCCGCGGGCGACAGCTTCAACGATCTGGCCATGATCCAGGCCAGCAAGGCGGGCTTCCTCTTCAAGTCCACCGAACAGATCAAAAAGGACTACCCCCAGATCCCCGCCTTTGAGGAGTTTGACGACCTGCTCCGCGCCATCGAAGGGGCGCTGGACTGAAACGAAGGGAGACGCGCCATGTTCGGGAAAAATCTGATCGCCGCGCTGATTTTGGCGGGAGCCGCCTTTTTCCTGGTGGCCGCCCTCGACTCCGAGCTGCTCGCTGGCCTGGCGGCCTTCCTGGCCCTGGCGGGCGGCGGGGCGGCTCTGGCCACCATCATCCAAAAGCAGACCGAGCTGGAGGAGAAGCTGGACGCGCTGGCCCGGCGCCTGGAGGACTCCGGCGGCGCCCCGAAGCCGTGACCGCCGGGACCGCCCGGGATACAGAAAAAAGTGAGTGATCTGCAATGAATGACTTGTTCAAAAACCTGCCCTTCCGCCCGGCGGACATTCTGCTTCCCCGAGACTGTGATCTGTCTCTGTGGAGCGTAGTGGCCTGCGACCAGTACACCTCCCAGCCTGAATACTGGCAGCGGGTGGAGGAGCGGGTGGGCCGCGCCCCCTCCGCCCTGCGGCTGATTCTCCCCGAGAGCTGCCTGGAGGGCCCCAATGTGGAGACGGATATCATGGAGATCAACAACACCATGAGCCGCTATCTGCGGGAGGGCCGCTTCCAGGAGTATCCCGGCGCCCTCTTCTATGTGGAGCGCACCCTGGACAGCGGCAAGGTCCGCCGGGGACTCATCGGCATGGTGGACCTGGAGCAGTACGACTACGAGTCCAGATCCCAGGCACCCATCCGGGCCACCGAGGGCACCGTCCTCGCCCGCATCCCGCCCCGGGTGGCGGTGCGGAAGAACGCCCCCATCGAGCTGCCCCATGTGATGCTGCTGATGGACGACCCGGAGCGGACCGTCATCGAGCCTTTGTCCGGCCAGACCGCCGCCATGAAAAAGCTGTACGACTTCGACCTGATGGAGCGGGGCGGACACATCCGGGGCTGGGCGCTGACGGAGGAGCAGCAGGATCAGGTGGCCAGGGCCCTCACGGCGCTGGCGGACCCGGAGCGGTTCCATAGCCGCTATGACAGGGACGAGGCGCTGATGCTCTTCGCCATGGGGGACGGCAACCACTCCCTGGCCACCGCCAAGGAGTGCTACGAGCGGCAGAAGCGGCTGACCTCCCCGGACCAGTGGGAGTCTCTCCCCGCCCGGTATGCCCTGGTGGAGCTGGATAACCTCCACGACAGCTCTCTGGAGTTCGAGCCCATCCACCGGGTGGTATTCGGCGTCCGGCCCGAGGAGCTGCTGGACGCCCTGGGGCGGTACTACCCCAGCGCCGTGCGGGGCCGCCAGCTCACCCCCGAGCTGAAGGAGAAATGCCAATGCTTCTCATACCTCTCCCGGGGCAGCGAGGGGGAGATTGCCCTCCTCAGCGGCGGGGAATGGCTGGCGGTGGGGACGCTCCAGACCTTCCTGGATCACTATCTTCAGACGCATCCCCAGGCCCGGGTGGACTATATCCACGGGGAGGATGTGGTGCGCCGGCTGGCCTCCCAGCCGGATACCACCGGCTTTCTCCTACCCGCCATGGACAAGGCGGATCTGTTCCCTGCTGTCATCCACGGCGGCTCCCTGCCGCGGAAAACCTTCTCCATGGGAGAGGCCCACGACAAGCGATTTTATCTGGAGGCCCGGAAAATCCGGGAGTGAAGGCTGTCGAAAAAGTGGCGGAGCCACTTTTTCGAGAAAGGCTGCACGAAATTTTGAACTCGATTTCTTTCGAAATTGTCGTCCAAAATTTCGTGAGAGGTGTCAGTTCCGACGTACATGCCGCCGGAACTGACTGATTTAAATTTTTTCCTGCGGCTGCGGCCGCAGGAACTCCCTGCGGGAGGGCTTTTTTGACAAACTGAGGCCCGGAGGATTCGGGAGTGAAGATGATCGAGGGGGAGGCGGCCCCATGGAAGTACAGGCCTTTGCCAAACTGAATCTGACCCTGGACGTGTTGGGAAAGCGGCCGGACGGCTACCATGACCTGTGCATGGTGATGCAGTCCATTACACTCCACGACACCCTGACCCTGACCCAAAACAGCGAGGGACGGGTGCGGGTGAGCACCAACCTGAGCTTCCTGCCCACGGGGGACAAGAACCTGGCCGCCGCCGCCGCCCTGCGCTTCTGGGAGGCGCTGGACAGGCCGGTCCGAGGGATGGACATCCAGATCCGGAAGCGCATCCCGGTCTGCGCCGGCATGGGGGGAGGCAGCAGCGACGCCGCCGCTGTTCTCCGGGCGCTGAACCGGCAGGAGGGAGAGCCGTTTGCCTTGGAGGAGCTGGCCAGGCTGGGGGAGCGGGTAGGCTCCGACGTGCCCTACTGTGTGCTGGGTGGAACCGCTCTGGCCGAGGGCAGGGGGGAGCGGCTGACCCCGCTCCCGCCCCTGCCCCGCTGCTGGGCGGCGGTCTGCAAGCCGGATTTTCCCATCTCCACCCCCGAGCTGTTCGGACGCATTGACAGCGTCCGCCTCCGCTGCAGGCCCGATACCGCCGGTGTGATAGCCGCCCTGGAGGCGGGGGATCTGGGCGGGGTGGCACGGCGAATGTATAATGTATTTGAGGATGTGCTGTCCCCGCGCTATCGAACCCGGGTTCTGGAAATCAAGAACGGGCTGATCCAGCAGGGGGCGCTGGGCGTCAATATGAGCGGAACCGGACCCACTGTTTTTGGCCTGTTTGAAGTCCGGAGCCAGGCGGAGGCGGCGATGGACGCGCTGCGGGAAAACGGCGGCGAGTGGTTCCTGGCAGAGAGCTTATAGCCTGATATTTGATAAAAACGGAGTGTTTGGTTTAAAATCCCGGCGCGCCGTCCATACTGTAAGCATCTTTACTTACAGTGCGGGCGGCGCGTTCTGCTTGCCGCGCCGCCGGGAGGAACCATGGACAGAAAACTGAACGTCTGGGAGCTGGCGCTGATTGCGGGGGTGCTGGCGGCCCTGGTGCTGGGCAGCTGGCTGAGCCGGGAGCAGGCGGAGCTGGCAGACCGGGTGATCCGCTTTCATGTGATTGCCAATTCAGACAGCCGGGAGGACCAGGAGCTGAAGCTGGCAGTCCGGGACCATGTGCTGGCTGTGACAGAGGAGATCTATCCGGAGAACGCGACGTTGGAGGAGGCCCAGGCGGCGCTGGAGGACCATCTTGCCCTTCTGGCGCAGGCGGGCCGGGAAACTGTGGAGGAGTGGGGACAGGATTACTCTGTTACCGCCAGCCTGGAGGATACCTGGTTCCCAACCAAGGAATATGACGGCTTTGCTCTGCCGGCGGGAAAGTATACCGCCTTGCGGATTGTGATAGGGGAGGGGGAGGGACAGAATTGGTGGTGTGTGGCCTTCCCGCCCCTGTGCCTGGGCGCGGCTTCAGAGACGCTGGATACCGCGGAGGCAGCGGGCTATTTTACGCCGGATCAAGCGGCATTGGTAACGGAAGAAAATGAAGGCTATGTTCTGAAGTTTAAAGGGATGGAGCTTCTGGGAGAGCTGCAAAATTTCCTGTTCAGCTGAAGGTTCAGTGGCCTGGATTCGGCCTGGAAACCACACACGAAAAAGAAACGGAAAAATTGAAAAAAGGGCTTGCTTTTTCTGGTGTGATGTGTTATTATATCTAAGCTGTCTGGATGAAACTGGACGGCGCCGTTTCCGGGTGTGGCGAAGTTTGGTATCGCGCTTGAATGGGGTTCAAGAGGCCGCTGGTTCGAATCCAGTCACTCGGACCAACTAAGGTTGCTGAAAAAG
>CAJFVL010000027.1 GCA_904420465.1 uncultured Clostridium sp.
CATCGCACCACCCGGCGGAAGCTGCCCTTCGGCGTGTGCCAGGTGGGAAAATCCTTCCGCAATGAGATTACCCCGGGCAACTTCACCTTCCGAACCCGGGAATTTGAGCAGATGGAGCTGGAGTTCTTCTGCACCCCGGGCACCGAGCTGGACTGGTTCGCCTACTGGAAGGACTTCTGCCACAAGTGGCTGCTGAATCTGGGCATGCGCGACGAGAACCTGCGCCTGCGGGACCATGAGCCTGAGGAGCTGTCCCACTACTCCAACGCCACCACCGACTTTGAGTTTGTGTTCCCCTTCGGCTGGGGTGAGCTGTGGGGCGTCGCCTCCCGCACCAACTTTGACCTGACCGCCCACCAGAATACCTCCGGCAAGGACATGACCTACTTCGACCAGGAGAAGAACGAGCACTATATTCCCTACGTCATCGAGCCCTCTCTGGGCGCCGACCGCGTCACCCTGGCCTTCCTGGTAGATGCCTACGACGAAGAGGTGGTGGACGCCGAGAAGAACGACGTGCGCACCGTCCTGCGTCTCCACCCCGCTCTGGCCCCCTTCAAGTGCGCGGTCCTCCCCTTGTCCAAGAAGCTGGGGGACAAGGCCAGGGAGATCCAGACCATGCTGAGCAAATACTTCATGGTGGACTACGATGACGCCGGGAGCATCGGCAAGCGCTACCGCCGCCAGGACGAGATCGGCACCCCCTTCTGCATCACCGTGGACTTTCAGACCGTGGGGTCCGACACCGAGGAGGCTGACAACGCCGTCACCATCCGGGACCGGGACACCATGGATCAGGTGCGGGTGCCCATCGACCAGCTGAAGAACTGGCTGGAGGAGAAGCTGGATTACTGATCTCCAATGAAAGAAAATCTTACGATCGGCCGGAGCAGAACCGATGTTCTGCTCCGGTCCTGCTGTGTCTGAAGCAGAGAAACGCCCCGGCGGTGTAGTCCGCCGGGGCGCCAAAAAAGGAGGAATCAGATCAGAATGGCTTAGGCGGGCCCGCGCAGAACGGGGCCAATCCATTCTATGCACATCAAGTTATAAAAGGAACAGCCAGACCAGCCAGCCGAAGGAGGCCAGCAGCGCTCCGCCCGCCCCCCAGGCGGGGCCGGGGAGGCGGCTGAGCCGGCGGTTCCAGGCCCCGCCCTGCTTCAGATAGCCGTCGGCAGCCTGCCGGGCCTCTCGAAGCACCCGGGCGGCATCCACCCCCTCCCGGGCCAGCGCCTCATCCTTCACAATAAAAATGGCCTCCTCAAACAGCTTTGGGTCAGGGGACTTGACTAAAATGACCTGACGGGTAATGCCTTTGACCATGGGCGGTCCCTTCCTTTCCAGCGACGGGACTGCTCCGCCCGTCCAGTATTTACCGCCAGTATGCCCTGATCTTTCCCGGTATATTCCCCCCCGTCCGCCCCGTACACTAGGAGCGTGGAGAGAGGGGGAATCCAATTTGCAGTGGGAAACCTGGCGCCGGGCCGCCGCCTTTGCGGCGCTCTATCTGGTCAATATCGCGGTGATTGCCATGATTCAAAGCCTGTAAGCCGGGCCTCAGCTGAGGAGCAGATCCAGGTCCTCGATGGAGAGCTCTGGCTGCAGGGCCAGGCTGATGCCGTATCCAATCAGCTTGGATACGCCGGCCACCTGGCTGTCAATATCCTTGGGCGTGACCAGCAGAGAACCTTCCGGGCCGAGCTGGGGCAGGCTGCCGCTGTCCCCCAGCAGGTCGGCCGCCAGGGTGGAGGCCTCTACCACCGTGGGCACCCCGACCGCAATCACCGGGATTCCCAGGGAGGCGCGGTTCAGCTCCTGGCGGTGGTTGCCCACTCCCGAGCCGGGGGCGATGCCGGTGTCAGAGAGCTGGACCGTCCGGCACAGACGGCTGACCGAGCGGGAGGCCAGAGCGTCCACCGCAATGACACAGGCGGGATGAAGCCTGTCGCATACCGCCCGCACCACCTCGCCGCTCTCCACGCCGGTGGTGCCCAGCACCTCGGCGGCCAGAGAGGCCACCGGACGCATCCAGCCGAAGTGTTCAGGCACCTGATCCACCAGGTGGCGGGTCACCAGCACGTTTTCGTGAACCAGCGGCCCCACCGCGTCCGGTGTGATGGCCCGGTTGCCCAGACCGGCCACCAGCACCAGCGCGTCCGGCGGGACCTCGTTCAGTAAAAGGGACAGCTCCCCCGCCACCGCCCGCACCGTGCGGGAAAAGCTGCCCTCGGCCCGGTGAATCGCTCCGTCCAGAGTTAAGGTCACATAGCGCCCCCGGGGCTTGCCCAGGGCGCGGGCCCCCTCCTCGTCCAGAATCTCCACTACATTGACCGGGATATCCTCCCGGAGCTCTTCCCGGGCCCGAACCCCGGGCAGGGCGGAGGCCTCCCGGCTGCTCTCCTGCCAGAGTTCCCTGGCCTCCAGGGCCAAATCAGTACGTCTGCCCTCCATTTTTTCTCCTTGCTCCCAATATTTTGTGTTTTTGACGGCTGTCATTCCCTATTTTTAGCGGTTCAGAAAAAACTATCCAAATTTCAGGTGAAAATTCAAAAAAAGAGTTGATTTTTTTCTTTTCGGATGGTAGAATACATATCTGCACAGACGTATTACGCCTGAATTTCGTGATGATGCAATCGGAGGAGGTGTTTGGTTTGCCGAATATCAAGTCTGCCAAGAAGCGCGTGCTGGTCTCCCGGACCAAGGCTGCGCAGAACAAGGCCGCGAAGTCCGCGCTCAAGACCGAGATCAAAAAGTTTGAGGCCGCGGCGGCGGAAGGCAACCGCAGCGAGGCCGATGCCGCTTACAAGGTGGCCGTCAAGGCGGTGGACAAGGCCGCTGCCAAGGGGCTGTTGCATAAGAATAATGCCGCCAACAAAAAGAGCAGCATGACCATCAAGCTCAACAAGCTGGCCTGAGCGCTGAACTGGGTTGAAACGCCGTCTGTAAAACAGACGGCGTTTTGCGTGTACAGGTCCGGCGGAAAATCTGTCTCCTTTCCGGGATAAACTGATATGAGCCGGAATAAAATGCCCGGTAAAGCGAGAGGAGGATGCGGCCCATGAGCGGCAGAGATTGGATCTGTTATCCCGCGGCTTTTGTCCTGGAGCTGGTCCGGGCATACGGGCGGGCGGGGGTGGCCCGGTCGGCGGCGGCGCTGTCCTACTTTCTGATTTTGACCCTGTTTCCCCTGCTGATGTGTGTCAACTATTTGATCGGTCTGTTTCATCTGGATTTGGAGCAGCTGCTCCAGGGGCTGGACCAGGTGCTGCCCGCCGGGGCGCTGACAGTGATCGGAGAATATTTGGGCTATGTGTCGCGGGCTCAGTCTCCCGCCCTGCTGTGGGCCGCCCTGGCCACTATTCTGGTGTCCGCCTCGGCGGGGATGCGCACCCTGTTCCAGGCCATGGACGAGCTCTATCAGGTGGAGTGTCAGGCCCCCTTCCGCCGCCTGGTGCTCAGTGTGGTGCTCTCCCTGCTTTTTCTGCTGACCATTTACCTGTCTGTGGTGGTCATTTTCACCGGGGACTGGTTTTTCTGGTTTTTGGAGCAGCACCTGCCCCAGCGGCTGACAGAGCTGCTTCCGCTGGGCCTGCTGTCCGGGCTGTGGCTGTGGCTGCGCTATCTGCTGCTGTTCTGCTTTGTGCTGGCGCTGGTGCTGATTATCTATCGGGCGGGTATTTCCAGGCGGCTGCAGCGCAATCGGGTGATTCTGCTGACCGCCCTGTTTACCGCCCTGGCCATGGTGGCGTGCTCGGCCGTGTTCTCCTGGTTCATTGGCGTGTCCTCCCGGTACGCTCTGGTGTATGGCTCGCTGGCCTCCCTGATTATTCTGCTGGTGTGGCTGTATTTGTGCGGCAATATTCTGCTGCTGGGAGCGGCGGCCGGCTGGGTGTGGACTGAGAGCAGGAGCGGGCGGAAACGAATCGAAGGGAACAGACAGAAAACAAAAGGGCGGAACTGATTTTGTCCCAACATTCAATGGCACAGCTGGAGCCTGCGGGACCTGTGACGGCGAGGTGGAGAGAGACCGATGATCCGATATGAAGCTGGGGAATATGATGTTGCCGTGATTGGGGCGGGCCATGCGGGGATTGAGGCCGCGCTGGCCTCCGCCCGAATGGGGATGCGCACCCTGTGCTTCACCATTAACCTGGATACGGTGGGCAACATGCCCTGCAACCCCGCCATCGGGGGGACGGGCAAGGGACACCTGGTCCGGGAGCTGGACGCTCTGGGAGGAGAAATGGGGAAAGCGGCGGACAAGGCCTGTATTCAGTACCGGCTTTTGAACCGGGGGAAGGGACCCGCCGTCTGGTCTCTGCGGGCCCAGGCGGACCGCCGGGAGTACCAGAAGGTGATGAAGCATACGCTGGAGCGGCAGGAGAATCTGTGGGTCAAGCAGGCGGAGATTGTGGAAATTTTGGTGGAAAAAGGGGAAGTTTCCGGAGTTGTCACCCATACAGGGGCCTGTTACCGGGTAAAGGCCGCCGTTGTGGCCACCGGAACCCACCTGGGGGGACGCACCGTGGTGGGAGAGGTGGTCCGGGACTCGGGCCCCGACGGTCTGGCCGCCGCCCTGCCTCTGACCGACTGCCTGGTGAAGCTGGGGCTGTCCATCCGCCGCTTCAAAACAGGCACTCCCCCCCGAATCAACGCCCGAAGTGTGGATTTTTCCAGGATGCAGCTTCAGCCTGGGGATGAGGACGCCCAGCCCTTTTCCTTCCAGACAGCGTCCACCCCGGAAAACCGGGCGGTTTGCTATCTCACCTATACCAATGAGAACACCCATGCCATCATCCGGGCCAACCTGAACCGCTCCCCCCTCTATGACGGCACCATCGAGGGGGTGGGTCCCCGGTACTGTCCCTCCATTGAAACCAAGGTGGTCCGTTTTCCCGACAAGGAGCGCCATCAGCTTTTTGTTGAGCCCATGGGCCTGGATACTGAAGAGCTGTATATTCAGGGCTTCTCCTCCTCTCTCCCCGAGGAGGTGCAGGTGGAGATGCTCCACACCATTCCCGGACTGGAGCATGCCGAGATGACCCGGTGTGCCTACGCCATCGAGTATGACTGTGTGGACCCCACTCAGCTCCGCCCTACCCTGGAAGTGAAGCATATCTCAGGACTGTACGGGGCGGGACAGTTTAACGGCTCCTCCGGCTATGAGGAGGCCGCCGTTCAGGGATTTGTGGCCGGGGTGAACGCCGCCCTGAAATTGCAGGGGCGGGAGCCTCTGATTCTCCGCCGGGATCAGGGGTATATCGGGGTGCTCATTGACGACCTGGTGACCAAGGGGACCAACGAGCCCTACCGCATGATGACCTCCCGCACCGAATACCGCCTGCTCCACCGCCAGGACAACGCCGACCGGAGGCTGACCCCTGTGGGCTGCCGGCTGGGGCTGATCTCCAAAGAGCAATATGAGCAGGTGGCGGAAAAATACCGGGCGGTGGACCGGGAGGCGGACCGGCTGGAGCACACAGGCACGCCCCCCTCCCCTGCCCTGGCCGCTCTGCTGGAGATGCGGGGAGAGCCTCCGGTAAAGGATGGGGCCCGGCTGGCCGACCTGCTGCGCCGGCCCCGGCTGAGCTATGCGGACCTGGCCCCCTTTGACCCTGGGCGTCCTCCGCTGTCCCAGGCGGTGGTGCGGGAGGTTGAAATTACGATCAAGTACGCCGGATATATTGACCGCCAGCTGCGGCAGGTGGAAGAGATGCGCCGCTTGGAGGACAAGCTGATGCCCCCCGGTCTGGACTACCGGTCCATCGGCGGTCTGCGGCTGGAGGCCCAGGAAAAGCTCCAGCAGGTGCGCCCCCTGAACCTGGGACAAGCCAGCCGGGTGTCCGGGGTATCCCCTGCTGATGTGGCGGTGCTGATGGTCTATTTAAGGCAGAACGGGGAAAGCTGATCTAGGGTGATGGAGAATGGATGTCTTTCTTCTGTGGCACATCTATGAGCTGAAAGACGATTTTGGCACACAGGATGAGGAGAAGCTGATTGGCGTGTTTTCGTCCGAGCTGAAGGCCCGGGAGGCCATTGAGCGGCTGCGGGGGCGGGAAGGGTTTCGGGATTTTCCGCTGGCCTGCTTTGAAATACATAAAATGGAGATTGACCGAGTGAGCTGGACGGACGGCTTTTCCACAGTCCGTTGGAAAGAATAAAGGCAAGGTGGACTATGAAGCTTTCGCGGGTGATTGGAAATACTTGGGTGGCCGAAGGGATGGAGCTGATCCCATTCTACCGGCTGGAGGGGGGACGCTGTATCCTGCTGGATACCGGCCTGCCCGCTGAACGGGAGGAGCTGGAGTCCTCCCTGCTGGAGGGGGGACTGGTCCCGGCAGGGGTGCTGTGCTCCCACGCCCATGTGGACCACTGCGGAAACAACGGATATTTTCAGGAGAAGTATCACATCCCCGTGGCCCTCACCGCACCGGAGGCTGGGATGTGCCAGAATCTGCTGACCCTGAAGTGCTACTTTCTGAATTTTTCCCCCGACCGCTCGGCCCAGCGGTCCCAGGGGATGCTCCACACCCCGGATGTACTGGTGCCGCTTCGGGACGGCCCCTTTGATTTTGCTGGGGCAAGGTTTCGGATCGTCTGTACGCCGGGCCACTCCCCCGGGCATATCGCGGTCATCACCCCGGACAATGTGTGCTACGCGGCCGACGCGCTCCTGAGCCACGAAATGCTGGGGGCCAAGCTGCCCTATGAACTGAGCCACCGGGGGGCCATTGAAAGCCGGGAGAAGCTGCGGGGCCTGAACTGCGATGCCTATATTCTGGCTCACCGGGGGGTATGTCCCCCGGTTCACTTCGAGGAGCTGATTGACGCCAACCAGCAGCTCATTCAGGAGCGGCTGGAGGAAATTCTGGAGATCATTGACCATCCCATGGAATTCAGCCGCATCTCCGCGTCTGTCTGCACCCGCTACCAGCTGTTCACCCACAGGCCGGAGCGGGCCCTGGCCTTCGAGCGCAATATCCGCTTCTTTGTGGAATATCTGGTGGATGCCGGACTGGTGGAAATGGAGTGCCGGCGAGGCGCCCTTTACTATAAGCCGGCCCGGCGCGGACCGGGCCCGGTTGAATTTCCCGGTTTGACATGATACAATATTTCTGATTCTGATCCAAATTTGAAAGGAGTCTATCCTCATGAAAGAAATTATTTCCACCGCCAATGCCCCCGCCGCCATCGGACCCTATTCCCAGGCCGTCCGGGCAGGCAGCCTGCTCTTCGTCTCCGGGCAGGTCCCCCTGGACCCTGCCACCGGGGAGGTGGTAGAGCCCACCATTCAGGCTCAGACCACCCGCTCCCTGGAAAATGTGAAGGCCATTCTGGCCCAGGCCGGCGCCAGCCTGGAAAATGTGGTCAAGACCACGGTGTTCCTGAAGGACATGAACGACTTTGCTGAAATGAACCGGATCTATCAAACCTACTTCCCTGAGAACTGTCCAGCCCGGTCCGCCGTTCAGGTGGCCCGCCTGCCCAAGGACGTGATGGTGGAGATTGAGGCCATCGCGGCACTGTAATCCCGCTTATCTTGTGGTGCGGACTGTATTTGGCACAAGCGACGGTATGCTGTCCGGTTTTCCCGGCAGAATTGCCGGATTTTTCGGGAAAATACTTGCATTTGAGGCGGTTTTATGATATCATAATTGCCACGTCCGGGGATGCCGGGCTGACGAGATGATTTTGCCCTGCGGGGCTTGAAAGGAACGTTGTGGTATGCTCAAGCTGATCCTCACCATTGTCCAGGTTATCCTGTGCCTGGCGGTTATCGCCATTATCATGCTCCAGTCGGGCAAGAGCGCCGGCCTGTCCGGCGCCATCTCGGGTGCGGCGGATACTTTCCTGTCCAAAAACAAGGCCAAGAGCGTGGACGCCAAGCTGGCCAAAATGACCAAGTGGGTGGCCATCCTTTGGGTGGTGCTCACCCTGGCCCTGTGCGTCCTGTAATTCCGCAAGATCCAACAACGGGCGCCCCGTCATCAGACGGGGCGCCCGTTTCTGTTTGTTCAAACTCGGGGGGACGGAAAGGCAGGGGCGGCGGAAGCCTGTCCTGGAAACGCGCAAATCCGCGCCCTGTCACATCTCATGGCTGGTGAGCAGAGACTGCTTGATGTCCCACAGCTTCTGGGACAGGTCCACATAGTAGTTGTGGGGGTTTTCAAACCGCTTGACCTCGTCCCACAGGGCGTCCACCTGCCGCTGGCAGTAGGCCCGGCTGGCCTGGAGGTCAGGCACCTGATACACCAGCTGGCCGTTCCGGAAGATGGGGACCAGCAGCTCGGTGGCCTGGATGTTGGTGAACACCTTCCGCTTCCAGGTGGCGTCCGGGTCAAAGAGCTCCAGCGGCTGGGAGAAGTCGAACCCCTCATCGTGGAGGCAGATCAGGTCGGCCTCCGCCTTGCCGGTGTCCCTGGAGAAGATGCGGTACACCTTTTTAAAGTGGGGGGTGGTGATCTTGGCGGGATTCTCGCTGATCTTAATCTTGGGGATGATGGTGCCGTCCTCGTCCTCGATGGCCACCAGCTTGTAGACGCCGCCGAACACCGGCTCGGACCGGGAGGTGATCAGCCGTTCGCCCACGCCGAAGGAGTCGATGCGGGCCCCCTGGCGCACCAGGTCCCGGATGATGTACTCATCCAGGGCGTTGGAGGCCACGATTTTGCAGTTGGTCAGCCCGGCGGCGTCCAGCATCTCCCGGGCCTTTTGGGACAGATAGGTCAGATCGCCGGAGTCCAGGCGGATGCCACACTTGGTAATGCCCTGGGGCAGCAGGACCTCCTGGAAGGCCCGGATGGCGTTGGGGACTCCGGACTTGAGCACATTGTAGGTGTCCACCAGCAGAGTGGCGCTGTGGGGATAGAGCTGGCAGTAGGTCTTGAAGGCGGTATATTCATCGGGAAACATCTGCACCCAGGAGTGGGCCATGGTGCCGGTGGCCGGGGAGCCGTACCGCTGATCGGCCATGGTGCAGGCGGTGGCGGAGCAGCCGGCGATATAGCTGGCCCGGGCCCCCAGCAGGGCGCCGTCGGACCCCTGGGCCCGGCGGGAGCCGAATTCCGCGACGGGGCGCCCCTCGGCCGCCCGGACGATGCGGTTGGACTTGGTGGCGATCAGGCTCTGGTGGTTCAGGGTGAGCAGCAGGAAGGTTTCAATAAACTGTGCCTGGATGGCGGGGGCCCGGACCGTAAGCAGAGGCTCACCCGGGAAAATCGGGGTGCCCTCCGGCACGGCCCAGATATCACCGGTGAAACGGAAGGTGCGGAGAAAGTCCAGAAAATCCTCGCCGAAGCAGCCCTTGGACCGCAGATAAGCCAGGTCCTCCTCGTCAAAATGCAGCTCCTGAATGTATTCAATGACTTGGGCCAGACCGGCGGCAAGAGAAAAGCCCGCCTTGTCGGGCACCGTACGGTAGAATACGTCAAAATAGCAGATACGGTCCTTCAGTCCGGTCTGAAAGTAGCCGTTTGCCATTGTCAGCTCGTAAAAGTCACACAGCATGGTCAGATTGGTTTTGGCTTTCATTGGTGGAGACGCCCCCTCACGGGGTGACAAGACACCCCAAATTCCGCTTTAATTATAACATTATACTAGCCCTAAAAAGAAAAGGCAAGAGAAAATAGTGTGATCTGTAAAATTTCGGAAAAACAGCGCCCCGTGCCGGCGGGCACGGGGCGCCTGAAGAGAGGATTCGATCAGCGCAGGTAGTTAAGGGGATTGACCGCCGAGCCATTGACGCGGACCTCAAAATGACAATGGGGACCGGTGGAACGGCCGGTGCTGCCGGCCTTGGCAATGGCCTGCCCCTGGTAGACCTTGTCTCCCGCGGAGACCAGCAGAGAGGAGTTGTGGCCATAGTAGGTCTGGGTGCCGTTGTCATGGGTGATGATGACCAGTTTGCCATAAGCGCCCTTGGTTCCGGCAAAGGTGACGGTGCCGCCGTCAGCGGCCTTGATGGTGGTGCCGTAGGAGACGGCGATATCCAGCCCGGAGTGGTAGCTGTAGCTGCCAAAGATATACCGCCCGCCAAAATAAGAGGAGATGGAGCCGGAGCAGGGCCAGATATAGGTGCCCTTGGAGGCCGTCTTGGGCTTCTCCTTGGTACCCACGGCCATGACGGTGGTGGTGGGCTCCCGCAGGGTTGTGGAGGACAGCACCTCACGCTGCTGCTCCACCCCATTGACGTAGGTGACATTGGCCGTCACCTGGGCCTCTCCCTCCGTCCCCTGGGTGAGGACCTTGGTGTCGCCGATATACATGGAGCTGTCCTCCACCTCTTCCACCGGACACTCGATGGACTGGGTGTAGGTCACATGTTCCACCGTCTGGATGGACAGGACGGGGATCAGCTCCTTGACATTGAGCACATCCCCCACCATCAGCCGGTTGATGTCCACACCGGGATTGAGGGCCTTCAGGTCGCTGACCGACATGTCGTTGGCATAGGCGATGGCGTTGAAGGTGTCGCCCTTCTGAACGGTGTAGGTGGTGTCGCCGGTGGTGTTGGCCTCCAGCGCGGCCTGCATCTCCTCCACTGTCATCAGGGAATCGGAGGCGTAGACGTAGTTGACGGTTACCTCCTCCATAAAGTCCGCGGAGGTGGTGTTCTCCGTGATGTACTGCGCCTTCATCCCGTCCAGCATATCATTGAGCGTTTCCTCGTCTTTGACCACGCCGATGGAGCGGCCGTCCACCAGAACCTCGCACTGGCGCAGGTGATTGCTCACCGTGTCCAGCTGCTGGAAAAAATAGTCCTCAATTTCTGACTGGGCAGTGAGGTCGGTTTTCAGTGTCAGGGCAAATTGATAGCCCACATCGCCCTCCACATGGTAGTCATAGCCCAGAAGGGTGGTGCCTTCTTCCTCCACCTCTTGAATTGCCTGGCTGACCACAGACTGGTCGGCGACTACGCCTACCTGCTCTCCGTTTACCAGGACTGCATAGCTGGGTGTGTAGAGCGTGGTCAAGGTCAGGGCCACCCCAAGCGCGGCGCAGGCGGTGAGGAAAGAAGCCGGGCCCACCGCCCTGTGACTGGCCAGCGCACCGTGAAGCAGGTGAGTCGCCCGGCGCAGATGAATAAAGCTCCACTCTTCCCAGTGCTTCCAGATGACGCGGGCCTGACGCAGGCGCTCAGCCCAGACTTCTCTGCTGTTCCGGATGTCCCCACTCTTCTGCTTTGAGGCGGAGGCGGCCCCCAGGTTGGGTTCTAATAATCTTTTCATGCTTTGCCTCTCGATCAAAATGCTGCACGTTTCAAAAATGACAATTCCAACAAAAGAGTTACAAATTGGTAACAAAAATAATATACACACTTTTTCCGCCCGCGTCAAGCCCTTATTTCGCCGGAAAGTCCGGGCGCCGGTCGAAAGCAGTTATAATACAAAACACAAGATCCTGTAGGAAAAAGAGGTTTTTTGCCGGCCTGCCACCAAGAAAGGAAGGAAGGCAGAGAGAAGAGAAAAATTTTTTGTCGCATGTTACAAAGGTCAGGGATGCAGGGGGCCGGGCGGTGCATAGCCGATTTAGCCCGCTTCTTCGGATCATGCCGACCGGATGGGAATGAAAAAGGAGCCGCGGTTAAAAAAGCCGGCCAATTCTTTGGCCGGCGTGAAAATTAGAAGTAATTGGGAGAGATGCCTATGAAGGCTGCGGACCCGGCTGAACGGGCGCAGGTTACGGGGCCCGTTGGGGACTTTCCGCCGCATAAAGGGCGGCAGCTAAAAACAGAACCGCTTCTGATCCGCGTGCTCCAGGGAAAGGAGCGCTTCCTTACGCTCCAGCCCGCCCGCGTATCCCCGCAGAGAGCCGTCCGCCCCCACCACCCGGTGGCAGGGGATCAGAATAGAGATGGGGTTTCGTCCCACGGCGCTTCCCACAGCCCGGGGAGAAGGGGCCGCCGATCCCGGTGGCGCGGCCAGCTGGGCAGCCAGTTGGCCGTAAGTGGTCACCTGCCCACGGGGAATCTGAAGGAGAAGGCCCCACACCGTCCGCTGAAAAGGGGTGCCCTGAGGCGCCAGAGGAGGCGGGGGACCGGGGTCCTCTCCCTGAAAGTAGCGGTCCAGCCAGGCCCTGGCTGCCGCGAGGACAGGGGGCCTTCCCTGCCGGCAGCCGGGAGTCAGGGCGGAGCCGAAGTGCTTCTGGCCCTCAAACCACAGGCCGATAAGGTGATCTCCCCGGCCGGCCAGGGTAATATGTCCCAAGGGAGAAGAATAAATATCCGTATAATCCATTGTACCGGCCTCCAGATTCAGCGGAATTCCACCGTGAACCCCCGGGCGAAGAGAGGGTCCAGTTCAAAGGAAGCCAAGTCCCCCGCGGTACACTTCAGCTGGGTCACGTCCAGAATGGTCTCAGAGGCCCCAACAGAGCCAAGAACCCGGGCACGCTGTCCATTCACCCGGACAAAGCGCCGGTTTTCCCGGTACCAGCGGAGCAGAGCCGTCCACAATCCGCAGGCCCGGGGACGGTTTACCCCAAAACCGTTTTGAAACCCAACGGGAAGAATGGCCACCCGGGTGGGGCGCTTCAGCCGAATTGGACGGTCTACTCCAACAGTATGTCCCTTGGGCAGCCAGCGCACCTCCATGAGGGGGGCCTGCCCATAGCCCACGGTTTTCAGCCCGTCGTCCCGGGTGCGGCGGCAGCGGCCCAGAATGGCCGAACCGGCCCGGACTCCGTCCAGCCGGGCGTCCTGGTTGTGCAGCAGGGCGAAGGAGCCCGCGGCGTGAACGATGCCGGTTTCAAAGCCGGCGGTGTGTATGGTATCCAGCACCTGGCGGAACTGCTGCAGCTGCTGCCGGGTCTCCGGATCGTTGGATTTGGCGGCATGAAGCTGGGTATAGATGCCGGACAGGGCCACATTGGGCAGGGAGCGGTAGGCCAGCAGCAGCTTTTCCGGTTCAGACACCAAAAAGCCGCCCAGCCCCATTCCGGTGTCCACCTGAAGGTGAGCCTCCGCGATTGTGGAGCGGTTTTCCGCCAGGGCGTTCAGAGCCATGCCCGAGTCCACCGAGGAGATGGTGCATACCACATTCAGGTCCACTAACCGCTCCAGCTCCTCCCGGTCTGTGGTGGAGCGGAGCATCAGGATCTCTTCCTCGACCAGGCCGGCCTTGCGGAGGTCCTCGGCCTGAGAGGCCTCGGTAACGGCAAAGCGGCCGATCCCCTCCTCCCGCAGCAGGCGGGCCAGCGGGACGGTACCCACTCCACCGCCATTCCCTGAAAGATTGGCGTAGATAACCGCTCCAGCCGCCCGATCCTTGATGACGGCCAGATTATTTTTCAGGGCGGACTTGTCGATGACCAGTGTGCGCATGGAGCAGAACCCCCTTTGTATCCGGCTTAGTGTGCCCAGGGCGGACTCCGGCTGATTCCCGGGCGGGCGAGCCGCCGGTTGGGAAAAAATGCGGCAGGCGCTGTGCGCCTGCCGTTATTTTACCACTCTTTTCCGCAAAAGGCAACGATGCCTATGGGTATTTTGTCGAATGTCGCTGTTACATGTAGGTACCGGAATAGTCAATGATCATATTGTCCAGATTGGCCCAGCTGTTGCTCACCAGGGTATAGGTGTTATCCGACAGATCCATCTGCAGCATTACGCTCTGATCCTGGCCATAGGACAGCTGAGGCAGCAGCTCCTCCACCCGGTCCATCATCCGCAGGGCATACTGCGCCTCCACCTCCTGGCGCTCCTCATCCGAAAGGGCATCCACTCCTTCCTGGTCATAGATGCCGGCGGCGTTGCAGACCTCTGTCCAGATATTGCTGTAGTCATCCGCGGTCAGCAGGGGGAACAGCTCAATGGGAGAGACAATTACCTCCACGGCAAAGTCGCCGCTCTGCAGCTTTTCCGCCTGATTAACCGTGTACTGGGCGTGGGAATAAATCTCCTTGACCAGCTCCTCCGCCCGGGTCATGACCTCCTCCGAGGCAGTCTCCTCCTCATAGTAGAGGACCTCCAGAAAATAGAGCATCCGCTCCGCCTCGGCGGTGACATTGTTCTCATATTGGGTTTGGGCATCTGCTTCCGTCATGCCGTCCACCAGGGCGACATAGTCCTCGCTGATGATGCCTTTGTATGTACAGTCCAGCTCACCCTGGATATAGGTGGTGATATCATCCCGGTTGACGCCGCAGGCGCTCAGGACCAGCAGGGCGGCTGCGCACAGGGCAGGCAGCAGCCTGCGCTTAATCGTGTTCATAGAAGATCCTCCTCCAATCAAATCATTCGGCGCTCTTAGCAATTACAGCTTCCTTTCAGGTATCTCCGCTTGTAGTGTAACTGCTCGGCTGTAAAAAGTCAACCTTGTCTATTGGGACGGAACGTGATACACTCCTGACAAGATGATTTGCGGATGGGAGGGGACGTGCATGGACGCGGCGGAGCGGCGGCAGGCGATTGCACAGCGGCTGGCCGGGGCGGAAGGACCGGTGAGTGCGGCAGCACTGGCCCAGGAGTTTGCGGTCAGCCGCCAGATTATTGTGGGAGATGTGGCGCTGCTGCGGGCAGGGGGCGCGGCCATCGCCGCCACGCCGAGGGGCTATGTGCTCCCGAAGGAGAGCGCGGCCCTTACCTATACCGTGGCCTGTGTTCACGATCGGGAGGGAATGACCCGGGAGCTGGAAATCATGGTGGACAACGGCTGCCAGGTGGTGGATGTGGTGGTGGAGCACCCCATCTACGGCCAACTCACCGGCCAGCTGCACCTGTCCTCCCGGTATGATGTTCAGCAGTTTATACGCTCGGTATCTGAGAGCCGGGCCAGGCCCCTGTCCGACCTGACGGGAGGCATTCATCTGCACACCCTGCAGTGTCCCAGCCGGGAGGCCTACCAAAGGGTATTGGAGGAGCTGGACGCAGCCGGCTTTCTGTTCAAATAGGAGGAATGTGCCTGTCCGCCGGTTGGGCGAGCACAGGCGGAGAAAGGATGGTTTAAATGGGATTTTTGGACAAGTTTAAAAAGAAGCCGAAAACCAGCCCCGGCGGGTCCCCCATTTACCGATACGAGGAGACCGGAAACAAGGGCTGGCGGCCCCCCAAGGCATACGGAACCTATGCCGAGGAGATTACGGCCCACTTTGAAGCCCTCTTTCCGGGCCGGGAGAGCTTTGTGTACCATGAGCTTGTCTCTGACCTGGTTCACATTGATGTGAACCTCATGTGGCCCACAGAGGAGCAGCCCTTCCATGTGGTCTACACCACCGGCATGAGTGACCTGCCCATGACCCTGCCCGATGAGATTACAGACCGGGAGGACCTGAAATACGCCGAGGTATTTCTCTTCCTTCCCGGGGACTGGGACCTGGGAAGGGAGCTTCAGCTGGGCAGCGATGTGAAGCCGGAGTACTTTTGGCCCATCCAGATGCTGAAATTCCTGGCCCGCTTCCCCCATGAATATGAGACCTGGCTGGGCTGGGGCCACACCATCCCCAACGGACCCGACTACGCTCCCCTGGGCCCCGGGGTCGGCTTCGGCGGCGTGGTGCTGGACCAGCTGGGCAAAGGGCTGGAGGAGGCGCGGACGGCGGACGGCCGGCAGATCAGTCTGCTTTTTGCCATCCCCGCCTACAAAGAGGAGATTGAGTACAAGCTGAAATACGGCATGGAGGCCCTGCGGGACCGCTTTTCCCAGGGGGGGCTGCCGGTGGTGCTGGATGTCCGCCGCCCCAACCTCTGCGCGGATTTCCAGGAAATTCTGGACGGACCGGAAAATTAGATTGACAAGCCGGGCATCTGCGTGTATGATGTGATGGACATGTGTCTTGACACATGTCCATCACATTTTTGGTAAAGCGGGTCGAATACAATGGATCGGATCAAAGCCTTTTTAAAACGGAAAAACATTGTCATTTCCGCAAAGCGGTATGGCATCGACGCATTGGGCGCCATGGCCCAGGGATTGTTCTGCTCCCTGCTCATCGGTACCATCATTGACACCATCGGCACCCAGTTCCATATTGACTTCCTCACCCAGGTGGTGGCCACTTTGGGCAGCGGGGAAAACCAGATTGCCTACACCGTGGGCGGGCTGGCCAAGGCCATGAGCGGCCCGGCCATGGCGGTGGCCATCGGCTACGCCCTCCAGGCTCCGCCGCTGGTCCTGTTCTCGCTGGCTACCGTGGGCTTTGCCTCCAACACCCTGGGGGGGGCGGGCGGACCGCTGGCCGTCCTTTTCATCGCCATCATCGCCGCCGAGATCGGGAAAGTGGTGTCCAAGGAGACCAAAGTGGACATTCTGGTCACTCCCCTGGTTACCATCTTTGTGGGGGTGGCCCTGTCCGCCTGGTGGGCCCCGGCAATCGGGGCGGCGGCTGACCAGGTGGGGACCCTCATCCGCTGGGCCACCGACCTGCAGCCCTTCTGGATGGGGATTATTGTGTCGGTGGTGATTGGCATCGCCCTCACACTGCCCATCTCCTCCGCCGCCATCTGCGCCGCCCTCTCCCTCACCGGGCTGGCGGGAGGCGCCGCAGTGGCAGGCTGCTGCGCCAACATGGTGGGCTTTGCCGTCCTCTCCTTCCGGGAGAACCGCTGGGGCGGGCTGGTGAGCCAGGGCATCGGCACCTCCATGCTCCAGATGCCCAACATTGTCAAAAATCCCCGGATCTGGCTGCCCGCCATCCTCGCCTCCGCCGTCACTGGACCGCTGGCCACCTGCGTGTTCCGCCTGGAGATGAACGACCCCTCCGGCGGCCTGGCCGCGGGGATGGGCACCTGCGGCCTGGTGGGGCAGATTGGAGTCTATGCCGGCTGGGTCAACGATGTGGCTCTGGGCGTGAAGGACGCCGTCACCGCCTTTGACTGGGCGGGACTGATTCTGATCTCTTTTGTGCTGCCTGCCATCCTCGCCTGGGTATTCGGCCTGTTCTTCCGGCGGATCGGGTGGATCAAGGAGGGGGACCTGACTCTGCCTCAGTGAGGGAATTTATGCGGAAATGGCGGGAAAAGGGCCGGGGCCGTCCCATTCCGGCAGAAAATTGAAAAATTTTACTTGACATTTTTCCATTTTCCGATACAATAATTAAGCCTGTTTTCTTCTTGAAAGACAGCGCATCCTTGCTCCCGGCCGGACCGGGGGCCACAAGACCATAAGGAGGTGCAAACAAATGGCAAAGATCAATGGAAACTATGAGGCCGTCTATATCCTGAACCCCAACCTGAGCGAGGAGCAGACCGCCTCGCTGGTCGCCCGCTTCAAGGCCGTGGTGGAGAACAACGGCACTGTGACCGAGGTGGACGAGTGGGGCAAGCGCCGTCTGGCCTATCCCATCGACGACCTGAATGAGGGCTACTATGTGCTGATGACCTTCACCGCCGCAGCCGCCGTGCCCCAGGAGCTGGACCGTATCTTCCGGATCACCGACGGCGTGATGCGTTCCCTCATTGTCTGTAAGGACCAGTAAGGGGGAGCGGAGATGCTCAATCGAATCATCATCATGGGCCGCCTGGCCCGTGATCCTGAGCTCCGGCGCACCCAGACGGGGACCCCTGTGGCCTCCTTCCGCCTGGCTGTGGACCGGGACTTCAAGGACAAGTCCACCGGCGAGCGGTCCACCGACTGGATCGACGTGGTGGCCTGGCGGGCCACCGCCGAATTTGTCAGCCGTTACTTTACCAAGGGCCGCATGGCCGTGGTGGAGGGCCGGCTGCAGATGCGGGACTGGACCGACAAAGACGGAAACAAGCGCACCACTGCCGAGGTGGTGGCGGAGAACGTCTATTTTGGTGACTCCAAGCGGGACGGCGACGGCGGAGGTTATTCCGCCGGCTACAGCCAAGGCGGCTACTCCTCCGGCGGATATTCCTCCGGCGGCTACACCGCTCCCGCATCCCCCTCCGGCTACGGTGCCCCCCCCGCGGACGGCGACCAGTTTGCCGAGCTCTCTGACGACGACGGCGAGCTGCCGTTTTGACTTTGACCTGTATGGTCGTAAAAGGAGGTTTTATTCATGGCTATGGAACGTGACAACAAGGCTCCCCGCGGCCGCAAGCGCCGTAAGGTCTGTGCCTTCTGCGTGGACAAGGTGGAGCAGATTGATTATAAGGACGCCGCCAAGCTGCGCCGGTTCACCTCTGAGCGGGCCAAGATCCTGCCCCGCCGGACCACCGGTACCTGCGCCATGCATCAGCGCCAGCTGACCGAGGCCATCAAGCGGGCCCGTCAGATTGCCCTGCTGCCCTATGTGACCGATTGATGTTCCCAAAAACGCACCCGGAGGGACGGAAAAGCCGTCCCTCCGGTTTTTTGTGGGAAGAGCGCGTGTCAGGCCGGAAGGGACGGTCCGCTTCCACAGAGGGAAAACTGCGGCGCTTCTGGAGCGCCGCAGCGAGAAAAAGAGGCACATGGATGAGTATCCATGTGCCCTTTGATTTTTCGCTCTGGCAGCTGGAGATTTCGCTGCCTCAGCCCTTCCGCTTGGAGGCCTCCCGCATCCGCTCCCCGTGGTCCAGGATGCGCTTGCGCAGGCGCAGGTTTTCAGGGGTGCACTCCAGAAGCTCGTCGTCGGCCAGGAACTCTAAGCACTGCTCCAGAGACAGCTGCTTGGGCGGGGTGAGCCGCAGGGCCTCGTCAGAGCCGGAGGCCCGCATGTTGGTCAGCTGCTTCTTCTTGCACACGTTGACCGAGATATCCTCCGCCTTAGGGGTCTCGCCCACAATCATGCCGGCGTACACCGGGGTGCCCGGGCCGATGAACAGGGAGCCCCGCTCCTGGGCGTTGAACAAGCCATAGGTCACTGCCTCGCCTGTCTCAAAGGCCACCAGCGAGCCGGTGTTCCGCCGCTGGATCTCTCCCTTCACCGGGGCGTAGGAGTCAAAGACGGAGGCCATAATGCCCTCCCCCTTGGTGTCGGTCAAAAACTCGTTGCGGTAGCCGAACAGGCCCCGGGCGGGGACCAGGAACTCGATCTTCATCCGGTCGCCCACCGGGTTCATGGTCACCAGATCCCCCTTGCGGGCGCCGATCTTCTCCATGACGGGGCCCACGCTGTCGGCGGGCACGTCCACCACCAGCCGCTCGATGGGCTCGCATTTCACCCCGTCAATCTCCTGGTAGAGCACCCGGGGCGGGGAGACCTGGAGCTCGTAGCCCTCCCGGCGCATGGTCTCGATGAGGATGGACAGGGACATCTCCCCCCGGCCGGCCACATTGAAGGAGTCGGTGGACCCCTCCACCTCGCTCACCTTCAGGGATACGTCCTTCAGAGTCTCACGAAACAGCCGCTCCCGCAGCTGGCGGCTGGTGACAAATTTGCCCTCCCGCCCGGCGAAGGGGGAGTCATTGACAGAGAAGGTCATCTCGATGGTGGGGGCGGAGATCTTGACAAACTCGATGGGCTCCACACAGTCGGGGGCGCAGATGGTGTCCCCGATGGTGATGTCGCCGATGCCGCTCATGGCGATGATGTTGCCCGCGTCGGCCTGCTGGACGGGGACCCGGTTCAGGCCGTCAAACTCGTACAGCGCGGTGGCCTTGGCCTTTTTGGCAGGGGCGTCCGGGTCATGGTAGTTGCACACCGCAATCTCCTGGTTCTGCTTCACCGTGCCCCGCTCAATGCGGCCGATGGCGATGCGGCCCACAAACTCGTTGTAGTCGATGGAGGAGACCAGCATCTGAAAGGGGGCGTTCACATCGGCCTCGGGGGCGGGAATATACTCCAGAATGGTGTCAAACAGGGGCTTTAAGTCGCTGCCCGCCACGTCGGGCTGGACGGAGGCGGTGCCCTGGCGGCCGGAGCAGAACAGCATGGGGGAATCCAGCTGCTCGTCGGTGGCGTTCAGGTCCATCAGCAGCTCCAGCACCTCGTCGATGACCTCATACACCCGCTGGTCGGGGCGGTCAATCTTGTTCACCACCACGATGACCCGATGGCCCAGCTCCAGTGCCTTGGAGAGCACAAAGCGGGTCTGGGGCATAGGGCCCTCGGCGGCGTCCACCAACAGAATGACGCCGTTGACCATCTTCAGGATGCGCTCCACCTCGCCGCCGAAGTCGGCGTGGCCCGGGGTGTCCACAATGTTGATCTTCACGCCGTTATACTCCACGGCGGTGTTCTTGGCCAGGATGGTGATGCCCCGCTCCCGCTCCAGGTCGTTGGAGTCCATCACCCGCTCCACCACCGCCTGGTTCTCCCGGTAGACGCCCGACTGCTTGAGCATCTCGTCCACCAGGGTGGTTTTGCCGTGGTCTACATGGGCGATAATGGCGACGTTTCTCAGCTTTTCGTTCTTCATGTCTTTCTTTCCTCCTGCTATCTGGAACAAAGCCTGCCGCTGAAGCCCCGCGCCTCCATACGCGCTGCGGCCGGAGCGCTTGGCGGGCTGCCTGGTCCTGGGCGGGCTTTCAGTATTCTGACGGGATATTATATCTCCATTCTGTAAAAAAGGCAACGCCTTTTCAGTAAAATCGGGGGATTTGTCCTGATTTGCGGAACAAAGCGGACGTATTGCCGTCTAAATGGAGAAAGAGGCCTTCTCAGCTTAGATGTGATGTGCTCGAAAAAATGTTCGACTCCTCTTGACAAAATCGAACGTTTGTTGTATTTTTTAACTCGTAACAGGAAAGGCACACAAAAAAGTCCGGTTTTTGGGACGGCTTGCCGTATACACTTTTCTTGCCAAAAGAGATACGGGATATGGAGGGATCTTCAGATGCAGACTATTTATTATACAACTGCCAGCTTCATCCGCCACACCGGAAATGTTGTAGATCTGGAGGACTACCGGCGGAAGCTGGCCCTGACCCAGGAGGGGTCCCTGGCACCCCGGCTGGAGGAGCCTGAGCCGGCGGAATGGGAAGAAGAGTCCCCCGCCCCGGCTCACAGGAGAAACAACTCGCTGCGCGCCCGGCGCGCCCTGCGGCTGGACTGCCTTGCCAGCCTGTGTGTTATCCTGATGACGGCGGCCTTTACCCTGCGGGTGCTGGTTTTTTAGCGGGTTGTCCGAAGCAGTTCAGCGGCAGAGCGGCCGGATCAAGAGGCCTGATGGCATGCACATCCGGCAGGCGGGCGGAGATTCCGGCGGCTGCAATAATCTGATGAAATGTATATGATGAAGATGATGAAAGCACCTCCCTGGCGCGAAACGCAGCATGCGGCGGGGAGGCGCTTTTTATGTAAATGGAAAGGGGGTTAAGGGATCGATGGTTTTCTGAAGAAAGAGCGGTACTTAACCGGGAGCGTGTGGTCTGAAAAGACTGCGCAAAGGCTGAGAAGGAGAAAATTGGCACAGCTGTGTATGATGTTTTTCCTTTGCGGATCGGGGACGATTCCCCTGTTCAGCCTCCGGCCAGAAAGGCCCCGATCACGAAATTTATTTTAACATCCTGCCTGCCCGCCCCCGGCTCCACTGCGCTTGGATAAAATTTCATTGAGCAGCAGGCCTGCCAAAATCAGCCCCCAGCCCACCGCGCCGTAGACGGTGGGGATCTCCCCCAGAAATATCAGAGTCCATACCGGAGACAGGATAAACTCCAGAAGATTCAGAATGGAGGCCCGCTGAACGGAAATCTTCTGCAGCGCCGCGCAGAAAAAGAAGTAGGGCAGAACCATCTGAGTCAGCGCCATGAGCAGCAGCATCCCCCATGTGCGCAGATCATAGCCGGGAATCTCAAGAAACACCTGGGGCTGGGTCACCAGGGCGAAGGCGCTGATGAGCAGAAAGCAGGTCCAGCAAAAAAACGCCACATAGTTGATTCGCTGATCCATCCTTGTTGCTCCCAGACAAAGGCAGACCACCGCATTCAGCACGCCGGTGGTAAGGGCAATGAGGTTCCCCAACTGGTTGGAGCCAGCACTGGGTTCGCTCAAGATCGTCAGAATTCCGACCGCGAGAATCAAGATGGAGGGCAGAACTCTGGTATCTGCCCTGCGCCGCTTGACTGCTCCGAAAAGAAAAATCCACAATGGAGCGGAGAAATACAGGGCGGCCGCATTGGCGGCCGCGGTATAGCGGTAGGCGAACACTGCCAACAGCATCATAAGTGGGGCAACCGCCCCCAGTGTCCAAAGCTGGGGCCTTCGTTCCAGCTTACCGGGGTGAAAGAATGGGATCAGGATGACACCGGCAATCAATCCGCGGAGGCTGGGCAGCAGAACTGCATTGACCTGTACGGTCTTGGTCAGCAATGCGGTCACGCTCCAAATTGTCGCGGCGATCAGAACCAGAACAGTGCCCGGCAGCCGGTTGAGATGGGTTAAGATGCGATCCATTCGACAGCTCCTCCATTCTGTGGTGCTGGGCTGCATTATAGCAGGCCTGCCATCGAACTTCCATCGAAGGCAAAAAGGCCGTTCACAGACCTTCGCTGGAACCTACCGATGAGAAAAAACGCTTCGATGGAGGTACGACGGTACATCGGTATAATAAAGAACGAAATCATTCCTGTTCCATTGACGAAGCCCTTTATCAGGGAGGAAAGGGCTGAAATGGAATAAGAGCGGGATTGATTTACACTGCTTGTATAGGAGGAGAAATTATGCATGTATCGTCAACACTTGTCATTTCCCTGTTTATCTACCTGCTTGGCCTGCTGCTGATCGGCATTATATCAGGCCGCAAAAACAAAAACGCGTCAGACTATCTGGTGGGAAGCAAAAGCCTGCCGACCTGGATCATCATCCTTACCCTGACCGCCACCATGTTTGGCGGCGGTATGATGGTGGGGCGGGCCCAGCTGGGCTATAACGGCGGGATGCTCTATTTCTTCTATGGGCTGAACACCTTTATCGGCTACATCTTTACCGCCATGATGATCAAGAAAATGCGGGGCTTCTCTCAGTACACCACAGTGACGGAATTTCTGGAGCACCGCTACGGCGGCAAGTTTATCCGCACCTCCTGCACGCTCCTCTCCCTGATCGCCCTGGTCGGCCTGACTGCCACCCAGGTGAATTCCCTGGTGGCCATCCTGACCGTTATGGGCTTCGGCAATCCTATCGTAATCGCCTTCTTCTGCATGCTCATCATTGTGGCCCTGACGGTTTTTGGCGGGTTTCTGGCTGTAACCACGACCGACGCCGTCCAGATTGTAATCGTTATGGTGGGCGTAGCCCTGCTGACCGTGACTACATTGGGTGAGAATGGCGGTTTGGGCAATATCATCGAGCGGTTACAAGTCGTACAGAGTCAGGGAAATATTCCAGATGACTACCTCCAGTTTTTCAGCAGCGGGTCTATCATTTCCATCCTGGCCATGATGATTCCCGCCACCATGTATACTTTGATCGGTCAGGATGGGTACCAGCGCCTGTTCGCCTGCCGCAACCTGCGTGAGTCCCGCAAGGCGGCGATCATCGGCGGTAGGAATCCTCCCCGATGGTAATGGTCATGTGCATCTCTCCGCTGTCAACAGTAACCGTTCCATCGCCGTTCCAGGTGACGGCAAAGCCCAGCGACTGGGCAATCACCCGCAGGGGCACCATGATGACGGCGTCCACGGACACGTCCTCGCCGTTGATCTCGAAGGTATAGCGGCCCGTGGTTTCCACCGGCGCCTCCGAGATCACCGCGGGCGGTTGGGAGATTGGCGCGGGGGACTCCATCTCGGCGGCAAAAGCCGGGGTGAACATGGCGCAGGCCACTGTCAGAGACACCAAAGCAGCAATCGTTTTCTTCATGGTAATGACCTTCCTTTCCTGTTGCAGAGCTTGCTTTTGAACTGCATTTCTGCGGCTCTGACTGATATACAGCTGAGCGGGAAAGAATGTTGCTGCGGAATGCAGAAATTTTTGCAGCAGCCTGTTTTGGGGGAGGCCGGAGTCCCCGGAGAATGAAGGGAGGACTTGATAGACGGGCGCGGCCGCCGGCAGGGCGCCCGGCGACAACGCAGCAGACGTGGACCTCTGGGAGGAGTCCGACGATGGACGGGGGCGTTATGCGGGAGAGCTGTTCCCGGACGGCATGAAACATGAGCTTGAGCTGGTCCCCGGGACGGGACGGATCTTTGACTGGAGCGCCGATCTGCGGGACTGACCGTCGGCACAGAAAAGCAGCGGGGAGAAGGTGCGTCTGCCTTCTCCCCACTGCTTTATTTTGTTGATGTTTAGGATGTTTCCTCGGGCGGAAATCCCAATTTGGCTTCCAGTTCCCGCGTTTTGGCCGCCATCTCGTGCAGCGCCATGGATGGCGTTTTTTCCTGTTTGGTCACCATCTTAACCAGGATTTCGGCCAGGATGGACGCATTTGTCCGCTCCAGCAGCTCCATCGCCTGCTCCAGCGTCCGCCCGGAGAATCCGGCCTTTTCCAGCTTCCGGCGTTCCTTATCCAAGGTTTTCATGGCCTTCGCCCCCTGATTCACCTTGTTATTCGGCGATTTGAGACAGGGCCAGCAGGGCCTGGGCGGCCTGCACCCGGGCAGCGGCTTGACAGGGAGCCAGCGTGTCCGCTGCCGTTCCAGTGAGCACGCCGGCCTCCACCGCCCAGGCCACGGCTTCCACGGCGTAGCTGGAGATCTGGTCATAGTCCGCGTACTCCCGGACGGCCATGCCGCTCTGCGCGGTATTATAGTTCTTGTGCTGGGCGAAGCGGTAGAGCATAACTGCCAGCTGCTCCCGGGTAATGGGATCATCCGGGCCGAACAGGCCGCCGCCGTAGCCGCCGGCGATTCCCTCGGAGGCGGCCCAGCGGACGGCCTCGCCATAGGAGGCCGCCGGGTCCACATCGGAGAGGGCCGCTGCCGCCTCGCCCCGGGTCAGAGTCCCATTGGGATCGAAGCGATCCGCGCTGACGCCGGAGAGCAGTCCGTTTTCATAGACATAGCGGACTGCCTGGGCATCCTGGGCCTCCACATCGGTGAAGGGCAGGACGGACAAGGCCGCGCCGCCCACCTGATAGACGGCCACGGTGCCGGACACCTCGCAGGCGGCCAGTAGCAGGGCCTCGCCGGTGGGGCTGACGGAGGCGTCCAGGAACAGCAGGCCC
>CAJFVL010000028.1 GCA_904420465.1 uncultured Clostridium sp.
CTACGGCCCCAACGCCGACGGGGTTACCGACTACGCCGATACGGACTACGGCCCCAACGCCGACGGGGTCACTGACTACGCCGACACGGACTATGGCCCCAATGCCGACGGGGTCACCGACTACGCCGACACGGACTACGGCCCCAATGCCGACGGGGTCACCGATTACGATGACACGGACTACGGCCCCAACGCGGACGGCGTCACGGATTATGATGATGACGACGATGATGACGATGGGGACGATGATGACTGGGACGACTAAGTCTGTTCCGCTGCGCCATGAGCTCAAGCACCAGATTTCTCCTCTGGAGGATCTGGTGCTTGCCGGGCGGCTGCGCCGGCTGTTTTCCCGCGATGTCCATGCGGGGACGGATGGAACCTATCGGGTGACCAGCCTGTATTTCGACACCCCCTATGACGCCGCCCTCCGGGAGAAGCTGGATGGGGTGGACCGCCGGGAGAAGTTCCGCCTGCGGTACTACGGGGAAGCGCCTGCCTGGCTGAAGCTGGAGAAGAAGTTCAAGGTGAACGGTCTGTGCGGCAAGCGCTCCGTCCGCCTCCCCCGGGAGGAGGGGGAGCGGCTGCTGGCGGGAGACTTTGCATTTCTCTTTCAGTGCGGAGAGCCGCTGCTTCAGGAGCTGTACAGCAAGCTGCGCGGGGATGGACTGGCTCCGAAAACCGTGGTGTGCTATGACCGGGAGGCCTTTCTCTATGCGCCGGGCAACGTACGGATTACCCTGGACCGGAATATCCGAACCGGATTGAGCACCGTGGACTTTCTCCGCCCGGAAAGGGCCGGCCTCAGGGCGCTGGAAGGCCTCACCGTGCTGGAAGTCAAGTATGACGCCTTTCTTCCCGACCTGGTGCGCATGGCGGTCCAGACCCCGGACCGCAGGGCGGGAGCCTGCTCCAAATATGCGCTCTGCCGCAGATTTGACTAAACCAAAATAAGGAGTGGCCGTTCCATGACCACCTTTCAGGATATCTTCAAGTCCAGCTTTTTGGAGCGCCTGGACAGCGTCTCCCTGCTGGATACTGCCATCGCTCTGGCGCTGGCCTTTCTTTTGGGGCTGTTTATATTCCTTGTCTATAAAAAAAGCTACTCCGGAGTGATGTATGCCCCCAGCTTCGGCGTTACCCTGATTGCGCTGACGCTTATCACCACCCTGCTCATCCTGGCGGTGACCAGCAATATCGTCCTCTCCCTTGGCATGGTGGGCGCTCTGTCCATTGTCCGTTTCCGAACCGCCATCAGGGAGCCGATGGATATTGCATTTTTGTTCTGGTCCATCGCCGCGGGCATCGTGCTGGCGGCGGGGCTGATCCCCCTGGCGGTGTTGGGCAGCCTCTTTGTGGGGGCGGTGCTCCTGGTGTTTTCCCGGCAGAAAAGCGGTGAGTCGCCCTATATCCTGATGGTCCGCTGCGCCTCTCCGGAGGAGGAGGCGCAGGTGCGGGCGCTGGTGGAGGTCCGGGTGCGGAGGTTCAATCTGAAAAGCAAGAGTGTGTCTCCCGGAGAGATCGAGCTGAACTACGAGGTGCGCCTCCGGGACGCGGATACCGGCTTTGTGAACGAGCTGGGCGCCATGAGCGGCGTCAGCCATGCGGTTTTGGTCTCTTACAACGGGGACTACATGGGGTAGAGCCATGATTCGTCATCGGCACATTGACCTGATCTGTGTCCTGGCCGCAGTTCTGGCCCTGGGGCTGACCGGGCTGCTGTTCTGGGGGGAGAGGCTGGGCATTCAGCCCGCCAGCTCCGTGCCCGAGTATGCCGGCCGGCTCTTTGACAACAGCAGGGTCCATACAGTGGACCTCCGGATCGGAGACTGGGGACGGTTTGTCCAGGAGGCACCGTCGGAGGCCTATGTGCCCTGTACCGTGGTTGTTGACGGAGAGACGTTCCATCAGGTGGGACTTCGGGCCAAGGGGAACAACTCCCTGCGTCTGACAGAGGAGTACGGTCTTTCCCGCTGCAGTCTGAAGCTGGAATTCGACCACTATGCGGACGGCGGGAATTATTATGGGCTGGACAAATTTTCCCTTGACGCCTCTTTTCAGGACAACAGCTATTTGAAAACATATCTGGTTTATGACATGATGGATTTTATGGGAGTTCCGGCCCCGCTGTGCAGCTATGTGTGGGTGACGGTGAACGGAGCGCCCTGGGGCCTGTTCCTGGCGGTGGAGGAGCCGGAGGAGGCGTTTGCCCGGCGGAACTTCGGTGCGGACCACGGGCAGCTTTATAAGCCGGATTACGCCTCTTTGAATGCGGAGAACGCCGACCTGGCCCTGCAGTATATTGACGGCGATCCGGACAGCTACCCCAATCTCTTTCACAATGCCAAATTCGATGTGGATGGGGAGGATCAGGCCCGGCTGATCGAGGCGCTGAGGGTGCTGTCCACTGGGGAAAACCTGGAGACGGCGGTCAATGTAGACGAGGTCCTGCGGTATTTTACCGTGCAGGTGTTTGTCATGAACTGGGACAGCTATCTGGGACATACGGGCCACAACTATTTTCTTTACGAGGAGGACGGCATCCTCTCCATTCTGCCCTGGGACTACAATCTGTCATTCGGCACCTACGCCCTGGGAATGACAGACCCGATCCGCGACCCCAATGTGCTGATCAACTGGCCGGTGAACACACCCGCCCGGGGGGAGACCATGCTGGAGCGGCCCCTCTATCACAACCTGATGAAAGACGATTCCTGCTTTGCACGGTATCACGCCTGCTTTGACCGGTTTCTTGCAGAGTATTTTGAAAACGGGCGGTATGAGGCCGTGATCCGCCGGACCCAGGAGCTGATCGCCCCCTATGTGGAGGCGGACCCCACTGCATTCTGCTCCTACGGGGACCACCTGCTGGCGGTAGATACCCTGCTGGAGGTGTGCCGGCTTCGCGCTGAAAGCGTCCGGGGACAGCTGGAGGGGCGGTATCCCGCCACCCTGGCGCAGCAGGCGGAGCATCCGGGGGTGGGGGTGGGGTCATCCCATGTGGATTTGCCGGCTTTGGGTGACTTTCAGGATTTGGAGGCCGCGAAGCCGCGGCAGGACGCGGCCCTGAAAGCCGTGGGATAAAAAGCAGAATGCGGGCGGCGCCCGCGTTCTGCTTTTTCACAGCCTGTCAAAAAAGGTTGGACAGCGCCGTCAAGAGATGATACAATATAAAATTATGTTGATCAATCTATATCAATCTACTCCACCGCAGAGAGGAAGAGGTTCGGTTGCCGCAGAGCAAGTCAAAAGTCAAATCGAAGCAGAGGGTCGCGGACCATGGCGAGGTATTTACCGGAGCCCGGGAGGTCAAGGCCATGTGCAACCTGGTGTCAGCCGAATGTCTGCGCATTGATTCCCGCTTTTTGGAGCCCGCCTGCGGGGAGGGAAATTTTCTGGAGGAGATTCTCCGCAGAAAGCTGGGGGTGGTGCGGAAAAAATACCTCCGCAGCCCCTATGACTGGGAGCGCAACTCCCTGCTCGCCCTGGGCAGCCTGTATGGAGTGGATATTCTCACCGATAACTGTGAGCTGTGCCGGAGACGCCTGTACAGAATATGGGAGCGGGCGTATCGGGCCGCCTGCAAGGAGGAGTGCAATGAGGAGACCCGCAGGGCGGCCCGGTTTATTCTGGAGCGGAACATTGTATGCGGCAACGCGCTGAGCCTGCGCTGTGTGGACGGGGAGCAGCGGGACACGGATGCGCCCATCGTCTTTTCCGAGTGGAGCTTTCCCCAGAACAACTCCTTCCTGCACCGGAAGGACTACACATTTGCCGAGCTGCTGGAGGAAAAGCCGAAGCGGAGAAGGGCCGCGGTGCAGCAGTCGCTGTTTGAAGAGGATGCCTCCGACGGGGAGGGGAACTTTGTGCAGGAGTATGTCTGCCACTACCGGCGCCTTGGGGAGGAGGAGCGCGGCGGTGAGGAGCGGGAGAAGGGGTGAAGCACTTTGGCTGACCTGTTGGAAAAGATTTATAACCCGGACGTCCTGACCTGTCTGGCCAACCTCTCCAGCGACGAGGTTTTTACTCCGCCGGAGATGGTCAGCCAGATGCTGGACCGGCTGCCTCAGGAGCTGTTTCAGAGCAGCCGCACCACCTTTTTGGACCCGGCCTGCAAAAGCGGCATCTTCCTCCGGGAGATTGCCAAGCGCCTCCTGAAGGCCCGGATTCCCGAGTACGAGGAGCGTTCCCGCCAAATTGCGGAGAAAAAACGCGGCGGAATTCCGCTGGACGCCGGGGACGAACAGTTTGGGCGCCGCCTTCAGAAGGCGGTTGACCATATCTTTCATAAGCAGGTCTTTGGAATTGCCATCACGGAGCTGACCGGACTGATGTCCAGGAGGAGCGTGTACTGCTCCAAGTATCCCAACAGCGACTTCTCCATTACGCGGTTTGAAACGGAGGAGGGGAACATCCGCTTCCGGCGGATGGAGCACAGCTGGGATAAATATGGAAAGTGTGTATTCTGCGGCGCCTCCAGAAGTCAGTATGAGCGGGGCGGGCAGCTGGAGACCCATGCCTATGAATGGATTCATACGAAAAACCCGGAGGAGATTTTTGGTATGCACTTTGACGTCATCTGTGGGAATCCCCCTTATATGCTGTCGGACGGGGGCGGCGGAGCGGGAAAAAGCGCGGCCCCGCTGTATCAAAAGTTTGTGGAGCAGGCAAAGCTTCTGAGACCCAGGTATCTGACCATGATTATTCCCTCGAGGTGGTTCAACGGCGGAAAGGGACTGGACCAGTTCAGAGCCTCCATGCTCAATGACAGCCAGATGAAGGAGATTGTCGATTACGCCGACTCCAAGGAGTGCTTTGCCGGTGTGGATATTCCGGGCGGCATCTGCTATTTTTTGTGGGAGAAGGGCTATCACGGAACCTGCCGGGTCACAAATATCATGAAGAACGGGAAAGTGTCAACCCAGGACCGGACGCTGAATGAATTCAGCACGTTTATTCGCCACAATGAGGCGCTCAGCATTGTGAAAAAGGCGGCCGCGCGAAACGAAGCCATGATGAGCGAGCGTGTGTCGAGCAGAAAGCCCTTCGGGCTGGAGTCCAACACCCAATTTGACGAGGACGGAGATATCGTCCTCCGGAACAGCAAGGGACTTGGAAAAATCAGGAGAGAGCGGATCAGCGCCGGGACCGATCTGATTGACAAGTGGAAGGTGATCGTGTCGAAGGTGTCGTTCGAGCATGCGGGAATTCCCGACAAGGACGGCATGATGCGGGTGCTGTCCGTGATTCAGGTGCTGCCGCCCCAGTCCGCCTGCACGGAGTCCTACCTGGTGGTGGACACCTTTGAGGAGGAGGCCTCCGCCGAAAACTGCGCCAGCTATCTGAAAACGAAATTTGCCCGCTTCCTGATTATGCAGATGCTGGCCTCGATGAATATGTCGAAAGCTTCCTATCAGTTTACGCCGGTCCAGGATTTCTCTGAGCACTGGACGGATGAGAAGCTTTATGCCAAATACGGCCTGGACGACGGGGAAATTGACTTTATTGAGTCCATGGTGAGACCGATGGATTCGGGAGGCGGCGACTGATGCCTGATCTGGAGTATTTTCACCCGCGCCCCGACGTTGTCCCCACCATCTACGCCTATACGCTGCCCGGCGTGGCGTCTCACGAGGGGTATATCAAGGTGGGCTACACGGAGCGCAGTGATGCAAACGAGCGGATTGCGGAGCAGCTGCACACCAGCGGGCTGAAGCACAGGCTTTTGCTGACAGAGCCTGCCATGCGCCCGGACGGGAGCAGCTTTACTGACCGGGATGTCCATGCGGTGCTGCGCCGGAGAGGGTATCGGCAGCTCTATGACGGCCGGGACCGCAATGAGTGGTTCCGGTGTTCGGAGGACGCGGTGCGCGCCGCCATCATTGCTGTGCGGAACAGAACCGACAACGTGGAGGAGCGCACCCAGACCTTTCGGATGAGGCCGGAGCAGGCCCGCGCGGTGAAGATGACCATGGAGTACTACCGCCGGGCCGTCCGGGAGGAGCCGGACCGTCCCCCGAAATTTTTGTGGAACGCCAAAATGCGGTTTGGCAAGACCTTTGCGGCCTATGAGCTGGCCAAGGCCATGGGGCTGAAGCGGGTGCTGATTCTGACCTTTAAGCCTGTCGTGGAGTCCGCGTGGCGCAGCGATCTGGTGAGCCATACGGATTTTGAGGGGTGGCAGTTTGTTTCCAACAGGGATGCCCACGACAACAGCATCAATATGGACGAGCAGTATGCCGGGGCGGATCAGGACAGGCCGATTGTGGTGTTCGGTTCCTTCCAGGATCTGCTGGGCACCAGCAAGAGCGGCGGCATCAAGGCGAAAAATGAGTTTATCCACACAGAGCATTGGGACCTGGTTATCTTTGATGAGTACCACTTCGGCGCGTGGCGGGAGAACGCGGCCAAGCTGTTTGAGCAGCCGGACGAGGAGGATGTGGACTTTGACCAGGAGAAATACAGCCGGGAGGAGGCCGGGAACGCCTGCAACGAGACCTTTCTGCCCATCACCACCCGCTATTACCTGTTTCTGTCCGGCACCCCGTTCCGGGCGCTGAACAGCGGCGAATTCATCGAGGAGCAGATTTTCAACTGGACCTATTCCGACGAGCAGCGGGCAAAGAACAGCTGGCACAGGCCGAACAATCCCTATGCCGCGCTGCCCCGCATGGTCATGCTGACCTACCGGCTGCCTGACAGCATCCGCCAGATTGCGGTCCAGGGTGAATTTGATGAATTTGACCTGAATGTGTTTTTTTCCGCCGAGCTTACCCAGAAGAACCGGCCGGAAAGCGCGCGGTTTGTGTATGAAAATGAGGTCCAGAAGTGGCTGGACCTGATCCGCGGCTCCTACCTCCCCTCCAATCTGGATGACCTGAAGCTGGGAAAGGATAAGCGGCCGCCCATGCCCTTTTCCGATACGCGCCTGCGGGGCGTGCTGAGCCACACACTTTGGTTTCTGCCCAGCGTGGCGAGCTGCTATGCCATGTACCACCTGCTTCAGCAGCAGCAGAATGTGTTTTACCACAGCTATACCATCAACGTCTGTGCCGGCGCGAAGGCGGGGGTTGGGCTGGACGCCCTGCGCCCGGTGGAGCGCTCCATGGACAATCCCCTTCGGAGCAGGACCATCACCCTCTCCTGCGGGAAGCTGACCACAGGGGTCACCATCAGGCCCTGGACAGGGGTGTTCATGCTGCGCAATCTGAAAAGCCCGGAGACCTATTTCCAGACCGCCTTCCGTGTGCAGTCCCCCTGGACGGTGAAGGACGAAAAGGGCAGAACGCAGATTATGAAGCAGGAGTGCTATGTCTTTGACTTTGCACTGGAGCGGGCGCTCCGGCAGATCTCGGACTACGCCTGCCGGCTGGATGCGCACGAGGCAAATCCGGAGCGGAAGGTGGCGGAATTTATCCACTTTCTTCCGGTTCTGGCGTATGACGGCAGCTCCATGAAGCCGGTCAACGCACAGGATATTTTGGATATTGCCATGTCCGGTACCTCCGCCACGCTGCTGGCCCGCCGGTGGCAGTCGGCGCTGCTGGTCAATGTGGACAACAGCACGCTGCTCCGCCTGGTGGAGAGCGGACAGGCGATGGCGGCGCTGGAGCGTATTGAGGCGTTCCGCAGCCTGAACAAGGACATCCAGCTGATCATCAATCAGTCCGAGGTTGTGAAGAAGGTCAAAGGCGAGGACAGGAGGCTGACGTCTGAGGAGAAGAAAGAGCTGACCGATGCAGAGAAGGAGATCAAGACCAAGCGGAAGGAAATTCGGGAGAAGCTGATGAAGTTTGCAACCCGTATCCCTGTCTTTATGTATCTGACAGATTTCCGGGAGCGCTCCTTAAAGGATGTGATCACCCAGCTGGAGCCGGGGCTCTTTAAACGGGTCACGGGGCTTGATGTGCGGGATTTTGATTTGCTGTGCTCCATCGGCGTATTCAATGCGAGCCTGATGAACGACGCCATCTTTAAATTCAAGCGGTATGAGGACGCCTCGCTCTGCTACACCGGCATTGACCATAATTCCGACAAGGATGTCGGCGGCTGGGACACGGTGCTCAAGCGCGGGGAGTACGAAAAGCTGTTCTATCGCCAGCAGGAGGCGGTACAGGAGGAGCGGGCGGAGCCGGGGGCGGATGTTTCCGCCGCCGGGGAGGTCCCGGAGGCGGAGCGGCAGGCGGAATATGCGCCGCCCGACGTGAAGCCCGGTGCGGCAGTCCGCCATGAAAAGTTTGGCGATGGGATTGTGATGAAGCTGGACAAGAGCGGGCAGTCTGTCCGAATCCGGTTTGAGGAGGGAGAGAAGGCCTTCCTTTACCCGGATGACTTCAGGGACGGCTTTCTGTGTCTCAAGGAGGGGACGTAGTTATGGCCAAGGCGAAAAAGGATGGTCATTACATCAACTGCTACCTGGAGCGGAGCCTTTACAACCGCCTGTGCTACTATGCGGAGGAGAAGGGGCAGACAAAGACGCTTGCGATTGAGCGGATTTTAAGGGAATACTTTGATAAGCACGGTGTCCCGGAGGAAATTGCGGGACTGGGAGCCGAGTGAACAGAGGAGGGGCGCATCCTGAGCGGTGTGCTCCTCCTGAGCGTTTTGCGACGCAGGCCTGCGCGGTCCAAAGGCTGGAGAGGGGACCGGGGAGGGCCTTTTTTCTAAAGGACTTGACTTGGAGCGAACTCCAGGGTGTAAACTGTCCAAGGAGAACACTGCGGATGGGGAAAACCTGCCGCCGTCTGCGGCCGATCTGCCCGGGAAAGAAGGAATGCGGTTTGAAAAGAATGATTATCCGGATTCTGGCTGCCGCGCTGCTGACAACCGTACAGCTGACAGCCTGCGGCGGTCCGGCTTTCGAAGAGGAGGTCCGCACCGGCTGGACTGTGGAGCAGATGGCGCAGGCGGTGTGGAACGCCGGCTCTGAGCTGGAGGGGACTGCGCTGCTTCCCGGCGACGCGCTCTATGAGTCCTATCTGACCGGCGTCTACGGCCTGGACGCCAGGGACGTTGCGGCGGGGACAATTTGGGCGGCGGGCGGGACCTCCGCTCAGGAGGCGGCTGTCTTTCAACTGGAAGAGGGCGCTTCGGTGGAGGAGGCCGCCGCGGCGCTCCGCTCCTATCTGGAGCGGCGTGCGGAGGAGTTCACCGGCTACCTGCCGGAGGAGACCGCCCTGCTGGAGGAGGCCGGTGTGGTCACCCGAGGGAGCTATGTGGCTCTGCTGGCCTGCGGGGACATGGAGGCGGCCGCAGAGGCCTTTGACCGGTGCTTCACCGAGGAACCGCCGGAGGACAGCCCTGAGGAGCTCCAGCCCGCGCAGCCCGATCAGACGCAGGGGGAAACAGAGGAGGACGTCCCGGCAATGGCGGAGCCATCTGAAACGGACACGGACCAGCAGAAGCCGGAGGAAACGCCGCCGGCTGGGGAGGAGGCTGCGGAGCAGCCGCAGGAGCCGGAGGCACAGGCCGGAGCGGAACAGGCGGAGAACCCGGAGCATGCGGAGCCTGCCCTTGATTCTGGGTCGCCCGATTTGGAGGCGGAGCCCTGGAGCTATGACGAGAGCCGGCTGTTGGCGGCGTGGGAGGCTGGAGACTGGAGCGGTCTGGCCGCGGAGGATCAGGCGATCCTGGATCTCTGCCGGGAGGTGATCGAGACCGTGGTGCCGGCGGACGGCTCGGAGTACAAAAAGGAGCTGGCCGTCCACGACTGGATGGTGGACCATGGAAGCTATGATTCCAACACTCTCAGCCAGCTGCCGGATTTTCAGGAGACGCCCCACAACGACAACCCCTATGGCTTTCTGGTCAGCGGGAAGGGCATCTGTCTGGGGTACGCCTCCACCTTCCAGCTGTTTATGGATCTGCTGGACATCGAGTGCATTACCGTGGAGGGCACAGCCAACTACGACCGCGAGGCCCATGCCTGGAACCAGGTCGGCCTGGACGGGGAGTGGTATTGCGTGGATGTGACCTGGGATGACCCGGTGACCAGTCTGCCGGTCTCAGAGCGCAGCGCCCACCGCTTTTTCAATGTGACCAGCGACTTTATGCGCCTGACCGACCACCACTGGGACGCGTCATCCGTCCCGGAAGCTGAAGGGACGGCCTATTCCTGGCGTTGACCCGCCCGCTGGACAAAAGGGTAGGAGAGAAAGCCCGGGAGCGCGGCGGCGCAGAGGAGAGATGTCCCTCGCGAAAGAAACACCCATTATCATCATATTGCAGCCTGATTGAGAGGCGCTGCGGCACCGCGGAGGATTCGGCGGACCGGGCGCCTCCTTTTTGCCGCAGGGAGACAGAACGCCGAGATCAGGGGGCGCCCTTCTGCTTCAGATAGCGCCACAGAGTGGTGCGGCTGATGCCCAGCTGCCGGGCCGCCTCGGTCTGGTTGCCGTGATGGTCGTCCACCGCCTGGCGGATGGCAGCGCGGATGATCCCGTCCAGCGTCTGCTCCCGGGGGATGGCGCCGGGCGGGGATTCGGGTTCCCGGCTCAGACTTCGCTCCCGGGCCAGCAGGTCGGCCACGGCGCTGCCGCGGATATAGGGGGAGGAGGCCAGAGCGGCCAGCTCATAGAGCACCCCCTTGAACTGGGTGTAGTTGTTGGGCCAGCTGTAGCGGCACAGCTGCTCCAAGGCCTGGGGGTCGAAGCCGGAGAGCTGCTTGCCCAGCTCCAGGTTGAGGCTGGCCAGGTAGAGGCTGGCCAGAGCGGGAATTTCGTCAGCCCGGCTGCGGAGGGTGGGCAGGCGGAGCACCAGACAGCCCAGCTTCATGGAAAACAGCCGGCCGGCGCCCGGAGGGGAATTTTCATGGCAGGTGCAGGAAAAGATCAGGCGTTCCCGCTTGGACAGGCCGGTTTCCAGAATCACGGAGAGCAGCTCGGGACGCCGCCGGTCGGGAATTGCCTCGAAATTTTGGAAGTAAATGGTGTTGTCGGTGTCGTTGAGAGGGGAGCTGTAGTGATTGAGCAGAAAATCCCAGCTCTTGTCGTTCATGAGAGCGCAGTCCGCCACCACAAAGGGGCGGCTGGACAGGGGGCTGCGCAGGTACAGGGCGCGGGCAATCTGCTCTTTCCCGGTGCCGTTTTCTCCCAGAATCATCACCGGCTGGCGGATGGCGGCGACAGAGGGGAGGACGGACGCCAGCTCACCCATGGCTCCGGTGACGCTGTAAAAACTGTCCATGAACAGGTGCTCACACTCGCTCTGGTTGAACGAGCGCAGACCGGCCTTGTGGGAGCGCAGGGAGATCTGGGCGGTATGATAATGGAACAGGCAGTAACGCTCTCCGCTCAGAGAGAGGTTGCGGGCGGTGACGGTGTAGAGGGCGCCCTGCTCGCCGTGATAGAACTTCAAGGGGGCCTCGGGCGGGACCTCCGGCATTTTGGCCCGGAAGGCCTCCAGAAGCGGCGTGGGCGGGACCTCGGGGATCGCGTAAAAGGGCGCGCCTTCCTCGTCCAGAACCAACATCCGCCCGTTTTCTCCCTGGGCGATGCTGCGCAGAAACAGGTTCTCCTGCCGCAGCGCCCGGGATCGGGCAGCGATAAACAGGGCCTGTTCAAAGGCGGCGTGGATGGCCTCTGTGCCGGAGGTCACCAGAAAGGCGCCCAGCCCCCTCTGTCGGGCCAGAGTATGGGTTACCATATCCCCCACCACAGTGCGGCAGCCCTCCCGCTCCAGGCGCTCCAGAGCCTGGGCCGCCTCCTGGCCGCTGTGGACCGTCAGAATGTCCATGTGGTAGCGCAGCAGGTCGCAGAGGGTATGAGCCGGTTCGGTGATGCTGGGAAAGCCGACCACGGCGCAGCGGTCGGAGTAGCTCTGGGCCAGCCGGATGGCCCGCAGGACGTCATAAACCGACAGCTGAATCTCCACAACGGGAATGTTTGTGGCCTGACGGATCAGCTGGGCCGTGCCTCCGCGGGAGATGATGCAGTCATAGGCGCCGGGAGAGAGGCTGCGGACAATGTCGGCCCCGGCCTCCAGGTCCCCGGTCTGAACATCCAGACAAATGTCGGGATAAATTTCCGCCTCCCGCTCCATGGCGGTTTTCATCCCTTCATAGGGGACAATGCCCAGCACGCGGGCGGCTCCTTTTCGCGGCATGGAATCACTCCTTTTGACTCTCTGACGGTGGAATACGTTTCGAATTGTAACACAGGATGACTTGGAATTCAACGGAAATCGTTTAAAAAAGAAACGTTATTTTAAACAAAACAGAAAAAACATTTTATAATGTTTTAAAAATGAACACCATCAAAAAGGAAGTGAATTGTTTGCCGGGCGGAAAGTGGGTACAATACAGGCGAAAATACAGCACGGCCGCGGAGCGGACGGGAGGAAAACCATGATCTCACTGTTGATGATTGCCGATGACTTCACCGGAGCACTGGACACCGGCGTACAGTTTGCTGCCAGCGGGGTCAGCACCCGGGTTGTAGTGGGCAGCGGTGTGGAGCTGGCTGCCAAGGCTGAACAGGCCCGGGTGCTGGTGGTGGATGCGGAAACCCGGCATTTGCCCCCGGAGCAGGCCTGCGCCGCGGTGGAGAGGTTGACCCGGCAGGCGGTGAGTCTGGGTATCCCCTACCTCTACAAAAAGACGGATTCAGCCCTGCGGGGCAACATCGGGGCGGAGCTGACTGCCCTGCTGCGGGCCAGCGGAGAGAAGCAGCTGCCCTTTCTGCCTGCCTATCCCCAGATGGGGCGGATCACCCGGGCCGGCGTTCATCTGGTGGAGGGGGTTCCGGTGGCCGAGAGTGTGTTCGGCCGGGACCCTTTTGAGCCGGTGCGGCACTCCAGTCTGGCGGAGATCATTGGAGAGCAGAGTGATGTCCCTGTCCGCCTGAGCCCGGCGCTGGGTCCCCGGGATGCCGTCCCCGACGGTGAGGGTATCCTGGTCTTTGACGGAACCTCCGACAGAGAGCTGCTTGAGACAGGCCGCCGTCTGCTGGAGGAGGGAAGGCTGCATATTATGGCCGGCTGCGCCGGCTTTGGGGCGGTGCTGCCCCGGCTGCTGGGACTTTCCTCCGGCCGTCCCAGCCCTATGCCCCACCTGGACCGGCGTCTGCTGGTGGTGTGCGGCAGCGTAAACCCCATCACAGTGGCCCAGCTGGACGCGGCGGAGCGTGCCGGGGCGGTCCGGTGGCGGATGACCCCGGAGCAGAAGCTCCGGCCGGACTACTGGAAGACCGGGCGGGGGCAGGAGGATCTGGCCTCCCTCCGGGACGGCGTGGCCCGGCACAGTCCTTTTATGATTGACACCAATGACCTGGGGGGAAACGGCCTCACCCGGGATTACGCCCGGAGCCTGGGCGTGGATCTGGACGGCGTCCGGCTGGGAATTTCCCGTTCGGTGGGATACCTGGTCAGCAGCCTGTTTCCCGATCCCCATGTGGGCACCCTGCTGATCACGGGGGGAGACACCCTGCTGCAGTGCATGGAGTACATGGGGGTGGACGAGGTGGAGCCGGTGTGTGAGCTGTCCGCCGGTGTGGTGCTCTCCCGGGTGACCTATCAGGGGTGCACTCGCTGCGTCCTGACCAAATCGGGGGGATTCGGCCGGGAGACGCTGGTGGGTGATCTGGTCCATCTTCTGGCCGGGCAGGAAGTGAAGCGGGAAGTCCGGGCCGCAGGCGGCCTGAAATGATTGTGGGAAGAAAGGATCATACTAACGACAGGACAACAAAAAGGAGGAAACACAGATGGATTATCCAAAGCTGCCCGGTTTGACCCCGGACGGACGGGTCTACTGGAACGAGGAGATGGGGACGGTGGAGGCCCGTATTCCCAACGGCGGCTGGCGCAGCGGCCACGGCCCCGCCCTGCTGGAGCTGCCCAACGGGGACCTGCTGTGCGTGTGGTTTGCCGGGTCCTTTGAGGGGAATGCCGACGTCCACATCGTCTGCTCCCGGCTGGAGAAGGACAGCGGCGCCTGGACCGAGCCGGTGGACGTCTCCGGCGACCCCCAGCGCAGCGAGCAGAACCCCTCCCTGTTCTATGGCCCCGACGGGGCGGCCTGGTGCATGTACACCGCCCAGCTGGACCGGCAGGAGGGCAAGGACAATATGCAGTTCACCGCTGTGGTCCGCTGCCAGAAGAGCACCGACGGCGGCAGGACCTGGGGCCCATACGAGACGGTGTTCCCCGAGGAGGGGACCTTCTGCCGCCAGCCCATCCAGGTGCTGTCCAACGGTCGTTGGATCTTTTCCAACTGGCTGTGCACCGACTCCGCCGAGGGCCTGTCCGGGGACCCCACCGCCTTCCGCATCTCCGATGACCAGGGGAAGAGCTGGCGCACGGTGATGATGCCCAGGTCCAATGGACATGTCCATGCCAACGTGGTGGAGCTGGAGCCGGGCCATCTGGTGGCCTTTATGCGGAACCGGGAGGCCTACCGTATCCACCGCAGCGAGTCCTTTGACTACGGCGACACCTGGAGCGAGCCCAAGCCCACCCCTCTGCCCAACAACAACTCCAGCATCAGCGCCGTCAAGCTCCAGAGCGGCCGCATTGCCATCGCCTACAACCCCACCTGCACCCCGGACCCCCAGCCCGGCAAGGCGGCCTGGCCCGGCCTGCGCTGCCCGGTGGCGGTGGCTCTCAGCGAGGACGGAGGCATGACCTTCCCCATCATCCGCTGGATGGAGCGGGGCGAGGGCTATATCGGAGATGAAAACAAGACCAATAACAAGCAGTATGAGTATCCCTACCTGATGCAGTCCAAAGACGGCATGCTCCACCTTGTCTACGCGGCCTGGACCCGGGACGGTGTGAAGTACGTCCGCTTTACCGAGCAGGACGTTCTGGGAGAGAAGCGGGAGAGAGTGGGCCTGTACAACCCCACCGCCGCCCAGGGCTGCAAGTAAACAGCGGCAACAGCAAAACCAGCAAGGAGGAATTGTTATGCTGACAACCTATAATCTGAAAATGCCCCACGCTGTCTATGGCGGAGAAAATGCCATGGACAACATCACCGCCATCCTCAAGGCCAACGGGGTGAAGAGAGCGGCCATGTTCACCGACAAGGGCCTGCGCGCTCTGGGGCTGTTTGACCTGCCCGAGGCGGCGGTCCAGGCCGCCGGGGTGGACTACTATGTGCTGGATGACCTGCCCCCCGAGCCCACCTACATGCAGGTACAGAAGGTGGTGGACGAGTTCAAGGCCAGCGGAGCCGACATGATTGTGGCCTGCGGCGGCGGCAGCGTGATGGATGCGGCCAAGCTGGCCAGCGTGCTGGTCACCGACGAGTACGGCGTCAAGGAGCTGCTGGACGACCCCGGGCGGGCCAAAAAGTGCGTTCCCATTATTCTGATCCCCACCACCGCCGGAACCGGCGCCGAGGTCACCCCCAACGCCATCGTGGCCGTCCCGGAGAAGGAGCTGAAGGTGGGCATCGTCAACGACAACATGATCGCCGACTATGTGATCCTGGACGCCCGGATGATCAAGAACCTGCCCCGGAAGATTGCCGCCTCCACCGGCGTGGACGCCCTGGCCCACTGCATTGAGTGCTTCACCAGCAACAAGGCCAATCCCTTCAGCGACCTGTACGCCCTGGAGGGCCTGGACCTGATCCTCAACAACATCGAGCGGGCCTGTGATGACCCGGAGGCCATGGAGGAGAAGAACCGGATGCAGATCGCCGCCTACTACGGCGGGCTGGCCATCACCGCCTCGGGCACCACCGCCGTCCACGCCCTGAGCTACCCCCTGGGGGGCAAGTACCACATCGCCCACGGCGTTTCCAACGCCATCCTGCTGGCCCCCGTCATGCGCTTCAACGAGCCCGCCTGCCGGGACCGTCTGGCCGCCGCCTATGACCGCTGCTGCCATGAGGAAAAGACCTGCCGGACCGCCGAGGAGAAGTCCGCCTGGATGATCAGCAGGCTGGAGTCCATTGTCAGGCACCTGGACATCCCCACCAGCCTGAAGGAGTTCGGCGTGCCCGAGGAGGATCTGGAGGGTCTGGTGGCCGCCGGCATGGAGGTCCAGCGCCTGCTGGTGAACAACCCCCGCCCCGTCACCCCCGATGACGCCCGGCGCCTCTATCAGGAGATCATGTAACCGGCAGAGGTTCTGAATCACATCAAACCATCTTAAAAGGAGGAGCGCAACCGCTATGAAGCAAGTGGAATTGAAGGGCATCATTGTCCCCATCGTCACTCCCATGTACCCTGAGACCGAGGATGTGAACATCCCCGAGCTGCGCAATCAGATCGAGCGCCAGATCGCCGGAGGGGTCCACGGCATCTTCACCTTCGGCACCAACGGCGAGGGCTATATTCTGAGCATGAAGGAGAAGGAGGAGGTGCTGGAGGCCGCCATCGACCAGGTGAAGGGCCGGGTCCCCGTCTACGCCGGCACCGGCTGCATCTCCACCCGGGACACCATCTATATGAGCAAGCGGGCGGAGGAGATGGGGGCCGATGTGCTCTCCATCATCACGCCCAGCTTTGCCGCCGCCAGCCAGAAGGAGCTGTATGACCACTATGTGGAGGTGGCCAAGCACGTCAATATTCCCATTGTGCTGTACAACATCCCGCCCCGTACCGGCAACAAGCTGCTGCCCGAGACGGTGGCCAGGCTGGCAAAAGACGTGGACGTGATTCTGGGCGCCAAGGACTCCAGCGGCGATATCGAAAATCTGAAGGCCTATATTCAGCAGACCCGGGACATCGGCAAGAATTTCGCCGTGCTGGCCGGCAACGACGGCAGCATCCTGACCTGCCTGAAGGAGGGCGGCGCCGGCGGCATCGCCGGCCGGGCCAACCTGTATCCCAAGGCCCTGGCCTCCATCTACAACTGCTTTGTGGCCGGCGATGTGGACAAGGCCCAGGAGTACCAGGACGCCGTGGCCACCCTCCAGCGGGTGTTCAAGTTCGGCAACCCCAATACCATCATCAAGAAGGCCGTCAACCTGCTGGGCTACCCTGTGGGCGACTGCCGCAAGCCCTTCAACTACCTGTGCGACGAGGGCGTGGCCGAGCTGAAGGCCGTTCTGAAGGAGAACGAGGAGAAGGGCCTGTGTTGAGGACCAGACCTCACACGACACTTTTGATTAGGAGGCAGCAGATATGAACAGACCCATTCTCGGCATCACCATGGGAGATCCCTTTGGAAACGGCCCCGAGATCACCGTCCGCGCCCTGAACGACAGGACGGTCTATGACCGGTGCCGTCCCCTGGTGGTGGGCGATATGACCAGCATGGAGTACGCCCTGAAGGTGGCCAAAAAGGTCTCCGGCATTGACCTGGCCCTCAACCCGGTGAAGGACGTGAAGGACGCCAAATTCACCTACGGCACCATTGATGTGCTGGACATGGGGCTGGTCCCCGCCGACCGGATTCCCGATACCTCTGACCTGGACGAGCCCAAGCCCTTCGGGGTGGGGGCCTGCGCCCTGGGGGGAGAGGCCTCCTTCCAGTATGTGAAAAAGGTCATCGAGCTGGCCATGGCCGGCGAGGTGGACGCCACCATCACCAACGCCCTGAGCAAGGAGGCCATCAATATGGCCGGCCACCACTACTCCGGCCATACTGAAATCTACGCCGACTACACCCACACCGACAAGTACACCATGATGCTGGCCCACGAGGACCTGCGGGTGGTCCATGTGTCCACCCACGTCTCCCTGCGGGAGGCCTGCGACCGGGTGAAGAAGGCCCGGGTGCTGGAGTGCATCCGCATCGCCAACGAGGGCTGCAAGGCCATCGGCATCAAGGAGCCCAAGATCGGGGTGGCCGGTCTCAACCCCCACTGCGGGGAGAACGGCATGTTCGGCACCGAGGAGATCGAGGAGATCCAGCCTGCCATCGACGAGGCGCTGGCCGAGGGCATCAACATCCCCGAGAAGAAGCCCACCCCGCCGGACACGGTGTTTTCCAAGGCCCTGGGCGGCTGGTACGACATCGTGGTGGTCATGTACCACGACCAGGGGCACATCCCCCTGAAGGTGAAGGGCTTTGTCTACAACAAGCAGGAAAAGCACTGGGAGGCGGTGGCCGGCGTCAACGTCACCCTGGGTCTGCCCATCATCCGTGCCAGCGTGGACCACGGCACCGGCTTCGGCCACGCGGGCAGCGGCCACGCCAACGAGCTCAGCCTGGTCAACGCCATGGACTACGGCATCCGTCTGGCGGAGAACCGAAAGGCCTGAGCCTGAAAACGGCGTGATGGAAGGGGAACCTGCTCCCCAAAGCCAGACACGGGCCGGCCGGAGCGCTGTATGCCGCCCCGGCCGCCGCCCGCCCGTCAGATACCATTCCTGAGGGAGGACTCTGGGCGCGCTGCCTCCCGCGGGACGGTGGAATACATAGCGCAGGGAGGTATGATCCCCAGCGGATGCCAGCGTCCCCTATGCGGCGCGACCCCCCAAAAATAGGAGGCACAAACATGACCACTCCAATGATTATCGCCCTTCTTGTCACCGCCTTTATGGTCTACCTGATCATGGCGGACAAGGTCCCCTTCGGCGCGGCCCCCCTGGTAGCCTGTACGCTGATGGTGTTGTTCGGCGTCACCGACATTGCCACCGCGTTCCGGGGCTTCTCCAACTCCAGCATTGTCATGCTGGCCACCTTTATGGTTATCATCGCGGCCCTGCAGAAAACAACCTTTATTACCATCTTCAAGCGGGCCATCGTCCGCATGGCCGCCAAGGGCGGCTATAAGGCCTATGTTCTGATCATCCTGGTGGTCATGCTGGGCACCAGCTGCTTCGGCACCGGCTCCACCGCCTACTATGTGATGATCCTGGGCCTGCTGTCCACCATCCCTTCCACCAAGGCCCTGCCCCGCTCCAAGTTCCTGATGCCCGCGGGCTTCGCCTGCAACCATCCCCTGATTCCGGTCAACACCGCCCTGCAGTATGGCTACGTTCTGGCTGTTCTGGAGGCCGGCGGCATGGCCATCAGCGTCTCTCTGCCCAAGTTTGCCATTGTCAACCTGATCCTGTCCCTGGGCTTTTTGGCCTGGTGTCTGATCGCCTATAAGATCATGCCTGTCAAGGACGTGCCCGAGACCGCCGAGGCGGAAGCCGCCGCAGAAGCGGTGGAGGAGCCTGAGCCGCTGCCCAAATGGCAGGAGTATGTGATCTATGTCTGCTTCATCGCCTCCGTCATCGGCATGGTGGCCCAGAGCTATATTGGCGACCAGGGCTATGCCGTGGTGGCCACCGCAGTGTGCGTGCTGCTGCTCACCGGGATCATGAACTTCAAGGAGATCTGCAGCAATCTGGGCGCCCCCATCATCCTGATGTCCGCCGGCGTCATCGGCGTGGCCGAGGCCCTGGGCGTCACCGGCCTGACCAATCTGGTGGGCGAAACCGTCGCCGGCATGCTGGGCACGGATATCAGCCCATTCATCCTGATCTTTGTGTTCTGTATCCTCACCAGCGTGCTGGCCACCATGACCGGCTCCACCATCGGCACTGTGCTGGTGTTTGCGCCCATGGCCGTGGCCACCTGCGTCAGCCTGGGCTGGGACCCCACCGCCGCTGCCTCCGCCATTGTGATTTCCGGCTGGTGCGGTCACTTCCTGCCCATTGACGGCCTGCCCGCCATGTGCATGGGTCTTGGCAACTACACCATGAAGGAATTCTGGATGTTTACCATTCCCCAGTATTTCATCCGCCTGCTTGCCCTGTCTGCCGGCGCCCTGCTGGTATTCCCGGTCTGATTGGCAAGGCGGGACATTTGAGAAAAGAGGTACTGCACCATGAACTGTACGTTTGAGCTGGAGCATATCGGCATCAACACCCCCAATCCGGAGGAGGCGGAAAAGCTCGCCCGGCTGCTCAGCCTGGTCTTTAATCTGGAGCCCCGCCACGGGCAGAAGTCCGAGTTTGCCGGCCCTTATTTTGAATGTATGAAGTCCCCCTTCCTGGGGACCAACGGCCACATCGCCATGCGCACCCCCGACCTGGCCGCCGCGGTGGAGGAGCTGAAGGGAAAAGGCTTTTCCTTCAACATGGACACCGCAGCCTATACCGACGAGGGCAAAATCAAAAACGTCTATCTGGACGGTGAATTCGGCGGCTTTGCCATCCACATCATGCAGAAGTAATACGGGAAGAAGGCCGGGCCGCGCTGCCATGCAGCGCGGCCCGGCGTCTCTTTTTATCCGGACGGCCGAAAACGGCCCGCTTCCCCGGTCAGCCTCCGGAGGAAGCGCTCATCTGCTCCAAAACAGAGCAGATATCCCCCTTGATGCAGATGGAGCGGGAGGCGATCCCGGCGGGGACCCGGGTCTCCCCCTGGTTGACGCAGGCATAAACCGCGCGGGAATTTTCCGCCGTCATCTTCCAGAATGAATATTTGATGATGACCGGGGTGTTGTAGCCCACCCCCAGCTCCAGGAAGAGCACCGCCCGTCCCCTGTGATGGCGGAGAAAATCCTCGTACCGCCCGGCGGCGGCGTACCAGCCGTCATCCTGGACAAAGGCGTCATCACAGCGCAGGTTCATGGTCATGGGCCGGCCGCAGACGGGGCAGTGGGGCACCAGCTCTGTGGGGACCCGCAGATCCCGCTGCTCCAGGACCATCCGGCGGACTGTCTCCTCGTTGTCATAGGTCCTGGCGTGACAGGGCTGGGAGCACTGCCACAGGCCGTAATCCCCCTGGGTATAAAACAGCCGCCGCTTGTCAAAGCCGGCCAGCTGAAACTGGTGGTCCACATTGGTAGTCAGAACAAAATAGTCCCGGTCCTCCACCAGAGACAGCAGCGCCCCGTATGCCGGGCGGGGGGCCTTTTCATAGCGGTTTAGGAGGATCTGCCTGCTCCACCAGGCCCAGTAGGTCTCCAGGCAGTCAAAGGGGTAAAACCCGCCGGAGTACATGTCCCGGATGCCGTAGCGCGCCTGAAAATCCCCAAAGTGCCGCTTGAACCGCTCCCCGTCGTAGGTCAGCCCGGCCGACGCGGACAGTCCCGCTCCGGCGCCGATCACCACAGCCTCCGCCTGGTCAAGAGCCCGCCGCAGATCCCCGATCCGGCCCGAGGAGGGTACGGTAGAGCTGGGCGTCAAGATCCTGGAAAACATTGAAAATCACCTTCTGAAGGGAAGTGTCTTGGGAGAGAAATTCGGTGGCGGTCTCCACCGCGATTTGGGCGGCTTCCCGGTTTGGAAAGTGAAACTCCCCGGTGGAGATGCAGCAGAAGGCCGCGCTGTGAAGGCCGTGCTCTGCCGCCAGCTCCAGACAGGCGCGGTAGCAGGAGGCCAGCTCCTCTCGGTTCTGCCGGGTTACATGGCCCTGCACGATGGGTCCCACCGTGTGGAGCACATACCGGGCCGGGAGGTTATAGCCCTTGGTCAGCTTGGCCCGGCCGCTGGGCTCCGGGTGCCCCTGGGCCTGCATGAGCCGGAAGCAGGCCTCCCGCAGCTGAAGGCCCGCCGCCGAGTGGATGGCGTTGTCAATGCAGCTGTGACAGGGATGGAAGCAGCCCAGCAGGGCGGAGTTGGCCGCGTTGACAATGGCGTCCGCCCTCAGGCGGGTGATGTCGCCCTGCCAGAGGACGATTCCCGGGCGGCCGGGGACCTCCGGCAGGAGGGCCGCGTCCACCACGCCCCGTTCCTCCCGCTCGGCGGAGAGCAGCGCGTCCTGCATCGCCAGAAAATCCGACTTGAGGGGCATGGGGGGACGGACGTTCATCAGACTGCGGAGCAGCTGCCGCTGGGCTGCCTCATCAGGAGGAAATTGGGCGGCCTGTGCCCGGTATTCAGGCATATCCTCCAGCAGGAGGCGGTTTAGGTTCTGAATCTGCTCCAAACGGTTCATGGCAATACCCCTTTGCAGATAGTTATGCCCAAAAACAGATGGACGGAAGTAACAGGCGGCCCCTTACCGCCGCACCACGGAAATACGCTGTTGGATGTGCCGGCCGCTCACCGCCTCGTCCACCATGGCGATGGCGTAGTCGGCATAGCTGATGATGCTCTCGCCCCGGTCGTTCAGAGTCAGCTCCTCGCCGCCCAGAATGTACTGGCCGGTGCGCTCCCCCTCGGCCTGGAAGTCCCCGGCGGGGCTGATGAAGGTCCACTTCACGTCGCCGCGCTGCCGCAGTTCGGCGAGAGCCTTGGCCATGGCGGCGGCCAGCGGCTTGAAGGCGTCGGGGAAGTCGGGACCGTTCATCACCTGGGCGGTGTGCTCCGGGTTGACGTACAGGCTGCCTGCGCCGCCCACCACCAGCAGGCGGGTGTCGGTGCCGCTGAGGATGTCGCACAGGTGCTTCAGCGAGGTGCTGTGGAGGGGGAGGGTGTCCTCCGTCCAGGCGCCGAAGGCGTCGATCACCACGTCGAAGCCCTTCAGGTCATCGGCGGTGAGGTCGAACAGGTCCTTCTGGATGACCTGGCCGGCCTGGGTCCGGTTCTCTCCCCGGACCACCGCGGTCACGTCCAGCCCCCGGTCCAGGGCCTCCTTGACGATCAGCTTGCCTGCTTTGCCGTTGGCGCATACTACTGCGAGTTTCATGTTGAATTACCTCCGTTTTTGTGTTGGCGTCATGCTTGAATTTCCTTTGACGGATTGGATTCCGTCCCTGTGCCTGCATCATACCGCATCAAAAAGCCGTTGAAAAGTACGCACAATTTTGTGCTATAGGCACCAAACGGTAACAATCAGGCGGTTACCGGAAGGAAACAATTGGATGATTTCAGGCCTTTGCAGGGGATGGAAAGCATGAAAAATTTTTCAATTTTTGGGCCTGCTGTTTTCCTTGACATCGGATTGTACAATACGGTAAGATAAGACTGTACATCCTAAAAAGAAACCAATGTGCTTTGGAGGTGTCTGATGTGATGGCTGCGGGGAAGGAGCTTCCGGCCTGTCCGGTGGAGACAACGCTGACTCTGATCAGTGATAAGTGGAAGGTGCTGATTCTGCGGGACCTGATGCCGGGGACCAAGCCCTTTGGCGAGCTGAGAAAGTCTATCGGAACAGTGAGTCAGAAGGTGCTGACCGCCCAGCTGCGGCAGATGGAGGAGAGCGGCCTGCTCACCCGGACGGTCTACCCGGAGGTCCCGCCCCGGGTGGAGTACACCCTGACCGAGCTGGGATACAGCCTGAAGCCCGTCCTGGACGCCATGTGGAACTGGGGCGAGGAGTACAAGGCGAAAAATGGCGTATAAGAAAACGGGGCCTCCGGTCAATCCGGAGGCCCCGCAGCTTGTCAAAAAAGCCCTCCTGCAAGGAGTTCCGCCGTCCGCAGACGGCGGAATAAAATGAAATCCTGTCATTTCCGGCGGCATGTACGTCGGAAACGACACCTCTCACGAAATTTTGGCCGACAATTTCGCAAGAAATCGAGGCAAAAATTTCGTGCAGCCCTTCTCGAAAAAGTGGCGCGCCACTTTTTCGACA
>CAJFVL010000029.1 GCA_904420465.1 uncultured Clostridium sp.
AAAAGTCCAAAGACTTTTCCGACAGCCTGCAAGAATGCCGATACTTTTCCGCCGCGCAGCGGCGGAAAAGTCCTCGCTGCGCTCGCTGAACGCCTTGCCAAACAAGGCGTTCAGGGCATTCGATCCCACTCGAGGCGGGCTGCCGCCCCCTCGAGCTCCCCCGCCCCAACTTGAGCGGACTCATCTCTACACAGGTTTTTTGACAAACTGCGACGGGACGGCCGAGACGGCCGTCCCGTCCTGTTTGTCACGGCGTGAAAAAAGTTTACACAAATTCCTGTGGGAAAACCTTGACAGTTGTGGTATGATAAAGGCAGGAAATAAGGGGCCGGAATTCTGCCGGCCCGTTCAGGAGGGATTGTAATGTTCCAGTCCATCGGCTTCATCGGGACGGGCAACATGGGTTCGGCCCTGGCCCGGGCCGCCGACAAGGGGGCGCCTCAGGGGGCCGTGCTGCACCTGTCCAACCGCACCCCCGCCAAGGCGGGGGAGCTGTGCCGGGAGCTGCGCCATGCCGTTGTGTCCACCAATGAGACAATCGCCGGAGCGTGCGGCCTCATTTTCCTGGGAGTGAAGCCCCAGATGATGGCCGGGCTGCTGGAAGGGCTGCGGCCCATTCTGTCCGCCCGCACCGACCGCTTTGTGGTCTGCAGTATGGCCGCCGGGCTGACGCTGGATACTCTGGAGGGAATGCTGGGGGGAAGCTGTCCCCTCATCCGTATTCTGCCCAATACCCCCGCGGCTATCGGCCAGGGCATTGCCCAGTTCTGTGCGCGGGGTGTGTCGCAGGAGGAGAAGGACGCCTTCCTGTCCCTGCTGGCCCCCTCCGGCATTTTGGACGAGATGGACGAGGGGCTGATGGCCGCCGCCAACTGCATTTCAGGCTGCGGCGTGGCCTTCGCCTCCCTGTTTATGGAGGCGCTGGCCGACGGAGGGGTAGCCTGCGGCCTGCCCCGGGACAAGGCTCTGCTGTGTGCGGCCCAGACTCTGGCGGGCACCGGGGCCCTCTATCTGGACGCCCGGCAGCACCCCGGACCCATGAAGGACGCGGTGTGCTCCCCCGGGGGGACCACCATCCAGGGGGTGCGGACGCTGGAGAAGGCCGGCTTCCGCTCCGCCTGCATAGAAGCGGTGATTGCCGCGTACGAAAAGACCCTTTCCATGGGGAAATGACACAGAGGCCGGAGCGGCAGACGCGCCGGAAAAAGGAGTTGCACGGGATGCGGATTGTTGTTAAGGTGGGCACCTCGACGCTGGCCCACGCCACTGGGCGGCTGAATATCCGCCATGTGGAGGAACTGGTCAAGGTGTTCTCCGACCTGAAAAACGCGGGACATGAGATGATTCTGGTGTCATCGGGAGCCATCGGCATGGGAGTGGGCAAGCTGAACCTGCCTGGCCGTCCGGCCGACATGCCCACCAAGCAGGCCGCTGCCGCTGTGGGCCAGTGTGAGCTGATGTACACCTATGACAGGCTGTTTGCCCAGTACAACCACACCGTGGCCCAGATTCTGCTTAACGGAGGGGATGTCCACGACCCCTACCGCTGCGCCAACGTGCAGAACACCCTGAGCAGGCTGCTGGAGCTGGGGGCTCTGCCCATCATCAATGAGAACGACGCCGTGGGCACCGACGAAATTGGGGTGTCCTCCACCATCGGGGAAAATGACACCCTGTCCGCCATTGTGGCCCAGCTGGCCCGGGCCGACCTGCTGGTCCTGCTCAGCGACATTGAGGGACTCTATACCGCCGATCCGCGAAGGGACCCGGACGCCCGGCTCATCCCGGTGGTGGAGGAGGTCACCCCCGAGATTGAGGCGCTGGCCGGCGGCAAGGGGAGCGAGCTGGCGGTGGGGGGAATGGCCACCAAGCTGAAGGCGGCCCGGATGGCGGCCGAGATCGGCTGTGACATGATCATTACCAATGGACAGTACCCGGAGCGGCTGTATGACATTGCCGAGGGCAAACAGGTGGGCACCCGCTTCCTGGGGAGGAAAAGCGGGAGCTGACCGTCCATAGCGGCAGGTGTGAGGAGGAGACCATGAAAAAAGTGAAAATTACCGTCCTGCGCAAGACCCTGCAGGAGGATCTGGCCCGGGAGTACGGGGCGGAGGGCCTGTCCGCCTGCCCTATGCTTCGGGAAGGGCAGGTGTTTTACGCCGACTACGCCAAGCCGGAGGGCCTGTGTGACGAGGCCTGGAAAGCCATCTATCAGTATGTGTTTGCCCTGGCCCACGGGGCGGATCAGGGACTGTTCTACTACGGAGACTGGATTCGCAAGCCCGGAGTGGCTATCTGCTCCTGCAATGACGGCCTGCGGCCCGTTATCTTCAAGCTGGAGGCCACCGATCAGGAGTCGGAGATCAATTACACTCCGGTGAATTGAAGGAGAATATTACATGCTGCAATATAAATTTGACACCCAGCTGCTGATCCAGGGCTGCCAGGAGGACGAGGATGCGGTGGACGGCTATATCCGCCGCCACTTTCCCGGAGACTGCCTGATCGTAGCCGGGGACGAGGAGGTCATGAAGCTTCACTTTCACACCAACCTCCCCTGGCGGGTGCTGGAGTACTGCGCCTCCCTGGGGGAGATCTATGATATTGTGGTGGAAAATATGGAGCGCCAGGAGCAGGGATTGAATGGCTGAAACAACCCGTTTAGCGGAGAGAAGGCCTCAGAGGCAGGCGGAAAGGGAAGAGTGACAATGACCACGATGGAACTGCTTGAGCGGGCCAAAGGCGCCAAAAGCGCCATGGCCCTGGCGGATACTGAGACAAAGAACAGGGCGCTGCTGGCTATGGCAGACGCCCTGGAGGCGAAACAGGAGGCCATTCTGGCCGCCAATGCCCAAGATCTGGCAGACGCCAGGGGAACCATCTCTGACGTGATGCTGGACCGGCTGGCCCTGACGCCCGGCCGTATTGACGGCATGGCCAAGGGTATCCGGGAGGTGGCGGACCTGCCCGACCCGGTGGGAGCGGTGCTCAGCCGGGTGGAGCGGCCCAACGGCCTGGTGGTGGAAAAGACGGCGGTGCCCATGGGCGTCATCGCCATCATCTACGAATCCCGGCCCAACGTCACCTCGGACGCCGCCGTTCTGGCGCTGAAGGCAGGTTCGGCCTGTGTGCTGCGGGGCGGGAAGGAGGCCCACCGCTCGGCGGCCGCCATTGTGGAAGCGTTAAAGGAGGGGCTGGGACGGGCTGGGCTGCCAGCCGACGCCCTGCAGCTGGTGGAGGACACCAGCCGCGCCTCCGCCAACGAGCTGATGACCGCCAGCGGCTATGTGGACCTGCTGATTCCCCGGGGGGGCGCGGGCCTGATCCGGGCCTGTGTGGACAACGCCACCGTCCCGGTGATCGAGACGGGTACCGGCATCTGTCATATCTATGTGGACCGTTCCGCCGACCTGGATATGGCCCTGGACATTGTGGAGAACGCCAAGTGCTCCCGGCCCTCGGTGTGCAACGCCGCCGAGGTGTGTCTGGTTCACCGGGAGATCGCCGGGGACTTTCTGCCCCGGCTGAAGGAGCGTCTGACGGACAGCCGGACGGCTGCCGGACTTCCTCCCGTGGAGCTGCGGCTGGACCCCGCCGCCGCGGCCGTCATTCCGGGCACCCCCGCGGGAATACGGGACTTTGATACCGAATTTCTGGACTATATTCTGGCCGTCAAGGTGGTGGATGGGGTGGACGAGGCTGTCGCTCATATTGCTGCCCACTCCACCGGCCACTCAGAGGCCATTGTCACCGCGGATGAACGGGCGGCCGGCAGCTTTCTGCGGCGGGTGGATTCGGCTGCCGTCTATTGGAATGCCTCCACCCGCTTCACCGACGGGGGAGAATTCGGTTTGGGCTGTGAGATGGGCATCTCCACCCAAAAGCTTCACGCCCGGGGTCCCCTGGGGCTCCAGGAGCTGTGCACTTTCAAATATATCGCCAGGGGAACGGGACAGGTGCGCTGAATCCGGCCGGCGGCGGATTTTACCCCGCCCCGACCATAAGCCTCTGCTCACCTCCCTCTTATTTCCTGCTGACAGGCGGACCTGTTCCGGTCTAAAATGGAAGGGAGCCGGGCGGGTTCGTGCTGAAGGCCGCCTGCGGCGCCTGCCGCGGGACGGCGATCCATTCCACACCATTTACTTATAACAGAAAGGACTGATACCCATGAACCACTATATGCGCGAGTTCGTCAACGCCACCGCGGAGCTGCTGTGCTCTGAGCAGGTTCGGATGATGGGCCGCTGGAAGCACCATGGCCCCGTCACCACTCTGGACCACTCCCTGTTTGTGGCCTACCTGTCCTTCCGGGCGGCGCGGGCGCTGGGGCTGGATGCCGGGGCGGCCGCCAGGGGCGGGCTGCTTCATGATCTGTACCTGTACGATTCCAGGGACAAGTCCGCCCACCCCGGATGGCAGTGCTTCGACCATCCCCGGGCGGCCGCCCGGAACGCCGAGCAGCTGACCGAGTTGACGGACAAGGAGCGCAACATTATTCTGTCCCACATGTGGCCTCTGGGGGGACAGCTGCCCCGGTCTCTGGAGGCATGGCTGGTAGACCTGGTGGATACCCTGTGTGCCGGCCTGGAGCTGAGCGGGCTGTATCGGCCCTCCCAACTGCGGGAGCGGCTGGGCGTGTGTCCGCTGCGGGCTGCCTCTGCCTGAGACGGCTGTAAGCGCACCCTCTCCCGGCAAGAGGGGGTGCGCTTCTTGTGTGATTGTACAATTTTGCAGGGAAATTGGCGATTCTCGCCTACTTAAAAAAATTTTGCTTGTCACATCAGGAAAACCCTGATAATATGCTATCATGTAGTGGACGAACATGGATGCAGAGGCGGAAGGTCCGCCCGCTGCGCACAGGAGGACTGACGCCAGTATGAAGTTTGAGGAGACCCGGAGCATGGACGCCAAGCGCAGGCAGCTGCTGGAGGCGGGAGTGCAGATGATGGACCCCGCCGCCGTCTATGTGGATGACGCTGTCACTGTGGGGGAGGGGACTCTGCTGCTGCCCGGCACCATTCTGCGGGGAAACACCCGGATCGGGCCCAACTGCCAGATTGGCCCCAATGTGATGCTCACGGACTGCGTGGTGGAGGAGGGCTGCACCATCAACGCCTCCCAATGTGAGGAGAGCCGCATCTGCAGGAACTGCCAGATTGGCCCCTACACCCATATCCGGCCCCACTGCGTGGTGGGGGAGGGGTCCAAGATCGGCGCCTTTGTCCAGCTGAAAAACTGCAGCCTGGGCGAGGGCACCAAAATGGCGCACCTGACCTATGTGGGAGACAGCGACGTGGGCGATCACTGCAACTTCGGCTGCGGTACCGTCACCTGCAACTACGACGGCTTCCAGAAATCCCGCACTACGATAGGCAGCAATGTATTTGTGGGCTGCAATACCAACTTTGTACCCCCGGTGAAGGTGGGAGACGGGGCCTATATCGCCGCTGCCACCACCGTGACCCAGGATGTTCCTGCCGACGCCATGGTCATCGGCCGCACCCGCCAGCAGGTCAAGGAGGGCTGGGCTGCGGTCAACCGCGAGAAGAAAGGCGGACGGTGAGCGCCGGGCTCACTGGATCTCTGTTCAGACATACTAAATTTGGTTCGTCCGCTGAAAGAGGGCCGGCGAACCCCAACATGGGAGGAAGCTGCAATATGATCGCACACGGGAAGGATATCAAGGTATTTACCGGAAACTCCAATCCCAAGCTGGCAAAGGACATCTGCCGGGAGCTGGGCATCCCGCTGGGCAATTCAGAGGTGGGGGCGTTCTCGGATGGGGAGAATTTCGCCTCCATCTATGAGACGGTCCGTGGCTCTGACGTGTTCGTGGTCCAATCCACCTGCTCCTTTGTGGACGATGGCAAGCCGGGCACGGTCAACGACGCGCTGATGGAGCTGCTTATCATGATTGACGCCCTGCGCCGGGCCTCCGCCGGACGGATCACCGCTGTGATTCCTTACTTTGGATATGCCCGGCAGGACCGCAAGACCAAGCCCCGGGACCCCATCTCCGCCAAGCTGGTGGCCAATCTGATCACCACCGCCGGCGCCGACCGGGTGCTGACCATGGACCTGCACGCCAACCAGATTCAGGGCTTCTTTGATATTCCGGTGGACAACCTGCTGGGTTCTCCCATTTTTGTGGAGCACTTTTCCCAGAAGTATGCCGCCGTCCATGATGACACCATGGTGGTCTCCCCCGATGTGGGCAGCGTGGCCCGGGCCCGGGCCTTTGCGCAGAAGCTGAATATGCCGCTGGCCATTGTGGACAAGCGGCGGCAGAAGGCCAACTCCTCCGAGGTCATGAATATCATCGGCGATGTGCGGGACAAGCACGTCATTCTGCTGGATGACATGGTGGACACCGGCGGCTCCCTGTGCCACGCCGCCAAGGCCCTGGTGGAGATCGGGCACGCCAAGGATGTCACCGCCTGCGCCTCCCACGGGGTGCTCTCCGGTCCGTCCATCCAGCGCATCAACGACAGTGTGCTGGACGAGGTGATCTTCCTGGACACCATTCCGGCCAAGCCGGGGGTCCGCTGCGACAAGATCCGGTATATCTCGGTGGCCCACATGTTTGCCGAGGCCATCAGCCACATTTACATGGAGACCTCGGTGTCTCCCCTGTTCCTGTAAGAAACAGAACATGTCCAAAGGGGCGGGTAACCCATACCCGCCCCTATTTAACCTGTCTGAGCGAGGAATGTCATGCTGTTCAAACGAGATGCCGGGGGAGCCTCCTGGCTGCTGGTGTGCCTGGGCAATCCGGGAGACAAATATGAGAATACCCGCCACAATGTCGGCTTTATGGTGGCCGATGAGCTTGGCGAGCGCCAGCGCGCCCCCATCCAGAAGCTGAAGTTCAAGGCGCTGACCAACCTGTTCACCATTTCCGGGGAAAAGGTGCTGGTCATGAAGCCGGTGACCTATATGAACCTGTCCGGCGAGGCGGTGCGCCCGGCGGCGGACTTTTACAAGATTTCCCCGGACCATGTGCTGGTGATATCCGACGACACCGCCCTGGCGGTGGGGCGGCTGCGTATCCGCCGGGGCGGCTCCGCCGGGGGACATAACGGCCTGAAAAGCATCATCCAGCACCTGGGTACCGACCAGTTTCCCCGTATCCGGGTGGGAGTGGGGGAGAAACCCCATCCTGATTATGATATGGCCGACTGGGTGCTGGGCCATTTTCAGGGTGAGGACAAAAAGGCCATTGACGCCGCGGTAAAGCGGGCGGCCGACGCGGTGGAGTGCCTGATTGGCGAGGGTGTGGACCGGGCCATGAACCGGTTCAACGGATAATCTTCAATAAATTTTAAGAAAAATCTTCCTAAGGTCTTAAATTCCACAGGATATCCTAACTGCGATTTGATACGCTGTGTTAGGAGGGGACCTGATGAAGTGGTTTTTACTCACCCATGTCCGAAAGCTGTTCCGGCTGTGGTGCATCCTGGGCGCTCTGCTGTGGCTGGCTGGCGTGCTCATGCGGCCTGATGCCCCCATTACGCTGTTTCTGCTGTGGATGCTCTGGATTCAGGCGGGATTCTGGGGCGGAAATCTCTTTGCGGGGTGGATGGGCATTCTGGCCTTCCGCAGGCTGGACGAGGACTGTGACCCGGAGCCGCTGCTCGCGGTGAGCCAAAGCGTTCTGGCGCAAAATCCAAACGCCTGCTGCTACCGGGTTTATGAGGCCTGGGCCCTGTCCCTGCTGGGACGGCAGGAGGAGGCGGCGGCAGCCGCGGCGCTGGCGGAGGGACGCCGGCGCCTGTGGCGGAAGCCCCGGCTGCTGCTGATGTGGAGCGCTGCTCTGCCCCCCGATGATCCCCGCCAGAAGAGGGCCCAGGCCGCGCTGGAGCGGTTTGCCGGGCGGAAGCTCGGGAGGCACCGGGCCATGATCCGCAGCGCGCTGGAGCGCCAACGGATCTATGCCCAGATGAGCCGGGGGGCAGACGAGCTGGAGCCCGCGCTGCTGGCCGCCCTGGAGCAGGCGGGATGCACCCGGGAGCAGGTGGGGGCCCACCTGGCCCTGGGGCTGTATTACCTCCAGCGGGGGGACACGGCCCGGGTCCAGGCGCATTTGTCCTTTGTGGCTGCCCACGGCAACAAGCTCAAGGTCAGGGCGGAGGCGGAACGCCTCCTGTGCCGCATGCCCGCCGTCTGACCTTCCCCAGCAGGAGGCAGCTCAGAGCGGAAGCCAACACACTGAAACGTGTCCCCCCCTCTCCTTTCGGAGCGGGGGGCGCTGCCGCGTCCGTAACTGTAAATTTGAAATGCTGTAAGGGAGGCCTGTCCCATGAAATTGCTCACTGCGGCTCTGAGCCGCCTGCCTGAGTTTGAACAGCTGCTCTCCGCTGTGGAGGGGGGACGCTGCCCCGCCGCCCTGTCGGGAGCGGCGGCGGTTCACCGCGCCCACCTCACCGCCGCCCTGGGCCTGAAAACGGGGCGGCCGGTGGTGGCGGTGTGTGCCGACGAGGGGGAGGCCGACCGGCTGGCCAGAGATCTGGCTGCATTTTCGGGAGCGGCGGTCCCCGTGCTCACCCCCCGCTCCTTCACCTTTCACAATGCGGCCACCGTCTCCCGCCAGTGGGAGCACCGGCGTCTGGCCCTGCTGGACAAACTGGTCCGGGGGGAGCTGCCCTTCCTGGTGGCCACGGTGGAAAGCCTGCTTCAGCGCACCCTGCCGCCCCAGGCCATGGCCGGCTGCTGCCGGACGCTGGCGGTGGGGCAGGCGTGCGGCCTCAACGAGCTGACCGAGGCCCTGGCCGCCGCCGGCTATGTCCGCTGCGACCAGGTGGAGGGAGTGGGGCAGTTTGCCCTGCGGGGAGGCATCCTTGACGTCTACTCCCCGGGGATGGACCAGCCTGTCCGGGTGGAGTTTTTCGGGGACGAGGTGGACGCCATGGGGGCCTTTGACCCCGCCACCCAGCGGCGCACCGAAAACCTGGAGTCGGTCCGACTGCTGCCCGCGGCCGAGGCGCTGCCCCAGCTGGCCCCCGGCGGGCTGGCCGGACTGGCCGCCAAGCTGGGCAGGCTGGCGGCCAAGGCCCTGCGGGAGGGAAACAAGGAGCTCTCTGTTACGTTGGAGCAGGACCGGGAGGCGGTGGAGCAGGGGCGCAGCTTCCCTGCCATCGACCGCTATCTGGCTCTGATCTATCCCAAAATGGCCACCGCCGCCGACTATCTGCCTGCGGAGGCCTGCGTGGTGATGCAGGAGTGCGTCCGCACTGCCGACCGGGCTAAGACCTGGCAGTGGCAGCTGGAGGAGGACGTCAAGACCCTGCTGGAGCGGGGGGAGCTGGACGGCTCCTGCGGCGAGCTGGGCCGGACCTTTCAGCAGCTGTGCGCCCTGCTGTCCGACTGGGCGCTGGTCTATCTGGACTCCTTTACCACCTCGGCCTATCCTGTCCCGCCCAGGGCCCTGCTCAGCGTTGTGGCTAAGCAGCTGCCCTCCTTTGGCGCCAGCCTGGAGACGGCAGTGCAGGACCTGTCTCACTACCAAAACGCCGGCTTTGCCTCCCTGGTGCTGGTGTCCGGGGAGCAGCGGGCCCTGGACCTGCAGACGCTGCTGCGGGAGCAGAAGATCAAATCCGCTGTGGATTTTCAGCTGAAGGAGCTGCCCCGCCCGGGCCAGACGGTCATCACGGTAGGGGGGCTGACCGCCGGGATGGAGTACCCGGGGCTGAAGCTGGCTGTCCTCACAGAGGGGACGGCGGCCGCGGTGAAAAAGCCCCGGGCTCGGAAGGAGAGCACCAACCGGCAGAAGCTGAAGTCCTACGCCGACCTGTCCCCCGGCGACCTGGTGGTCCACGAGCACCACGGTGTGGGCCGCTATGTGGGCATGGTGAAGATGCCGGTGGACGGGGTGGAGCTGGACTATGTGAAGATCGCCTATGCGGGCAGCGACGTGCTCTATGTCCCCGCCACCCAGCTGGACCTGGTGTCCAAGTATATCGGCGGGGGCGAGGACGCCAACGAGACAAGAAAGCTCAACCGCCTGGGGGGCGGCGAGTGGGAAAAGGCCAAGACACGGGCCAAAAAGGCGGTGCAGGACCTGGCCAAGGGGCTGATCCAGCTCTACGCCCAGCGGCAGCGCCAGCCCGGCTTCGCCTTCTCCCCCGATTCCCCCTGGCAGCGGGAGTTCGAGGAGCAGTTCGAGTTCACCGAGACGGAGGACCAGCTCAAGTGCATCGACGAGATTAAGCGGGACATGGAGCGCCCCGTCCCCATGGACCGGCTGCTGTGCGGCGACGTGGGCTACGGCAAAACGGAGGTGGCCTTCCGGGCCATGATGAAGTGCGTGCTGGACGGCAAGCAGGCCGCCGTCCTGGTGCCCACCACGGTGCTGGCCCGGCAGCACTACCTCACCGCTCTGCGGCGGTTCCAGAAGTACCCGGTGAACATCGACGTGGTCTCCCGCTTCCGCACCCCCGCCCAGATGAAGGAGACATTGCGGAAGGTGGAGACGGGGGAGGTGGATATCCTCATCGGCACACACCGGCTGTTCAACCGGGATGTGCGCTTCAAGGACTTAGGGCTGCTGGTGGTGGATGAGGAGCAGCGCTTCGGCGTCCAGCACAAGGAGAAGCTGAAGGAGAACTTCCGGCAGGTGGATGTGCTCACCCTGTCCGCCACCCCCATTCCCCGCACCCTGAACATGGCCCTCTCGGGCATCCGGGACATGTCCACCCTGGAGGAGCCCCCCGCCGACCGCCAGCCGGTGCAGACCTATGTGCTGGAGCACGACTGGGGGGTGCTGGCCGACGCCATGCGCCGGGAGCTGGAGCGGGGGGGCCAGGTGTACTACCTCCACAACCGGGTGGAGACCATCAGCCGCTGTGCCGCCCGCATCCAGCTGCTGCTGGGGGAGGACGCGGCGGTGGGGCTGGCCCACGGCCGCATGTCCCAGGAGGACATCGACGAAGTGATGAGCCGGATGACCGACGGGGAGATCAATGTGCTGGTATGCACCACCATCATCGAGACGGGCATCGACCTGCCCAACGTGAACACCCTGATCATTGAGGACGCCGACAAGCTGGGGCTGGCCCAGCTCCACCAGATCCGGGGCCGGGTGGGCCGGTCCAGCCGGAGGGCCTTCGCCTATCTCACCTATCGAAAGGGAAAGGCCCTGTCTGAGGTGGCGTCCAAGCGGCTGGAGGCCATCCGGGAATTTGCGGAGTTCGGCTCCGGCTTTAAGATCGCCATGCGGGACCTGGAGATCCGGGGGGCGGGCAACGTGCTGGGGCCGGAGCAGAGCGGCTTTATGCTGTCGGTGGGCTATGACATGTATCTGGCTGCTGGAGGAGGCCGTACTCAAGGAACAGGGACAGGAGGTCCCTGCCCGCACCGAGTGCGCCGCCAACCTGGCGGTGTCGGCCAGCGTGCCCGACCGGTATGTCCCCTCGCCGGAGCAGCGAATGGACCTGTACCGCCGCATCGCCGCCCTGCGCACCGAGGAGGACGCCGACGACCTGGTGGATGAGCTCATCGACCGCTACGGCGAGCCGCCCCGGCCGGTGAACAACCTGATCTCGGTGGCCCTGCTGCGCGCCCAGGCCGCCCAGGCGGATATCACCGACATCGACCAGAAGAACGGCGCCCTGCTGCTTACCATCCCCAAATTTGACCTGCGGCAGGTTTCCGCCCTGTGCGGCGGAGAGAAGTACAAGGGTCGGCTGCTGTTTTCCGCCGGCGACAAGCCCTACCTGTCCCTGAAGCTGAAAAAAGGGGAGGACGCCCTGCGGGCGGCACGGGCCCTGGTGGCCGACTACGCGGCGGAGCTTTGATCAAGGGGAGGCGTCTCACCTGCGCGGGCCTGTGAAACACCGCGCCGCCCACCCCGGGGCCCCCTTTCTTCCCCTTGTCCCCCGGTGCCTTTTATGATATGATACAGAGGCTGCCGGCCCGGCCGGGGGCGGAATCCTCTGGAAAGGAAAGGAATTTTGCGAATCATGACGAAACAAAAGCGGCTGCTTGCCCTTGTTCTGGCCCTGGTTCTGGGGGCCGGACTGCTGTCCGGCTGCTCCGGCGGGGACAGCTCCTCCAGCGGAAGCGGGGACGCTTCCAGCGCCTCCTCCGGCGAGTCCGACGCCTCTGAACAGGTGGAGCCAATGGATCTGACCGGGGTCACCGACCCTTACCTGGCCACCGCCGGAGTGGCGGGGGACGCCGTGGTGGCGTCGGCGGGTGAATATGAGATTCTGGCCGCCGACTACCTCTATTGGCTGAACGGCGCGGTGGAGAGCTATTTGGAGCAGTATGCCGCCCTGGGCATCACGGAACTCCCCTGGGACATGGATGTGGGGGGAATGACCATGGAGGAGGCGGTGACTCAGTCCGCCCTGGAGGCGGCGGCCTTTTACCGCATTCTGCCGGAGATGGGGGCGGCGGAGGGCCTCTCCGTCTCCCAGGAGACGCTGGACGAGATTGACAGCCAGCTGGCGGTGCTGGGGGACGAGGGGGAGGCACGGGAGCACAGCCTCTGGTATCAGATGCTGACCAGCGCGGTGTATACCCGGGTGTATGAGGCGGCTGTGATGTACACCCAGCTGCAGGAGCGGTATTTTGGGGAGGCCAGCGGGGACTATCCCACCGACGCCGAGGTGCTCGCCTATGCCCAGGATCAGATGGGGGTCTACCGGGCCAAGCACATCCTGCTGCTGACAAAGGACATGAGCCAGACGGTGACCAACGAGGACGGCACCACCGGCTACGCCCCCCTGGACGACGCCGTCATCGCGGAGAAGCGGGCCCTGGCCGATGACCTGCTGGCCCAGCTGCGGGCGGCGGAGGACCCCATCGCCCTGTTTGACCAGCTGATGAATCAGTACAGCGAGGACACCGGCCTGGCCGCCAACCCCGACGGCTACACCACCTACAAGGGCTACATGGTCCCCGAATTTGAGGACACTGCCCTGTCCCTGAAGGACGGTGAGATCAGCGAGGTGGTGGAGAGCGACTACGGCTACCATATCATCCTGCGCCTGCCCCTGGACCCGGCCGACTACCGGGAGGACATGGTGGCCGGTCTGATGCAGGAGCGAGTGGACCAGTGGCTGTCAGAGTGTCCGGTCCAAACCGGCGAGGTCTTTGAGCAGATCGACTTGCCCCAGTACCGGGACAATGTACAGGCTCTTCAGGCTGCCGTTCTCCAGGAGCTGGAGGGGACACAGGCGGCGGGGGAGGCCTCCTCCGGAAGCCAGAGCTGAAGCCGACGGAAAACAGAACAGGCCCCGGCCCATCGGAGCGCTCCGGTGCGGCCGGGGCCTGTTTCGTGCCGCCGGGGAGAATTTAGGAAATTCTTAAGAGGTTCTTAAATCAGACGGAGCAAACGAAACTATTTTTCTTTGTTTGTGGTCGTATAAGCACGAAACAGGGTGGAAATTGAAACAATTTCCGCCCTGTTATTTTGCACAATTTTTAAGCGTTAGACACACGCTGTCATATCAGGAGACCTTGTCCAGCTCACGGCGGAGATAATCCAGATCCACATGAGTATAGTGCTCTGTGATATCCTTATCTGAGTGTCCCATCATGCGCTTGACGGCCAGCTCGTCAGTACCGGCCTGGTGGGCCCGGGTGGCAAAGGTGTGGCGGCACCAATGGGGGGTGGCGCCGTGGGCACCGATCTGCTCCATGACCGCAGCAAAATAGGTTCGGTACGCGGAGGCAGAGACCTTGTGCCCCTTGGGCCCGCAGATGATATAATCTCCGCCCTGGGCCAAGCGCGCCAGGAGATACGGCTTGATCTTGGTGTGAATGGGGATAATCCTGTCCCGTCCGGCGTCAGTTTTGATCCCGCCCTGGAGGTAATCCCCCTCTGGGTGGTATGAAAATCGGGTCAACCCTAAAAATTCAGAGACACGGAAGCCAGTATAGCAGAGTATCAGGACCGTATCGGCCCAAGGAAAGCCGGCGGCCGCCAACTCCTCCAGCTTGCGAAGCTGCAGGTCGGTAAGGATTCCTTTTGTATACTTGGGGCCGACGGAAGGCACCTTGACAAACTGAACATAGTCTTTATGAATCCAGTCTCGCTCCAGGGCGAACCGGGACAGGGCAGACATGAGGGAGCGGTCATTATTGATAGAGGACTGAGACAGGCCGTCGTGCGCGTCCTGATCAATGATAGACTGCCAGTCATCAATGGTGGCGCGGCGAATTTTTTTGCTGGCCAGAGCAGAGACCCGCCCCCAGGAGGCTCTGTGCGAGGTGGCGGACGCAGGGCCAATTCGAGGATACTCTCTGGCACTCCACAGGTCGTAGATCTGCTGAATCGTATAATCCTCCGGCTCCGTGGGCAGGGAGGCGTGAGCGCGGCACCAATCGTCCAGGGCCTGTTGGGCGTGGACAGCCTTCTCATAGTAGCCCAGGTATTTCTGTCGCACCCGGCCCCGTTGGGTGCGGTAGGGTACCTTCACCGCCCAAGGCCGGCGGCGGTTCCCCGGGAGCTTAACCACGCTGCCGGTTCCATTCGCTCGTCTCATTGACAAGTTCCTCCTATCCTGATATGATAAGAGGGCAGATGGCCTCACAGCTTCTGCCCTCTCTCCCTCACTTAGTGTTAACGGCGCTGAGTGGGGGATTTTTGTTCATAGAACCCTATCACCAATCATTTTGCAAATTTCAGATACATTGCAATTCGATGTAAACTCAAACTTAACTTTTCCAAGTCCGGAAAACCAAAGTTCCAATTCACTGTCTAAATCCAACAACCCTGCTGTCTCCACAGAGAATGCCTGAATTCTGCTATACGGGAGGCTGGAAAAGTCTTTCTTTTTCCCAGTTATCCCTTGTACGTTGATAGCAAAAATTCTCTTTGAGGTAAAGACTACGCCGTCACGGATAGACTGGAAAGACTGGATTACAGTCTCACCGGGGACCAGCATTCCCTCTATCAAATGGAAAAAATTCTTGTCGGGAACAGGCTTCAGCTTCAAAAAAGATGCGTTTTTAAAATCAACCATATTCGATTCTCCTCCGTGCTTTTTTGTTGCCCAGCGTTTTTTTAGTAACCCACCTGTTCAGCACCATATTCGGCCTGATCTTGCGTAAATCCCTCAAATAGCAATTGATCTATCAGTCCTTCACGGGAAAAAGAAGTTATATCCATATACGATGCGGCGGCTTCCGCAGCTTCCTGGTTCCAGTCTGCCCCGCAGTTATCTATAGCGTACTGCACTTCTGTAGGGAGAAACCCCTCATAAGTCAATTGATCGTGCAGTCCACTATATGAAAACCCGGATAAATCCAAATAACTTTGCGCTGTTCTTAGCGCCTGTTCGTTCCAGTCAGCTCCACAATTTGCAACGGCATATTCCGCTTCCGCTGTGGTGTAACCCTCAAACTCCAATTGTTCTATTAACCCGCTCGCCGAGAAATGTGATATGCTCAAATAAGAATTTGCCTGACTGAGTGCGTTTTGTTCTCCAATAGTCGCAGTATCTTGGGATGCGCCGGTGTTTAGGGATACGCCGGTATTTTGACTTGGCTCTTGGATCTGCAACGCTCCGTCTGTTTCTTCTTTCTGGTTATCTCCGAAGGAGAAGATAACGAATATTACTGCTGCCGCGGCAACAATCGAAGCGATCGGCCACCACTTTTTCAATGTTTTTTTATTGCCTTTTCCGGGAGTGTATGTTCCTGACTCCAGCTCCTGCTGGCATTCCTCTACTGATGACTCCAGTCCGCCGGCCAGCCCTGCGGCGGTCTGTGCTCCCGTTGTCAACCGCAGGTCTCCGCCGGTGTGCTTTACAATCAACACATCGGAATCGGCTGTAACGCTGATAATCGACATGACCGGGTATGTCATCACGTTATGATCATTGGCGACAATTAATTTGGAATTTGCCAGGGCGCAGGCGCAAAGGCTGCCGCTGTTGTCCGTGCCCATAAAGGCCATGGTGACCTGCGGGTCAGGAGCGATGTACTGTTCAACATGTTCAAACAGCCGTCGGCTGTCTATCACAGAAGCACCATTAAAAGTGTTGAAATAACGGCAGTATTCCATCATGCCGTCGGCGCTTACCAAATCGTTTGATTTCAGTTTAAACAGCTCTACATCGGCACTTTTTCGAAATCGCAGCCCCATGTTCATTCCCCTCTCTATCTTTTCCACCCTCCGGCGGTTAAGTCACTGGGCCTTCTTCAGCTCGGCGATTTCCTGGGACATGGAGCGCATGGCCAGCTTCATCATGTCCATGTCGCTGCGAAGCAGCTCCAATTCGCTCTTGGCGGCCAGCTGGTCCAGCCGCTCCATAATGGCGTCGTGACCCTCAAAGAGTAAATCCAGCTTGCGGTTTATATCGGCCTCCAGCAGGACGGCGGTCTGCTGGGCCCGGTCCTCCACCCGGTCCAGGCGGTCCTTGATGCCGGAAATTTCGGTCCGCATAGCCTCTTGACCGGATTTGAGACCGGAAATTTCGGTCCGCATAGCCTCTTGACCGGATTTGAGACCGGAAATTTCGGTCCGCATAGCCTCTTGACCGGATTTGAGACCGGAAATGTCCTCCTGGATGGGCTTTAGCTTTTGGTCGATGCGGGTCTCCAGACCCTTCATCATTTGCGCGATGGCCTGTAAATCTTTCTCTTCTAACATAGCAATCTCTCCTTTCCTTTCAGCGGTCGGATCACACAATGATATCCCGTGTCTTGGGGTCGTACCCACCCAGCACACGGCCCAGCACCCGCAGCTCGGCAAAGGGAGGGATCTCAATGTCCGCATACTCCGGATTCAGGGAGTGCAGCTTCACCTGCTGGGTGGTCTCATCCCGCCGCAGCTGCTTGCAGTATGATTTCCCGTCCAGGACAAAGATTCCGATCTCTCCATTGTCCAGAACAGGAGCGGCCTGGATAAAAACGGTGGCCCCGTCCGGGATGCGGGGCTCCATGGAGGTCCCGGAGATCAGCACGCCGAAATTCGTCTTGGCGGGCACATAATCGGACGGGTACTGCTCGATGTGGCTGGGCGGGATATCCACCGGATTTCCCAGGCCGGCGGCGGAGGGCTGGTCGAACACCTGGACCTCAGTCATCCCGTGGGCGCGCCTTATTTTGGGAATGGAAATCACTTTGGAATTTCTCTGGGGCGGCTTTGGAGCCGCTGTGATTTCAGCCGCGCTTTCATACTCCATGATCAGCTTGACCGCCCCCTTGCCGTGGTCGGTCAGCTTGTCGTAGCCGCGGGCTATTTTCTGCGCCTCCTCCGAGAGATCGGAGGGGGCCGTATTTGTTTTTGACAGATTAGATACTGATTCAGAATCCCTGGGCGAGTACAGATCAATAATAGAGATACCGAGGACCTCGCATATTTTGGGAACCATATCAACATCAGGTGAATTATTGCCACGAGTCCAATTGTTTACAGTTCCCTTGCTGATGTTTAATTTGTCGGCAAGCTGAACCTGGGTGATACCAGCATTTTTCATGGCATCAATCAAATTTAGACGGATGCGCTCACGCAAAGAGACATCAGTATTGGACCCCATAGAATCACCTCCTGTTAAAGGCATCGTAGCACAAAAAAAAATAAAAGTCAAGAAATTCGTGATTCCGGCTTGACAGTAGCGGTTTGTTGTGATATTATGCAGGCGAGTCAAGAATATCGCTACTTTTAGGAGGTGACTCCAATGAATATCGCTGGAACAATCCGGGAGTATCTTAGAGACAATAAGATAAGGCAGACCACAATCTCGGAAAGATGTGGATGGTCAAAGCAAAAGACCAGCGCCATTATCCGCGGACAGCAAAAAATGACTGCCGAAGAAATGGCCGCTGTTTGTGAAGCGCTTGGCGTACCATACGATTATTTCTATCGCCGGGCCGACAACCAGGGGGCGTGAAAACGAATGAAAGGAAGTGTACAGCATGGTACGAAATCTATCAGCATGTTTTCCCATTACACTAGCACCCAAAGAAGCAGAACAGATTCTAGCGACCAGTGATCTGCGGCGGTTGGTAGACCAATTCTCAAGGGGAATTTTAGAAAAAAATCCCACGACGCTGGAGGCACAGGCTGTGCTTGTCACGACGTGGGAAACAGTTCTGAAAAACGCGAGGTTCAGTCTTCCGAATCAGCAAAAGGGGGCGGAGCAATTTCAATCTCAAACTTAAATCCGCTATCTGGCGGGATATAGCACCCGTCTATCACTGATTCATATTCAATCGCTCTCAAAGCATCCATAGCATTTTTCATTAGGAAAAGGTCATTCTCAGGGAGCTGCTGGCCGCAGTTTTGGCAAATAATTGGGGCCTGGAGTTCTTGCCCGCGCGGTGCAAACTGCATTTTGCATCCGCAAACTTTACATGTAAGGGTAAATTTACTGAGCATTAGTTTCACCCCCTTCCTACCACCCAAATTCTACCACAGGCGGCAGGGAGGGGCAAGAGAGAAAACAAAACCCCGGCCGGGCCGGGGGCGTGGGAGGGGGTGAGAGGGGTGGACGATTTAACCGAAATCAAAGAAAAACTGGCAGCCATTGAATCACTACTTCAACGGCTGCCAGAGATCCAGGCCGCGACCTTTATTCAAATGCAGGAGGAGTATCAAACGGCCAGGATGCAGGGGAAAAAGAGCTCTGATCTTTGGGTCATTGCTCCGCCCAATTTGCGATAAATCCGATTTTCCTTTTGGGCTGGTCTGGTGCCTTGGGGACAGCCATAAGTAAGAAATTTAACTGGCTGATATGCTGAATCAGTGTTGCCATTGTTCCATTGACATAACCGCGGAATACCATCAAAACTGATTCCTCATATCCAATTTGTGTGACCTCCATGAGAGTGGACTGGCCAAAGTTAGTAAGTAAAAGGCCGACATCATGGTCTTGGTCTAAAGATCGCTGAAAATCCTGCACATACTTTTTGATGATTTTAAATTGGGTGTCGGAAAAACTATCTGATGCTGGATTATAAGGAACCGAGGTAAAGGCGGACATATCAGGAATGGTTAAATCAAACTCCATGTAATTTTCCACCTCCTTTCTACCACCTAAATTCTACCACAGGCAGGAAGGGGAGGGCAAGCGGGCCGACAACCAGGGGGCGTGAGATGTGAAGGAGGTGAGGGGAATGGATATTACGATCAGCGGGACGGCGGAAGAAATCGCCGCCCTGGTCCTGGCGGTACAAGGGCGGCGGAATGAAAATATTCCTAATTATGTTCCACTGGATTCAGGTAAAGAGTGAATGGCATTGTATGACTCTGTAATGAGGGCGTGAATTGTTGCTCCATCCAACGGTTTGACCCCACTTTTTTGGAACCACACAGAAATGTATGCACATACAACCTCTACCGCCAGTTCTTTATCTGATTTCATTTTGAACACCTCCTCTCTGCTGCCCAAATTCTACCACGGGCGGCAGGAAGGGGCAAGAGAGAAAGCAAACCCCCGGCCGGGCCGGGGGCGTGAGAGGGGGTGAGAGGCGTGGATATTACGATCAGCGGGACGGCGGAAGAAATCGCCGCCCTTGTATTAGCGGTAGAAGGGCAGCGGAAGCAGGAAATTAAACTGGAACTGGATGGGCTCAGGGTAGCGGACAGAGTGAAAAGAAACATTACTCTTCCAAACCTAACTGATTCATAAGCCAGGTGTGGTAAGCATACAGGACAAGCTGTGTATATTCCTGCGTGTACCTGACAGCGTTGTCCTGGACTGTTTGAAGCAAAAGAGACAGCCCTTCTTGCGTAAGAGAGTTGTCTACCTGAAGTACATCCATTCGTCGGAGCTGCTGAAAGAGCTCTTTTTGATGGGCTTCCAGAAAGTCCTGAAAATCTTCAAAACTTAGCTTTTTCAAACGAACATCCCCTTTCGCCATCATTCTACCACGGGCGGGGGACGGGGACAAGAGAGAAAGCAAACCCCCGGCCTGGCCGGGGGCAGAAAGGAGCAAAACGATGAGACCAAAGACACGGGATCTGCCGGCGGTGACCGATCAGGAGATCCTGGCCTGTGACAATGTGCCGGTGGAGCTGGCTGCCCGGTATCTGGGCAGCAGCACGGCGACCCTGTACGAGGCCCTGCAGGACGAACGGGTGCCCTTCGGCTGGGCGGTGCAGCGCAACAGCAACTGGGCCTACAACATCAGCCCCGGAGCTCTGGTGCGCTACAAGCGGGAGGGGCTGCCCATGTACCGGCTGAAGGACGTTTCAGAGATCATCTGCGAGGACGTCAACCGGCTGATCGACCAACGGATGGCCCTGGTGGGACGGCTCACCAGCGCCCTGCTGGAGCAGTGAGGAGACCGCGCTATGTGGGACCGGTTCAGAAGGGCCCACCCACGGCTGTACGAGGCGGTGGAGTGGGGTGTGCTGGCCCTGGCGGCGGGGGCGTTCCTGCTGGCGGCGGCAATGTTTTTGGAGAGGTGGTGTTGACATGCTGAGTACAAAAGCGCCCCCGGCGGACCGGGAGCAAGTGATGGACGCTTTGGAAGAGCGCTTCGGCGCGGATCAGATCTGGCAGGTGGAGCGGCTGAGCCGGCACATCTTCCGGGCCTGGCTGCGCAGCGGCCGGGTGGCTATCGCCACGGTGGAGCCGGATGGGGATCTGTCCGTGCGGCTGCTGGAGGACCTGGACTGATGGCAGCCGGAGCAAAAAAGAGCCCCGCGGCCCTGGAGAGACCGCGGGGCGGCACATCCAAAAGGACGCACCATGAGAACATCTGTATTATACCACGGCCCAGGCCGATTGACAAGGGGGCGAGCACATGATCCCGGAAAATTTGACTAAGCTGTGGGATACCGAGGTGGCCCGGCTGGAGATTTTGTTTCTGGCGGATCACGGGGGAGGGGACCCTGACGCCCTGACTGCACCGGCCCTCACACCGGCGGGCCGCCGGGTAGCCCTGCGCCGGATGGGCTTCCGGGTGCGGGAGGAGTATGACATGCCCCGCGACCCCATGCGCCCGGTTGGACCGGACAACCGTGAGCCCTGGGTCCGGCTTACCAACGGCATCGCGGTCTGTTTGGACAGCGGCTTTGTGATCCGGTCAGTGAAAGGGGGCGGCCGGAATGGGCGAGACCAGCATTAAGTCAGGCCGGAAAAAGGGCTTTGTGGTCCTGTTCCGGTCTGCCGCCCAGGACCAGCGGCTGAGCCTGGAGGCCCGGGGGCTGTTTGCCCTGATGATCTCGCTCCCGGAGGACTGGGAATATACCGTCTCCGGCCTGGCGGCCAAGGCGGGCTGCGGCCGGGAGAAGGTGCGCCGTCTGCTGAAGGAGCTGCAGACGGTGGGCTACCTGCTGCGGGAGCAGTCCCATGACAGCGGGGGCAAGTTCGGCGGCAACGTCTACGCCCTCCAGGACGAGGCGCCACCGTTGCCCGAAAACCCGTCCAACGGTGAGGCGGAAAAAGCACCGTTGCCCAGAAACACCGTCAACGGTGAAAACCGTCAGCGGGAAACACCGTCAGCGGGTTTTCCGCCACAACAGAATAAAGACTTAACAGAGAATAGAGACTTAACAGATCCCCCCTATAGTCCCCCCAAGGGGAACAGGGGTGGCAGGCGGAGCACAAAGTATGATCTGGCAGAGGAGGCCAAGCCCATCCTCCAGGCGTATGTGGGGGAGGACCGGGATCTGCACCAGACCCTGGGCGCCTTCATCCGACAGCGGACGGAGCTGCGTGCCATCAACTCGGCCCGGGCCATCCGGATGCTGCTGAGGGAGCTGGACCGGCTGAGCGGGGGCCGCCGGGAGGACAAGCTGCTGCTGATCCAGCAGGCCATGGCCAACAGCTGGAAGTCGGTTTTCCCCCTGCGGAAGAGCGGGGGCGCATCAGCGCCCTCTGAGCCCGCCCGGGTAACGGAGGAGGAGGGGACCTATCTGCTATGAGCCAGCTGGACCCGAGATATGAGCAAGCACAGCGGTCCGTTCTGGGGTCCCTGATGCTGGACGCTCCCCACGTTGCGGGGATGGTGCTCCACCGCACTCAGACGGAGGACTACACGGGGGAGTACCGCAGCATCTTCCAGGCCTGCCGGGAGCTGTTCCAGGAGGGGCGGCCCATCGACCCGGTGACCGTGCTCAACGCGGCCGGCCGGGAGTATTACGGCCTGATCCAGCAGCTGATGCTGGACACCCCCACCGCCGCCAACGTGGAGGCGTACATAGAGCAGACGGTGGAACAGGCCAAGCTGGCCCGCCTCCAGGGGATGTCCCTGGCGCTGGCCGGATGCCGGGACCTGGAGGAGGCCCAGCGGCTGGTGGCCCAGGCCGGGCGCATCCTCGGCGGCCGCCCGGGGGTGCGGGTGGTGACCATGGAGCAGGGCTTTCAGGACTTCTACGCCCGGCAGAATAGGCCGGCCCGGCTGATCACCTGGGGGCTGGACAAGGTGGACGACACCCTGAGGGCGGAGTGGGGCGGCGACTTCATCGTCCTGGGCGGCTATCCCTCGGCGGGCAAGACGGCCCTGTCCCTCCAGCTGGCCTGGAACCAGGCCAAAGACCACCGGGTGGGCTATTTCTCCCTGGAGACTAAGCCGGAGAAGCTGGTGGATCGGATGGTAGCGGCGGTGTGCGGGGTGGACTTCGGCCGGATCAAGGAGCACCGGCTGCGGCCGGAGGACTGGGATGCCTGTGAGTACAGGGCCCAGGCCTTTGTAGGCCGGAAGCTGGAGGTCATCCAGGCGGGGGGCCTGTCAGTGGTGGACATTCAGGCGCTGACCCTGGCGGGGCGGTATGAGATCATCTACATCGACTACCTGCAGCTGATTGCTGCCGAGGACCGGAGACGGTCAGACGTGGACCAGGTGACGCAGATCTCCAAGGACCTGCACACTATGGCACAGACCACGGGAGTGACCGTTTGCGCTCTGTCCCAGCTGTCCCGGCCACCCAAGAGCGGCCAGCAGGAGCCGTCCCCAGGACTGCATTCTCTGAGGCAGTCGGGACAGATCGAGCAGGACGCCGACGGGGTGCTGCTGCTCTACAAAGAGGAGCCCAAAAACCCCAGAAGCCGACGGGTGCTCAAAATTGCAAAGAACAAGGACGGTGAAGCGGGCGGAATCGTTTACCTGATCCTGGACGGGGCCCGCCAACGATTCAGAATCAGCTTAACGGACGCGGTCAGGCCCAAGCGGGAGCCGGAATACAAGCAGACCGCCATGTACGACCTGCCCGGCAGCGTCCGGGTGCCGTTTGAAGAGGAGGGGGAGCGTGACAAAGGACAAGCTGCTGTGCCTGCTGGAGGGGGAAGCGCTGCGCCGCCGGGCGCTGGCCAGCCTGTCCCGGGAACTGGCTCCCCAGCATCTGGAGGCGGCCCGGGCCCTGGAGACGGCCCGCTGCCTCCTCTCGATGAAAAAGACCTGCCATTTTGAGAAAAAGAAAGCGAGGACGAACCATGAGAACATTTGCAATCGTCAACCGCAAGGGCGGAGTGGGCAAGACCACCAACGCCGTCAACCTGGCCTACGTTCTGGCCACCAGCTGCCATCTACGGGTGCTGCTGGTGGACGCGGACGGCCAGGCCAACGCCACCCAGATCCTGCTCCCCCGTGGGGAGTACGCCGGGCTGGGGGCCCTGCTCCGGGGCTACGCCATCTGTTACGACGAGCTCACCGTACATACCGACGTGGACGGCCTGGATGTGCTGCCGGCGGCGGAGGACCTGTGGGCCCTGGACCTGGAGGCCGCCGGGGGAGACCGGGGCCGGTGCTACCGGGCACTCCGGGACATGCGGGAGGCCATGGAGGAGGACGACGCCTACGATGTGATGGTCATCGACTGCCCGCCCAATCTGTCCGCCGCCTGCGTTTCCGCCATCTTGGCCAGCGACGCCATTATCATCCCGGTGTTGTCCGACGCCTGCTCCGCCACCGGGGTGGCCGACCTGGTGGACCAGATCGCCAGCCTGCGCTCCCTCCACCCGGCCCTGCGGGTGGCCGGAGTGCTGGTGAACCAGTGGCACCGCTCCCCCGTGGTGGAGGACGCAGCGGCCTACCTCCGGGAGGAGGGGCAGGTGCCCGTCTATGACACGGTGATCCGCCGCACTGACAAGGTGCCCGAGTCCAGCTGGGCCCGGATGGCGGTCCAGCAGTGGAGTCCCTGGTGCTCCGCCGCCCGGGACTACCGGGCCTGGGCCGCCGAGCTGCTGGCAAAGGAGGGGATGCAGCATGAGTAAGCCGGACCTGGGGCGGATCATCGCCCAGACCATAGCCCGACCGGCGGAGGGCCGGACCATCGAGGCGGTTACCGCCGATATCCTGGAGGCCAAGCGAGCTGGGGGCGAGGCCATCCTTACCATCGGCCGGTGCCTGATCGAGGCCAAGGACATGCTTCCCCACGGGGAGTGGCTGCCCTGGCTCAACGAGCAGGTGGAGCTCTCGGAGCGGACTGCCCAAAAGTTCATGAAACTGGCCCGGGAGTGGTCAAATCCGAACACGTTGGCGGATTTGGGAGCGTCCAAGGCCTTGATGCTCCTGGCTTTGCCAGAGGGTGAGCGGGAGCAGTTTACAGCAGACCACAACGTAATCGACATGAGCGCCCGCCAGCTGGAGCAGGCCATCAAGGAGCGGGACGAGGCCCGGAAGGCCGCCGAGGCGGCCAAGGCGGACGCCTCCGCCGCGGAGCAGGCCCGGGCTAAAATGGAGGCGGACATGGCGGTGGTCAACGCATCCCTGGAGTCGGCCAATGCAGAGCGGGAGCAAGCAGACCAGGAGATTGTCCGGCTGGAACGGGAGCTGACCGCCCTGAAAGCCAAGCCCGTGGAGGTGGCGGTGGAGAAGGTCATTGACCAGGAGGCCATCGAGGCCGCCCGGAAGGAGGCGGTGGCCGGGATGCAGGCCAAGCTGGACAAGGCCCGGGAGGATAAGGCCAAGGCCGACGAAAAGCGCAAAAATGCGGAGGCCTCGGTGGAGATTCTGAAAAAGTCCCTTGAGCGGATGGAGCACAGCGAGAAAAAGGCCGCCCTGGGGGCGGACAAGGACGCGGTCCAGTTCGAGGTGCTGTTTAACCAGGGCCAGGAGCTGGCCAACAAGATGCGGGGACTCCTCCTGAAGGCCCGGGGCCGGGAGGACCAGACCGCCGCCCGGAGCATGGAGCGGGCGCTGCAGGCCCTGGCTGAAGCGGTGGGGAGGTGCGCGGAGTGATCCAGGAGGCAATCAGCAGGCTGCAGGAGCAGCAGAGCCGGGTGAAGGCGCGCTCCCCTCAGTGGATGGTGGCCCAGCAGTTGATGGATCTGGTCCGTGCGGAGCCCCAGTGCGGGGAGATTCTGGCCCAGGATCTGGAGGTGGAGGCCATGTCCATCACCGAGGCGGAGAAGAAGATCAAGGCCTTTGCGGACAGTCACAGGACCGGGAATTTTGCCTGTGTCACCCCAGAGGAATCCGACCGCATTTTGCGGGAGTTTTACGGCCTGCCTCCTCGTTCGGGTTGGGAAGCGGACGATCCGGAGCCAGACGGGGGCCTGGGTCTGGACCTGGCCGACTTCTGGGGGTGACGGTATGAGGGATGTACGCGGACTGATTCCCCGGGAGCCGCCGGAGGGCTTCCTGGCCTGGGCGGCCGAGACCTTGGGCGGTGAGCTTGACACCTACGGGATGCTGTACGAGCAGGAGTGGGTGGAGGACTGGGGGCTGGAGACGATTCTGGACGAGTGGGCCAGGCCCCGGAAGCGCCGGATGGTGCGGGTGGAGTGCTCTTGCTGCGGGTACCGGGACCTGTACCACTACGGCAAGGTGTCCGGCTGGAAACGAAGCGGGTATGGTTTTGTTCTCCCGGAGAGCTATGCCGAGGTGGAGGGCGGCACGGTCTATGGAGACGGAGAGAATATCCTGTGTCCCCAGTGCAGGACGCCGGTGCTCATCCGGAAGCGGGCCAATGTGAGGCGGGAAGGATATTTTGTCACCGCCGAGGCCCGGGCCATGAGCGCCGCGGTGGTGGGGAAGGACAGACTCCTGGTCCTCACCGGCTGGGTGATCCAGCGGCGGACGGGGATCGGCGGCGGGAGCCGGCTGGAGGCCATCCCCAGCGAGGCCTATGTGTTTTCCACCGGCGAGTGCGCCCAGCTGATGGGCTGGCGCAACGGTTACAGCGGAAACGGCGGATATTTCGTGGAATACACCCGGTCCTGGCGGCAGCCCAAGGGCTGGAAAGAGCGGTGGCATCAGGAGGAGCACATCTTCGGCCTGACGCCGGAGCTGGTGGCGGCGAGCTGCCTGCCCCACTGCAAGCTGGACATCTATATGCAGCCGCGCCCCGGCGCGGAGCACTGGCCGGTGCCCTATTTGCGGCTGTATCAGGAGCGCCCCAATGTGGAGGGCGTCCTGCTCCATGGCCTGCCCCGGGTGCTGGATGACCTGATCCGGAACCACACCCAGGAGCACCAGTGGGCAGACAACAGGCAGGGCCTGCTGGAGCTGCCGGAGCTGGACTGGAACCAGACCCGGCCGGCCCAGATACTTCGGCTCACTAAGGATGAGCTGCGCCTGGCCCGGGAACAGGACTGGGGGGAGCTGTTCTGGAGCCTGTTCCTCCGCAGCAGGGCGGCGGGAGAGATGCTTACCGGACAGGACATCGTCAATGCCTTCTATCTCGGGGACGAGCGTGTGGCCGAGCTGCCGGGCCGGGGGCCGGTTGCCAAGAGCATCCGGTATCTGCTCCGGCAGTGCGGCCAGTGGGATGACACCTGGATTCCGGTTGAGCTGGAGGACGAGGACCCGCCGGCGGACGCCGAGATCCCGGACATCCAGATCCTGCTGGACTACTGGGACATGTCGGAGCGGCTGGGCCGGGACCTGACCAACGACCGGGTCCGCTTTCCTCACGACCTGATCGCCGCCCATGACGAGGCGGCCGCGCAGATGCGGCAGCGGGAGGAGGCTGACAGGGCCAACCAGTTCCGCATCCGCTGGCATCTGCTGAGACGATGGGCCTTTGAGGCGGACGGATTCATCATCCGGCCGGCGAGGAGCCAGCGGGAGCTGGATGACGAGGGAAACCAGCTGAGCCACTGTGTCAGCACCTACGGCAAAAACCACGCCGAGGGCAAGTCGGCCATCTTCTTCATCCGGCGGAAGCGGGCGCCCCAGAAATCCTGCTACACCCTGGAGCTGGATGAAAAGACCCTGACCGTCCGGCAGAACCGGGGACTGCGAAACTGTGCCCGTACCCCGGAGGTCCGGGCCTTTGAGGAACTGTGGCTGAGCTGGGTTCGCTCCGGGGCGCCCAGAGATGAGCGGGGAAAGCCGGTGGTTTGCCGTGAGTCAAAACCTCTTACGGCTTGATCCCTGCACCGTGCCCTGCCGGGGCCTGTCCTGCTGCAACTGCTGCGGGGAGGCTCCGGGGATGCACTTTGTATGGCCCAGCGGGACACTCTGGAGCCGGTGGGACCGGAACTGCTGTTGGATGTCCCGGCTCAACAAGCCGCAGGAATGTATGCACCTCCAGGGTAAGACCCGGGAGGAGTGGATGAAGGAGGGGACAGAGACATGATGACGGTCACGGTTCGGGTCGATGCCCCGCCGGGTACGGCGCAGGGGGTGAAGGAGGCCCTGGCGATGTTTCTGGAGCAGTATGGGGATGTGCGAATGGTCACCGTCCAGGAGGACGCCCCGGAACAGATAAAGATCGGAGAGGTGTAAACCATGAAGGTGTTAAAACCCGGCGACCCATGCCCCTGCTGCGGACAGCCCATCAAAAGCCGGGACCCGGATGTGCTGGAGCTGCTGACCCAGATCGCGCAGGAGCAGCGATTTCCGACCATAGAGGAAATTCAAGCGTGGAGGAAGGAGGGAAAACCTTGACTCGGAACAGTGCGATTGACGCCACGAAAATCGGGGCAAACATGAGGGCGGCAAGAGAAGCAAAAGGGATCTCTCGCGCAGAGCTTGCCCGAAAAGTGAACATGTACCCCAGCCTGATCCGGTGCTATGAGAAGATGGAGGTCTGCCCGGGAGCAGACAAGCTGATTTTACTGGCGAACGCGCTCGGGATCGGTCTGGATTCGTATGTTGCAGGAATCGTGGCCCGCACCCCGCCGAATGAGCCGCTGACGCTGGAGCAGCTGCGGGATATGGACGGGGAGCCGGTGTGGGTGACACCGCTTGGATTTTGGGCGCTGGTTATCGCAAAGCCTGGCGAGCGCGTTAAGCTGATCTGCAATGATGGAGAAATTGTGTATGCAGACAAAGAGATCGAGCTAGTCGGCCCAGTCTACCGCCGCCCGCCGGAGGGAGGGGATGGGACAGATGGCGACCATAATTTGTGATATGGAGTGCAAGCACCGCTCAAAGCGCAAAATGCGGAAATGGAGGCATAAGGACGGGCGCCCGTGCTATACATGCGGACTGGAGGCTGTGACGATCTCCAGGGCATTTGACTTTGACGGAGACATAAAGGCAGTAGCCGGAGAGGAGAACATGGCCCGGTGTGCGCATTATGAGCCGCTGGACGAGCCGGAGGGAGAGGAGGCGTCGAAATGAACATCCCGCAGGAATTTGAGGACATTTTCCGTGGCATTGCGCTGACAGATGGGGAGATCCGGACGCTGGTCTGGATCACTGGCTGGGAACGCCAGACGGTGGAGAATCTACGCTCCGCTATCCAGAAGGTTCGGGAATTTAGGGAGGAGGACACATGATGGACATTGAGAAGCTAATACACGCTGCAAAGGACGCGCTAGACGGTGCTATGGAGTTCTACGGCGTAGCCGACGACCACGACAACCCGTATATCGCGTTCCAAATTGGCGTTGCATGGGCGTACATCAATGCGGCGATGGGGCTGGAGGGAGAAGACGATGGACATTGATAAGCTGATAGAGGCCGTGAAATTATGCGGCAGCACGCCGACAGTAGACCGGTGCAAACAGTGCGCATTTTGGGCCGGAGGGGATATGAGCAGGTGCATCCCGAACATGACAGGCGATGCCGCCACCGCCCTCTCCACGCTCCAGGCCGAAAACGAGAGGCTGCGTAATGAAGCGGAAGGGATGCGGTCTAATTGGTATAAATCCGTCGAGGAGATCAAGAAGCTGCGGGCAGAGCTGGAGCAGGCGAAGCGGGACCTTGATGGGATTTGTGAGTACATTGATAGCGAAGGTTTTCTGAGAAAGCAGTTCTGCGAGAACGGAAACTCAGATTTGGAGCCATGCGTCTGCCCATCGCTGAAAGAGCATCCCGGATATATTGATTCGGACGATTGCGAAGGGTGCGACTATTTCTGCAATTCATGGCGCGGCCAGAAGGAGGAATGACATGGGACGATTAACGTATAAAACCGTAGAAGGAGGCTGGGGCCTGAAGGGCTTGAGCTGGCAGGAGCTGGTGGCCCTGCCGCCCCGTGTGTACGGAGCGCTGGCCAAGCTGAAGGATGCGGAGGATCTGATTGATGACATTGGAGACCCGGCCAACGGGGAAAACGGAGTCTGTGAGCTGGCGCTGGAGACGCTGATAACGATGGGCAGCGATGGGATCAATGCCAATATGGAGGGGGCAAGGGCATGGATACGCAAGAGATTCGAGCAGGTGACCTGACAGGGGGCACAGTGCTGGTGATCCACCTGCCTGTCGGCAAGGGGGACGCTGATCTGCAGGAGATGCGGGACTATGTGGCTGAGTCTATTGACAAAGGCGTGCTGGTCCTTAACGCCAATACTGCCTATAAGCTGGAGCGTTTCCCGCCACTGGGCGGCGTTCTGGTCTGTACCGGCGGCATGGAGGCGGGCGGCGGCAGGCCTTCGCCCGGGGCGCTGCTGCGGGAGAGGGATGTGCCCCAGCTGTCCGCCCAGGCGGAGGGGGAGGAAAAGCGGCGGATTCTTCAGAGGCTGAAGGAGTACCGGGCGGCCAACGGACCGGGATGCCTGGAAGAGGTGTCCCAAAGGACCAGAACCAGGGGCGGAGTGCTCAGTGTCATGACGCTGCGGGATGTGCTCAATGGGGACGCCGTGCTGCCTGTTCAGGACTGGCGGCGGATCGGCCGGGCCCTGGACAAGCTGGCGCCGCCGGAGGTGCCGCCCGGTGAGTAAAATTCTGAAACAGGTCAGGGCGGGACGGCTGGTGGGCGCGGTGGTCTACACCACTCCAACCGCAGGGGATTCTCCAAGGGCACGGGCCCAGAAGCAGAAAGCCAGTACGGCCGCCCGGGAGCTGTGCAGATCTCCTCCTGCAGAAAGGCGGTGAACCAAGATGCTTCCAATCGCTACATTTTTTCTGATTGCAGCCATGATCCTGTTTTTGATTTTCTATTTTTTCTTGTAAGGAGCAATGTAATATGAAGGTTATTATTTCTGCGGCCTGTGCCATCGTGTGCGCAATTTTCCTGGTCCTCTGCGTAGAGCGTGTTTCTGTGGGCAATGTAGGTGTCGTGTATAGCGCCGGGGGCGTGGAAGATGAGGTGCTTACTCAGGGGTGGCACCTGATGAATCCCCTGAAATCTGTCAAGCAGTTTCCTGTTTCCCAGCAACAGTTGGTACTGAGCAATAATCCAGGGGACTACAATACTGAGGAGCACCAGGACTGGTCCATCGACGCGCCCGCGGACGGCGGAATGGTCAAAATTAATTTGACTGTGAATTATAATTTCCTGCCGGATCGGGTGGTAGAGGTATACAAAAAGTTCAATGGCATGAGTGGTGAGACCATTGTGGAGAGCCGGGTGCAGAACAGCATCATCGCCTATGTGAAAGAAGTCACCCCTCAATTCTCCGTAATGGACATTTACAGCGATAAAAAGAGCGAGGTAAACGAAGCAATCACCAACTATCTCAATGAACGGCTGACCGAGGAATACGGGATCAATGTCTCCAGCGCTCTTGTCATCGACGTACAACTGGACACCACGCTCCAGCAAAAAATCCAGGCCAAGGAGCAGGCCAAGCAGGACGTGGAAATCGCCGAACTAGCCAAACAGACGGCGGAGGCTCAAGCCGAGACGAACCGTGTCATTGCAGAATCCGAGGCGCAGGTCAAACTGATTGAGGCTCAGGCCGAAGCGGATGCCAACCAAATTATCTCCGAGTCAGTCACACCCGAATTGATCCAGATGCTGGAGGCCGAGGCGCGGATGGAGCACGGTTGGGTTACAGTACAGGGCGCAGGCACTGTAGTCGCCGGGGGATAATATGAGCAGGGCCATCAAGCACATCACCGCCGGGCTGCTCCACATCGAGGTCATCGGGCAGGTGCCTGAGCGGCCGCCCGGTCCGCGGGGGCGGGCCGGGCGGTCAAGGCCTACCTCGGCCGCCCAGCAGTTTTATAACGACAAGTGTTCCTGGCGGGCGCTAGAGCTCCTGGTGGCGGGCAACTTCGGGCGGCGGGCGCTGGTGCTGACGCTGACCTACGATGATTTTCATCTGCCTGCAAATAAGGACGAGGCGGATCAGGTTCTTTCCAAGTTCATCCGCCGGTACCGGGCTGCCCTGCGAAAGCGGGGAGTGGAGCTGCGGTACATCTATGTGACGGAGGGCTTCCACGAAAAACGGGAGTACGACTGGCTGGAGGGGGACGGGCATCTGGAGGACCGGCGGCTGCACCACCACATGGTGATCAACCACACCGGGAGCGATGACCTGGAGGAGATCAGGAGCCTGTGGACCGGAGGCGGCTACATCCGGGCGGAGCCGCTGGACGTACACTATTACCGGGAGCTGGCCAAGTACCTCTCAAAGGAGGCCCGGGAGTTTGGGAGGCCAAGACCGGGAACGCGGACCTGGCGGGCATCCAGGAATTTACAGCGGCCCACGGTGGAGTACATCGAGATACCCAGCGACAGCGTGACCCTCTCGCCGCCGGCGGGGGCGGTGGACTATGAGCAGTTCCACGAGCGAAACCCTTATGGGTTTGCCGACTGCGTTGGGGCCCGGTATCTGCTTTATCCTCAGAGAGGACAGACGGAGTACAGCTACACTAGGCCGCGGGCTAGAGACAAGCGAATACCTTAATAATTTTTGAGCTTGAAACCAGTCTTAATAATTCGTCATGGTGTGTAGAAAAGGAAGTGGGCCTATTGCAAAAACAGATGGAAACTGGTAAACTGGTCGTAAAGGACGGATGGCTGATGTGCCCGTCCTGTGGCAAGCAGAAAGTCCTGCGGATATATCCGGAAACCAGGGCGAGGTATTTGCAGGTCCACTGCAAACGATGCGGCCACGAAAGCATTGTGAATATCGACAAGTGCCTGTGCCAGAGTGCCTGTGCCACATGATCCGCGAGATGCGGACGTGTCGGCGCAGGCTTTTTGTTTTGTCTGGAGGTGATAGCCCATGGATTACAAGAGCCGGCGTTGGCACAGAAAGCGGCGGGCTGTTTTGATGCGGGATCGCTGTCAATGCCGGGAGTGCAGGCGCTATGGCCTGGCAGTTCCCGCGTCGGTGGTGCATCACGTCTGGCCAGCGGAGGATTTCCCCGAACTGGCTTGGGAGGATTGGAACTTGATCAGCCTATGCGCCGCCTGCCATAACGCCATGCATGATCGGGATTCTGGTGAACTGACTCAGCTGGGGCTCTCTTGGCGCCGGAGGGTGGCCCCCCCTCCGCTCACCGCTCGGACTAACACCCATGGGGACCGGGGGGCGGAACATTTTCCGACGGCGGAAAACGTCTGAGAGGGGGTGAATGAGCAAATGCAATAACACGCGGGCACCACGCGCTCGCGGGACGCGCCCGCAAACGACGCGCCTGTGTGAGATATGACATGGACGGAGGTAAAAATTGGGACGGGAGGCAATGATTCGGGCTGACATGGAGTCGGTCGGATTATACAGCCCGGTATTTGACGGAACAATCCGGCTGCTGGCCAAGACTGAGCGGGAGCTGTCCAGGGCCGAGAAAGCATGGAAAGCTGCCGGCGGGAAAATGGTTGCCGAGCTGGTGAACAAGACCGGAGGCGCTTACACCGCGAAAGATCCAAACTATGCTGTGGTTGATCAGCTGCGGAAGGATGTCCTACAGCGTGCCCGTGGTTGTGGCCTCCGGCCCCCTGGTGACCAAGACGCCCAAGTGGTTCAACGACAAGTACGGGCGCAGATTCATTGTTTAAGGAGTGATTTTGATGCCGGAGGCACCAAGCGAATATTATACCAGCCGTTACAGCGGCGAGGAGATTGATCGGGGAATCGACGGCGCCCTGCAGCTGGGCGGGGCGACTACAAAGCAGCAGGCCCTCCGTAACATCGGCGGGCGGCCCAACCGGAACCTCCTGGACAACTGGTACTTTGTGGGCGGCGGCTCCCAGCAGGGCGACGGGCAGTTTCCCATTAACCAGAGGGGGCAGACGAGCTACAACGCGAAAGGGGGAATCATGGACCGCTGGGTTCTCGAAACGGGCGGGGTCACAAGTGGCGTTGCTGTCACATTGTCCGCCGATGGGCTTGTACTGAACGGAAACTCGGCATATCAGTATACCACGGTTTTTCAGAAGCTGTCGGCCTTAGCCCTATCCGGCCAGACATACACCTTGTCGGTGCTTCTTTCAAATGGGACGTTGGTCCAGGCGTCTGGGCAGGCTGCTGTCGAGGTTATGGACTGGTGTCGTTTACAGGTTACTCCAACATGTTTCGTCAGGACGGTTGGATTAAATAGGGTCGACATTGTTGAAACCGCAGAGACTCCGCCTATTAAAGCGCTGAAGTTCGAACTCGGCCCCACTCAGACCCTCGCCTACCAGGACGAGGACGGCAACTGGCAGCTCTTTGAGACGCCGGACTATGGGGAGGAGCTGGCGAAGTGTCAGAGGTATCTTGTTGTTTATACAATGGATGGGCAGAGATTTTGTGGAGTTGGGCATCTTGATTCTGCGTCTGCTGTGCAGAGCATTATCTGGACACCTGTTCCCATGCGAATTGCACCAACTATCTCAGGCGATGTATCTATCTATGGAGTTAGTAACAATCTACCCGGAACAAATCTTACAGGTGCGGCTATAGGCCCTACAGGCATCAGAGTCAACTTTAGCGTTTCAAATGCTGTGAATTATCCCGCGACCGTAATGATATACACTCAAAACTCACTCATGCTATCCGCTGAACTCTAGGAGGTGACCACAGTGAACAGCAGTATCGCAACCCTGGAAGAGACTATCCCCGGACCAGACCCCTACCACGTCTACGTCCAGACGGACGAGACGGGCCGGATCACCGCCGTCAACTCATCTGCCTTTGTCTCCCCTGAATGGGGCACGGAAATTGACAGCGGCTACGGC
>CAJFVL010000030.1 GCA_904420465.1 uncultured Clostridium sp.
GGCCTCCTCGCCGCCCACCAGCTGTTCCGCCTTCAAAATTTTCAGGGGCATCTCGCTGTAGTGGCGCACGCCGGACAGGCTGCCCGCGATGTTCAGCCGCTCCTCCTCCGGCAGCTTCTCCAGATACTCCGGATGACGGACGTAGAAGTTCAAAAAGTAGTCGTCCACCTCCTGCCGCCACTGGTCCACATAGTATTTCTGTGCGTAGTCCTCGCCGTACAGCTCCTTGACGATGCGGTAGGTGGTGTACACTGTCAGGCCCTCGGAGGACCAGGGGCTGGTCTCATCCGCCGCGTCGAACATGTTGCCCAGTCCCCACCACTGGTGGACCAGCTCGTGGATGAACACCTCTCCGGGGACAGTCCCCTTGTCGGTGTCGCTCAGGTTGTCGGCGGTAAAATCCGACTCATTCAGCAGGCTTGCTCCATCCCCGGCGTAGCCGCCGCCGGCCACCCGGCTCTGGATCAGCTTCAGGGTACCCGTGGCGCCGAAGGCCTGGGGGAAGCCGTAGTGCTCCGTGCAGTAGTCCACCACCGCCTTCACCGCGTCCACCGCCCCGGCAGCCTCCATGACGGTCTGGTGCTTGCGGCCATAGTAGAACGCCACGGTGATGTCGCCAGCCTCAATGTCCTGGCGGACATAGTCTCCAGCGTAGAGGATGCCGCCGGTGCGGTTGTCGGTATAGCGCCAGGTTTTGGTGCCGTCTCCGTGCTCCGCGACCACCTCCGCGTCGCTGGGCCCAAAGGGGATGGCCAGCATCGTGCCGGGTAGGGTGATCTCCACGGCGGTGGGATACCCCTCGTCCCCGGGCAGCACATTCAGCAGGTAGGGAAACAGCCGCTGGTTCTCCAGGCACAGGTAGGTCCCGCTGATCTCCGGGTCCCCCTGGGCGGTGGACGAGAGGTTCCAGTCCCTGGGGAAGCCGCCGTACTCCAGCGCCAGCTCCACCTCCCGGTCTGCCGGGAGGGTGATCTCCCACAGGGCCATGTTGCTCTCCTCATAGCCGGTGCGGACGGCGGGGACCGCCTCCCCGTCCACGCTGGCCGTCAGGTCATAGCCCGGGTCCACCCCGAAGCAGGCCGTCCAGCTTTGGCCGGAGGTGTTCTGGAACCGGTAGACTGCCCGGCCTTCCACCGTGCCGGCCCGGGTGTCCGGGAACATCTGAACGGCGCGGTCCAAAAAGGTGACCCCTTCCGCGTAGTCCAGCTCGTAGAGCTTCATGGCGTTCAGGTCCGGGTTGCTGTTGTCGTAGAAGGGCTGCGCGGCATAGGCCGTCCCGGAGCAGGCCAAAAGCAGCAGAGCGATGGCCGGGCGGTATACCCGCCGGGCGCTCCGGGTCAGGGAGCCCAGAAGCCCCTTTCCATACCGCCGGATGCACAGGTAGGACACGGCCCAGATACCGGCGAGGGCCGCCAGCCAGGTCAGCCGCATGTAGGCCACGGAGCGAAACAGCCGGAAGTTGGAAAAATCGTCGGACATGGCCCACACATTGGGATTGAGCCAGCACAGCTGCCACTGGTCCGCCCACACGGTGAGACTCAGCCCGGCAAAGGCGGCGAACAGCACCACCGACAGGTCGGAGCGCCGGGTGAGCTGATAGGCGGCGCCGGCGGCCAGAATGGACAGGGGCAGGGACAGCCCGAGAAACAGAAGGTAGGAGAGGACATAGTCCGTCCCGGTAAAGACGGAGCCGATGAGCCATGCGCTGATGGGGAGCCACACCAGCGTGGTGAGGCCCGCTGCCAGCATCGCCGCTGTGATGAGGGCCAGCAGGCGCACCAGGGCCATGGCGTGGGGGGAGACCGCCGCGTCCATCAGCATGTCCACCCGGCTGCGGCCGGTCCGGTCCAGCTCGAAGATGGTGAGCAGGGCGAACAGGATACCGCCAGCCGCACCGCCCGCCAGCGCCGGGTTGGCCAGATACAGGGAGAGCATGGTGTCGGAGTAGGCGGGCTGGTAGAGGAGGAGACCCGCCGCCGGAGAGAGGGCCGTCAGCAGGATCACCAGCCAGGTCAGGCGGCTGCGCAGCAGCCGCCCCAGCTCCAGGGGGAGCAGACGAATCATATTCATTGGACCGCCTCCCGGGAGATGAGATAGAGGTAGGCGTCCTCCAGGGTGGGCTCCGACGGCTCGGCGAAGGGCGGAAGGACAGCCGCCACCCCCCGGCACCGCACGCCCCGGCCGGTGTTCACCCGGGCGGTAATGTGGAGCCCCTCCTCCCGGGCGGCCTCCTGCTCCCAAAAGATCCCCACATGGCCGTCGGCCCTCTGAATCAGCTCCTCCGGCGTGCCGGTAAACAGAATCCGGCCGTGGTCCATCACCACCAGCTGGTTGCACACCGACTGCACATCCTCGATGATGTGGGTGGACAGCAGCACCAGCCGGTCCTGGGCGGCCTGGGAGAACAGGTTGCGGAAGTGGATGCGCTCCTCCGGGTCCAGGCCCACCGTGGGCTCGTCAAAGATCAGAAGGGCGGGGTCCCCCAGCAGGGCCTGGGCGATCCCCACCCGCTGGCGCTGGCCGCCGGACAGGGTGCGGATTTTGGCCCTGGCCTTCTCCTCCAGATTGACAGCCTGGACGGCCCTTTGGATCGCATCTTTTGGGTTCCGCAGCCCCTTCAGGGCGGCCATGTAGTCCAGAAACTGAGTCGCCGTAAGCTCGTCGAACAGCCCGAAGTCCTGGGGAAGATAGCCCAGCCGGGCCTTCAGCTGCCGCTCCGCCTTGTCCAGCGGCTGCCCATCCGCCGCAATGGAGCCGGAGGTGGGGAGCAGGGCGGCCACAAGCAGCTTCATCAGGGTGGACTTACCCGCCCCGTTGGGCCCCAGCAGGCCGATAAGGCTGGGGCTGCGCAGGTCCAGGTTCAGGTCCTTCAGCGCCTGCTTCCCGTTGGGATAGGTCATGCTGACATTTTGGATGTTGATTTCCATATAATCTGGTTCCTTTCTCCTTGGGATGGGAACAGGATACCAGGGCTGTGTGGAGAGGAGATGGAGAACATGTGTGGTTTGTGTGGAGTTGATTCGGCATGGACTTTTCTGCTGGATTGGCGTAAAATCATATCGGCGGCAAATTGCGGGCAGAGGGGTGGACGCAGATGAATGGTTTTCTATTGGCGGTCCCTTTTTTCGCTGTCCGATTTGGGCTCCTGTCAGCCTTAAACCCAAGGGCAATTCCCCGCGCGGCTTATTTTGCCCCGATACGGGGGGTGGAACGGTGTGCTTATGTGATTTACCAGCTCTCCAGCCTCGGGTTGTTTTTATCTCTGCCGTTCCTGCGGGCAGAGGCGGACGGCTCTCCGCGGTTCTTTCTCGGGGTTCTCTGCTATCCTGCGGGTCTGTGCCTGTGCGCGGCGTCCATCGCCGCCTTTGCCTTTCCCGATCCATCCGGCTTGAATACAAACGGCATTTACCGGCTCTCCCGAAATCCCATGTATGCGGCCTACCTTCTCTGCTTTGCGTGGATCGCCCTCCTGACCCGGTCTCTTCTTCTGCTGGGATTGGTCCTGATCTTTCAGATCTCCGCCCACTGGATCATTCTTGCCGAAGAGCGCTGGTGCCTGGAGCAATTCGGGGATGCCTACGCACAGTACATGAGACGCGTCAGACGCTATCTTTAAAATACGCGCTTCCTGCAGAACGGCAGGCTGTTCCTAAAGTTCAAAAGGCCCCGCCCCGGAACAAAAATGTTCCGGGCGGGGCCTTTTCACTGATTGAAAACCACTTAAAGGTGCTGGGAATAAAATTTGTTCAGCCGATTTGCCAGCTCCTTTGGGTTTTCTTCATTTACAACATGTCCGGCATGTCCGATCAGCTGTAGTTGCGCGCCTTTGATGCTTTGGGCCAGAAAGCGGGCGGATTTCAGGTTCGCGCGGTCCTTTTCCCCGCAGAGGATCAGGGCGGGACATTGGATTGCGCTCACCCGGCCGCTGAAATCCAGATTTTTCATGGAGTTCCCCAGTACGAAAGTATTTTTCTTGTCAAAGGCCATGGTCTCAAACATGGATTTGGGCAAAAGCCGGAACGCCAGATTCTGCAGTTCAAACGCCGCTTTGGGGACCTTGTGGGGCGTGCCGATCAACACCAGCGTCTTTACCTTTTTCGGAACGTCCAATGTGTAGCTCAGCGCCAGGATTCCGCCCAGGGAAAGGCCGCACAGATGGACCGGCCCGTCGATGTGATCACAGTATTCCGCAAACGCCGCGCAGAGGTTTTCATAGCTCGCCGGCCTGCCGGCGAGCAGAGCGCACAGGTCCGGGCACAGAATGTCCTCCCTGTCCTCCAGATGGGAGACCGTCTCCTGCCAGCTTGACGCCTTGTGTCCCGAACCGTGGATCAGAATCCTTTTTGCCATAAGCATCCTCTCCCAATGGTGTGCCGGCTTTCCCGGCTTACACGGGCAGATCGTCCACCAGCTCCTGCACTTCCCTGAAAAATCTGCTCAGATGGAAGCCGTCCGCCACAGCATGATGGATATTCATGGTCAGCGGCATGACCAGCCTCCCTCCGTCCATCTCATACCGGCCCCAGGTAATCACCGGGGCAAGAAATTTCCCCTCGTCAAACACATGGACGTCAAAATGCCGGTACCGGACCCAGGGCAGGCAGGATACGTCAAAATGGTTGGGCGGCTGATGCTCCGCAATGGCTCTGACCTCCCGGTACCGCTCCCGGTCGCGGAGAAAGCGGGCGTGGAATTCAAACAGATCCTCTGAATATGGCGTGACCAGTTTGGTGAAATTTTCATCTTCCCGGTGAAAATCCGCGTAGCTGGGAGAAATCACATCCCACCTGACCAGGTTTCCCGCCTCATCCCAGCCGTATTTAAATTCGTCGTGGGAATTCACTACCTTTGACACCGCCCAGATCATAGACGGATAAAATTTCAGCCTCCGCTTTTTCCCATATGCGGCCAGCGCCGTCACATCCAGGTCGACCGTCAGGCTCATAACGATCCGCATTTTGTCGATATAAAATTGAAACAGCTTTCTTCTGCTCCAGGTGTTCAGATCCACCATCTGATTATTCATCTCAATGCTCCTTTGCGTTTTTGATTGAACATCAAATATGCAAGGCCATTGGGACAGAGCCGGTCACTCCATACAAGCGCTATCCTGACAAGCCTTGCATGGAGCCGGCACAAGGCCGCGTTTCATGAGATCACCTCCGAGCATGATACTGGATTATACCACAGATCCGGCGCAAGGTCCACACAGGAATCAATTTGGGAACCGCACCTCCGCCTTGACCCCATCCTCCGTATTCTCAACGGTACACTCGGCTCCGTGCCGGTCCAGAATCATCTTCACCAGGTAGAGCCCCAGGCCGCTGCCTCCTGTGCTCCGGTTCCGGGAGCCCTCCTCCCGGTAGAAGGCCTCAAACAGGTGGGGCAGGGCGTCCGCTCCGATGTGCGCCCCGGTGTTTTCCACCGTCAAAGCCGGGCGGCCGTCCCGGAGGCCGCACCACACTCGGATTTCCGCCCCGCCGGGGGAGTAGAGAGCGGCGTTGGCGAGCAGGTTCCCCACCGCCTTGTCCAGCAGAGCGGGGTCCCCGGCGACGGTGAGCCCGGGGGCGAGCGCGGCTGCCAGCCTCTGCCCCCGCTGCTCCAGCAGCTCCCGGTCCAGCCTGAGCCGACCCTCCACCAGGGCAGCCAGGTCCAGCGGCTCCCGCCGGACGGCGGACGCGCCCGCCTCCATGCGGGAGAGAACCAGCATCTCCTGAATCAGGTGTTCCATCCGGCCGGTTACCTGGAGCGAGCGCAGCAGGTACTTGTCCCGATCCTGGTACACCCCCACCCCCTCCAGCATGCCGGAGAGCTGTCCCTTCAGGATGGTGACTGGAGTTTTCAGCTCGTGGGAGGCGGCATTGAAAAAGGCCATCCGCTGCCGGTCCAGCTCCCGTTCCCGCTCCACCTCCCCCCGCAGGGCGCGGTTGGCTCCCTCCAGGTCGGTGAGGGCAGCGGACAGCCGCCGGGCCATCTGGTCCAGACTGCGGCCCAGCCGGCCGATCTCGTCCCGGCGGCGCTCGCCGCTCTCCCACTGAAAGTCCAGCTGGGCCATCTTCCCGGCGATTCCGCTCAGCCGCACGATGGGCCGGGTGATGTATCGGGAGTACACCAGGGCGCACAGCAGGGAGAATACCAGCAGCACCAGCAGAATCCACGGGGCCATCTGGGACAGTGCTCGGACGGCCAGATTTTCCGCCTCCATCCTCGGAGTGACGTAGAGGGTATAGGGGGCCTCCTGGCCGGAGAAGCGGACCTCCGCGGTGATGGTGGCCTGCTCGGACATGGTGACAGACACCGTATCCTCTGAATCGGGCGCACCCGCCTCATAGGTGATGGCATAATCCCCCTGAACGGACGTGATGGCCAGGGAATTATCCTCGTACAGCGGCTGGACGGCCAGCTGGGAGCCGGTATCGGCAATCCGGCCGTCCGGCCCCACCAGCATGGCCTCCGCCCCGGAGGCGCGGATAAAGCTGTCCAGCAGGGGGCCGCACTCTTGAAACTCAATTCCGGTCAGATCCCCCACCAGATCATCCACCTGCACTGTCAGGTCATCTGTGACTACGGCGGTATAGGTGCTGGGAGTGGCCCAGGCGATGAGCCCGAAGGTGATGGCTCCGGCGGAGAGCAGAATCGCCAGGGTGATGAGGAATACCCGGGCGGTGAGGCTCTCACTCAGCTTCCTTTGCCGCACGGTAGCCCACCCCTCTCACCGTCTCGATATAGTCCCGCCCCAGCTTGCGGCGCAGGTTTTTGATGTGGCTGTCCACCACCCGCTCGTCACCGAAGAAGTCATAGCCCCACAGCCTGGACAGCAGCATTTCCCGGGTAAACACCCGCCCGGGAGCGGACAAGAGGGTGTGAAGAAGCTCAAACTCCCGGGCGGTCAGCTCCAGGGGCCGGCCCCCCAGAAGGACCTCCCGGGCGTCCAAATCCACCGACAGATCCCGGTAGCGCAGGCGGTCATCCGCTCTGTCCCCGCCGCTCCGGCGGAGAATGACCCGGATTTTCTCCAGCAGGACGGGCATGGAAAAGGGCTTCGTCACATAGTCGTCAATGTTCATCCGGAACCCCCGGAGCTGCTCCTCCTCCCCATCCAGAGCGGTGAGCATCAAAATGGGCACCTGAGACTGCCGCCGGATACACTCACAGGCTTCAAATCCATCCATCTTGGGCAGCATCAGGTCCAGCAGCACCAGGTCAAAGGGGTGGGACTGGAACAATTCCAGGGCTTCCGCCCCGTCTCCGGCCACCGCGGTCCCATACCCCGCGTCCCGGAGATAGGCGCACAGCAGCTCCTGGATGTCGGGCTCGTCCTCCACAATCAAAATATCGTTCATCCGTTATCACCAGGGTGGAGTATAGCACAGAAATATGAATTTTGTGTGGAGAATTTCTTCCAGCGCCTGAAGTGCGCGATTTTTCTTTCGGACACACGGTTCAAGCTGTAAAATGTTCGCGCCGGAGGCGGCGCACCGGACCGGAGGCTGCGCTTCCGGTCCGGTGCGTTTGTTGTTCCTCTGACCCGTCTGACAGGCGCCTCCGGCTCCGCTCCTCCGCTACAGCAAAAGCAGCGTCTCGCTGAGCCGCTTCCCGGCGGAGCCGCCGAAGTCCTCCGCCCTTCGGATGCGCAGGAATGAGGAGCCGTAGATCATCCGCTCATTTTCCAGCTCGTCATCGCCGCCCAAAAAGATGCCGATGACATGCACCCCTTCTCTGCGCAGCCTTCTGACCTGAAAGCAGGTATCCTGTACGGCCGCCTCTCCGATATACTTCTCAGGGTCACCTGAGCGGACTCTGCCGCTCACCATATCATTGGGCAGGCCGTCGCTGAACACGATTACAATTTTGTGCTCCTCCCGCCGTCTTAAAAGGTCGATGCCCGCCGCGGACAGCGCCAGCCCATCCCGGTTATTGGAGGTCGCCCGGTACTCCAGAATCTTCCGGTCCGCCTCCGGCTTGTCATCATAATCCCGAAAGCGACGCAGCACCGTATAAGTTCCGTAGGTGCAGTAGCTCATCACCCGGTGGGGGATCTGGATTCGGCTCAGCGCAGCGCTGAACAGATAGCTCTGCAGCGCCACCATGGACTGGCGGACCGCCTGGGAGCCGCTGGCGTCAATCAGCAGCTCCACCACAATGGTGGACTGGTCCTGCCGGAATATTTTGTGGAAGAGCTGCGGGTCCCTGCAGCGGCCTACCTTCCATAGGGCACTGTTCACCAGCACACCGTGGTCGGCACGGTAAACCTCCGGATCGTTTTTTAAATTCAGCGCATTCCGAAACGCCTGTTCAATGCTCCGAATCCCCTGCCGGGCAGAGTCCTGGTGCTCCTCCAGCATGCGCAGGTTGGCCTCCCGGCACGCCCTCAGCGCGCCGGCCCGGTCAGAGGTCCCCTCATAGGCGCTTTCCGGCAGTCCGTCCGTGAACAGCAGCTTCCGCTCCTCGTGTATGCCGACACAGACCGCGCCCTCAATCTCCTCCATGGCCTTTTCTGTCTGGAAGCTGGGACCGAAGTTTTCCGCCAGATACTCGGGAATGGCCGCCAGGGCCTCCTCCGTCAAAACGATGCCGTCTGTTGACCCGTCCTTTGCCTTCTTATATTCCAGCTCCGGCTGCGACTCGTCCGGTTCCGGCGGCTCCTCCTGGTCCGGAGCCGGACATTTCCCCTCCCACAGGTCGTCTGAAATCTCAAATACGGGCAGTTCGTCGTGGCTGTGATCGGGCGCAAAGTATTTGGTAAAGACCATTTTGTACAGAAGCACCGCCTGCTCTACCAGTTCCTTTGCGCTCCCGCAGGCTTCGCTGCCCCGCGCCAGCTGGGTAAAGAGCTGCAGCACGTCTTCAAACCCGGAAAAATTCTTCAGGAGCCGGTCGCTCTCCGGATTGGCCGTCCCGGGAAACTGCTCCGTCAGCCAGTAGATGTTGAGCCAGCCCCGGGAGGAGTGGCGCATCCGCAGCGGGTCCTCGTCCAGCAGCACCCGGGCGGCCTGCTCCGCCATGGCCGGGATGCCGGGGCGTTCAGCCGCCAGCCTCCGGCGCACAGCATACTCCAGGCATATATGGGCGATGGGGAGCAGAACATGCATGTCATAGGCCGCGTACCGGTGCCGCCTGAGCCACAGATTCAGCTCCTCCAGCCCAAACAGCCGGTCCCCGCCGCCCAGGATCACGCCCTCATACACCGCAATCATCCCGCCGGCCTCCCGGTAGGGCTGGCTCATCAGGCGGATGTACTCCGGATACTCCCGCTTTCTGTGGTTCTCAGAAACGGTCAGGAACAGGCTTTCCTCTCTGTCAATACTCACGGCGCTCTCCCTGTCAGACAAATCTTGTCATCACAACATCCTGAACCAGCTGAAATTCATACTCGTCAAAGCATTTATTGGTGATGCTGATGGCAACCGCATCCTTGGGATTCATCCCATCCGTCATCAGCCGCAGGGCGGAGATCATACCCCGCAGGTCCACCGGGTGGGTGGAGATCTCGCCGTTTACCGCCTTCTCATTCAGATCCAGAAACAGTCCGATGCAGCGCTCAAGGTTTTCCTCGGCCGCGTTCGGCACGTCGGCCCGCAGGAGCCGATGCAGCTGCTGCGCCTGCAGCGTGGGCATCCGGATGACCGTAAAGCGGGAGACCAGAGCCTCATTCAGCTCCCGGGTGCCCGCATAGCCGTAATTCATCGTGGCAATAAAGCGGGTGGCGGGGTGCATGGGGATGCAGTCATAGCCCGGCACGTCGATCAGTCTGCGGTAGTCCAAAACCGCATGCAGCACCGCCACGGCGTCGTTTTTCGCCATGTTGATCTCATCCAAAATGCAGAATCCGCCGTACTGCGCCGCCTGCGCCACCGGCCCGTTGCGCAGACGCACTTCTCCGTCCACAAAGGTATCGGTTCCAATCAGGGTGCTGCTGTCGGTATTCACATGAAACGACACATTGTAGACCGGTCTCCCAAAGAGCCAGGCCAGGTTATCCGCCAATATATTTTTCCCTGTCGCCTTTCCGCCGCTCAGCAGGATATTCTCCCCCTGAAGCAGCGCGGACACCGCCAGATCAAGGACTTCCTCCCCAATAAATTCCACAGGCGGCCTTGCAACGCGCCCCTGCACGGCCGCGTCCACAGAGCAGCGCTTCTTAAATTCTTCCAGTCGTATGGTCAGATCTTCTCTCATATTACGCTCCGTCTCCTCCCGCATCTGGGATTTTAAGCTGCGGCAGCACCGCACGGTGTCCGTCTGAATACACCCGATTCTATCTTTCTCCCCGTGCCTTGTCAACAGCATTGCTCTCATACTTAATTTTTTTAATTGCCCGGAAAGCCGCCTCCTTCCCCGCAGCCACAGGCGGGAAAGGGCACGCCGCCAAGCGCGTGACGAGGTCCCGCCCGCAGCAAAAGCGGCGGTCCCCGCCTGCGGATTTTATACAGACGGAGACCGCGCGGAACGGGCAAATCACACTTGTTACCGCTCCGGAACGGTGAAAGCAAGCTGGCTGCTGCCGGTGACGCCGAAGAAGCTGTGAGTCCCGTCAGATAAGGTAAACCGGGTGGACGCCTCTGCGGCTGCCTGTCCGTCTCCCCTCCAGCTGTCCCCATCCTGGGGCGCCTCCTGGCCTTCCTGGGGCGCCATGGCCCCCGGGAGGACGGGCTGGCTGTGCTGCCGCTCCAGCAGTCCCTCCAGCCAGACGCGGATCTCATCCGGCACGTCCTCCGCACCGTTCAGCCAGCTCTCCAGCCCCTCCGGAATCTCCATCCAGTCCATTCGGTCTCCGCCCGGACCGCCTGCCATACCGCCGGGGGCTCCGCCGACGATACCGCCGGACTGATTGTCTGTGTATGTTTGTGTCACTCCATCCACAGTGAGGGTATAGTCCACCCCCTGCGCCAAGTCAGGCGAGGAGAGGGTGAGTGATTGGAAGTCCCTCTCGGAGGTGAACGAGAACCGCTCATCTCCCTCCGGGTCTGTCAGGACAACCCGGCTGCCGGCGGGGAGGGCGGCGGCAAAGGAGATCTCCATATACTCCTGCCGGGAGTCTCCGGATACCGCATCGTTTCGGGTGCCCAGGGCTGCCACACAGCCGCCGTTGAGCAGAATGTCTCCGTCGGCGTCAATGCCGCCGTCGCCGCTTTGCCCGTTGGCCGCAGCGTAAACGCTGCCGCCGTTTATGACCAGATGGCCGTTGGAATCAATGCCGTCTCCCTCCGATCCCATGCCGGCGCTGATCCGGAGGGTCCCGCCGTTGATGGTGGTGACGGATACCCCATCCTCATTGGTATTGATGCCGTCGTTCTGAGACCGGATGTCAATGACTCCCCCGTTGATGGTCAGATGGAGCTCGCTTCCCAGCCCTTCGTTGTCTGCCGCAATGCTGAGCACACCCGTGCCCTCAGCTTCGCCGCTGATGTTCATGGACATTCTGGAGTAGAACGCCCCATCATACTTGTGGAGCTTGTCGGTGGTTCCCTCCCGATAGATGCGGGCCACATGCGAGCCGGTGAAATGGTTTTCTGAGCCATCAGCCAGGATCACATTGATACCCGCCTTTGAGGTGTCCACGGTGGGGGATGCGGTTTCCTCATCGCTGCTTCCGCACTCATAGACGCTGTAGACCATAAACGCCGGGGCCACCGTGCAGGTCACCTCCACCCCATCCAGAACAACGGTGACCACAGCAGAGGCATCTTCCTCTGCCTCCGCCCCCAGATCTACCGCCAGCTGCCCCTGAGTCAGCTTCCCGGAGACCCGGTAGGTGCCCGCCTCCCGGATGGTAACCACCAGGTGAGCGTCCGCCTCCTCGGCAGAGTGCTCCTCGCCGGCAGAGCCCTCCCCGTAGTCATCGCCCTGTCCCTCCCGGTAATAGACGATATCGCGGCTGACGGTGACCGCCCCCTCCTCTCCCTCTTTGAGGGTCTGGCCATCCAGGGCAGCCTGCTCCTGTGAGAGGACCAGGGACCGCACCTCCCCGTCTCCGGAAGGATTTTCCCCCGTATCCGCGCCGCAGGAGGCCAGAGAAAGCACCAGCGCCGCCGCCAGCAGCGCCGGGAGACATCTTTCAGCACAGATCATTGCCGGGGCCCCTTTCTTTCCGGAATGTGCCAGTTTAATCGCCGTCTCTGAATTCAACCCCCAAAATCGGGGGAAGCGCGGCCGGAATTTTGGGCGGCAAACGTCTCCAGCTCCTGCCCCTTGAGGACCCGCTCCAGCATCTCGGGCAGGCGGTCCGGGGCGCAGGCAAAGCAGGGAATTTTCATACCGGCAATGCGCTGGGCGGTCTGGACATCGTAATAGGGCTTTCCGCCGTCTGCGATGGCCAGCAGCACCACCACAGTGACCCCCGCGCTCTTCAGCTCCTCCAGCCGCCGGAGCAGGGCGGCCCGGCTGCCCCCCTCCTCCAAATCGGAAATCAGGAAAAAGATGGTCTTGGCGGGCTCCTCCACCAGCCCCTGGCAATAGGCGACAGACTTGGCAATGTCAGTGCCGCCCCCCATCTGAAAGCCGAAGAGCAGGTCCACCGGGTCGGCACACAGGGGGGTCAGATCCATAATCTGGGTGTCAAAGGCCACCACATGGGTGCGCACCGCCGTCATGGAGGCCAGGATGCAGGCCATAACAGAGGAATAGAAGATGGAGGGGCCCATGGAGCCGCTCTGGTCGATATCCAGAATGATGTGCCAGCGGTTGGTGCGGCTGGAACGGTCAAAGAACCACACCCGCTCCGGGATGATGGCTCCCAGCTCCGGACGGTAATTGTGCAGATTCCGGCGGATGGTATAGGGAAAATCAATGGCGGCGGCGCTGGGCAGCGGGGCGTGGGCCCGCCGGTTCAGGGCGGCGGTAACGGCCCGGCGCATATCCTCCTCCAGCATGCGGTTGATGTCCTCCACAATTTTCCGGATAAACCGCCTGGCCGCCTCCTTGGACTTTTTGGGAATCTGGTCCTTGAGCATCAGAAGGGTGGCGGCCAGGTTCATATCCGGCTCCAGACCCTCCAGCAGCTCGGGCTCCAGCAGCAGCTGCTTGAGTCCCTTGCGCTCGATGGCATCATTCTGCACCACAGCCACAATCTCCGGATCAAAAAGGGCGCGCAGGTCCCCCAGCCACTTGGCAATGTGTGGGGCGGAGGGATTTCGGCCCCCGCCCTGTCCCGCTCCGCCAAAGCTCTCCCCCGGCCCGCCGTAAATGGCGGCCAGGGCGCCGTCCATCAAAAGCTCCTCCGGGGACAGGGAAAGGGCCCCCATGCTTTGAAACTCCGGCTGGCTCTCCGCCCCCAGAATCAGCCGCCAGCGGGCCATCTGCTCCTGCTGTGTCATAGCGCACCCCACTTCAGATATCGTCAAAGTCAAAGTCATCCAGGCCTTTCAGCGCCTCCTGCTCTCCCTGGGTCAGCTCCCCCGTCAGGACCTCGGCGGCCTGGCTCTGGTTCACTCCCCAGATCTCCCCCAGATTCTCGGCAATGTCGCTTTTTTCCGCCGGAGTAAAGCCGGAAAAGGCCCGGCGGAGAAAGACCAGCGCCCGGCGGAACTGCTCCCCGTCCAGGGTGCTGAGATAGCCGTCCAGGTACCGCCACAGGGACAGCCGCGCGATGAGGGCGTAACGGTTCTTGGCGGCCAGTCCTTCAAACCACCCCGCCCCCAGGTCCGCCGGCACGCCGGGAGAAAGCCGGCGGGAAATCTCCCGGGCGAGCAGCTCCTCGTCCGCCTCCCCCCGTTCCAGCAGCGCGGCCATGGCGAAGCCGGAGCACCGGGTATTCAAGTCATCCCGGTCAGAGATGCGCCGGAGCAGCTCCCGCCAGCGGTCTCCCTCCAGGCAGTCATGCTCCAGCTGGAGACGGTTGAGCTGGTCCATGGCGGCGGTGACGGCGGGGGCGGCCTTGGCATCACACTGGCAGGCCTCCTCCAGAGTCAGGCAGGCCCGGAGAAAAAGCTGCTGAAGCAGCGGGATAACCGGGGCCGGGTCGAATCGGCGCAGGCTGCCGTACCGCACCACCAGGGAGAGGCGGCCGCAGGTCTCAGCCACCTCGGTGAGCGCGGCGGCATCCACCGACAGCTCCTGAAGCACCGCCAGGGCGTGCCGGGCGGCGGAGGGCATGCCGCACAGAAAGGCGTCCTGAAACAGGGCGGCGGCCTGGGCAATCGAAGTACAGCTCTCCCCCCGCTCCTTCAGGGCGAAGGCGGCGGCCCCCTCAATGGTATCCCCCAGCAGGGAGGCCTCCACCACCTCGATCTCCACCTCGGGCGTCCAGCGCAGGGCCCAGTACTCCCCCCAGTTGGCCCCCTCCTGCCGGGAGGGCAGCAGGGCGGCAAAGCGGATGTTCAGCACCCGCAGCCGGTGGAGGAAACAGGAGCGTCGCAGGTCCAGCAGGGCAGCCTGCTGGCTTTTCACATTCAGCCGCTCCCGCAGGTCCAAATCCAGCTGCTGCCCCTCCATACCCCGGTATTTCTCCAGCCGAAGCTCCCGCAGCTGCCGGTAGAAGTCCTCCTGGACCGAGGTGCGGCTCACCCCTTCCGGGATGAATCCCACCCGCGTGCCGATCTCGGTGTCCGCTGCGGCCACCGCCAGCTCGGAGAAGCTGCCGTGTCCCATGGCGGCCACCGCCGCGTCCCGCAGATCGGCCAGGCAGGGAAAGCGGCTCCCCCGCAGCTGGCACAGGACCCGGGCCAGGCGCATGGCCTCGATCACCTCGGCGGAGGAAACCAGGTTGCCCGCCCTCCGGTGGGCGGCGGCCAGATGAGCCAGATAGAGCCCGGACAGCTCCCCGGGACCGCCCTGATGAAGGGCGTCCCACAGCAGCTCAAAGTAGGCCGGGGCCTTGTTTCCCGCCCCGTAGCCGGAACGGCTGGAGAGGCGGTAGTAGGAGTAGGGCATCAGGGTGGCGGTACAGTCGGCCCGGGGCAGGGCGGCCAGCTCCCCGTCGGTCATGGGGACGTTCTCCCTCAGACCGGACACATGAAAGGCCCCGCAGACACAGAAAATCCGTTCCGGCGGCACGCCCCGCTCCGCCGCCTCACAGATAACCCGCTTCATGTACGCCTCCCGCACCAGGGTCCGCGCGGTACGGGAGGCGCCGTCCCGGGCGGTACGGCGCAGCTGGTCCCCAAAAGAATTCATGGCTTCCTGCAGGGTACGCCAGTCCTCCAGCTGCTCGAACTTCCGCTCCCAGAAGGAATCGTGGCCCTCCCCGGTGAGCTGCTCCAGACGGCGGTACACCCACTCGGTGTTCTCCTCCGGCTCCTCCTCTTCCGCCGGCCCCGCCTCCTCCAGAGCCAGCATGGCTCCGGAGGGCAGATCCATAAGGCGGCACTCCACCCCATGCTCATGGGCCCAGAGAATGGCCTGCAGCTCGGGGGAGTAAATGGCCAGTGGGTAAAGGATGGTGCGCACCGGGGCCTGACTGGTATAGGCCAGGATGGCCGCGGGAAACCTGGTCTCCGGGCGGCAGAGCCAGTGCATCTGGTCGTTTAAGTCAGAGGGCCCCTCCACCAGCACCAGCTGGGGACGGCAGGCGTCCAGCGCCTCCCTCAGGCGGAAGGCCGCCCCGGGGGACAGGTGGCGCACCCCGAACAACACCGGGCCGTCCATCACGGCTCTAGCTCCCGGCAGGCCCGATACAAGGGCAGCCAGCCGCTCCCCCGCTTCTTCATCACATTTTCCAGGTACTCCTTCCAGGCCAGCCTGTCCTTCTCCTCGTCCTTCACCACCGCCCCCTGAAGGGCGGCGGCCAGATCCTCCGGGGTAACGGTCCCCGTCCCAAAGCTGCCCGCCAGGGCCATGGAGTTGGCCAGCAGCGAGATGGCCTCGGCGGTGGAGAGCACGCCGCCGGTGGACTTCAGCTTCTGCTTGCCGTCCAGGGTGGCGCCGGAGCGCAGCTCCCGGAAGATCGTGACCACCTGCTCCACCGTATCCTCCCCGGGCTGCCGGGCGTTCAGGTCCAGTCCGGCGGACAGCTGGGCCACCCGGGTGCGGACAATCTCCAGCTCGGTGGCCAGGTCGGCGGGGGTGGGGAGGACCACGATGTTGAACCGGCGCTTCAGGGCGGCGGACATGTCGTTGACCCCCTTGTCCCGGGTGTTGGCGGTTGCAATGATGGAAAAGCCTTTGGCCGCCGGCACCTCCGCCCCCAGCTCGGGGACGCTCAGCCGCTTTTCCGAGAGGATGGAGATGAGGGCGTCCTGCACCTCGCTGGCACAGCGGGAGATCTCCTCAATACGGGCGATGGTGCCGGTCTCCATGGCCCGGTACACCGGGCTTTTTACCAGGGCCTCGGCACTGGGACCCTTGGCAATGAGCATGGCGTAGTTCCAGGAGTAGCGGATCTGCTCCTCGGTGGTGCCGGCGGTGCCCTGGACCACCTTTGTGGAGTCCCCGTTGACGGCAGCGGCCAGGTGCTCGCTGAGCCAGCTCTTGGCCGTGCCCGGCTCGCCGATGAGCAGCAGGGCACGGTCGGTCACCAGGGTGGCGATGGCGATCTCCACCAGGCGCCGGTTTCCCACATATTTGGGGGTGATCTCCACGCCCTTTACCGTCTCACCGCCTGTGATGTAGGCGAGAACGGAGCGGGGGGACATCTTCCACCCGGTGGGGACGGCATCTTTTTCCGCGGAAATCAGGGCCTCCAGCTCCCGCTGATAGAGCTCCTCCGCCGGGAGGCGCTGTACGTTTTTCTCAGCCATGGCTCTCGTCTCCTTCCTTCTGGGCTTCCTGCTCCCACTTGGTCAGATACCGCTGCACCTCGGCCGCAGGCCAGTTCCCGCTGGTAATTTTCAGCTTTTTGTCAAATACCAGGGCGCTGATCTCCGCAAGCTGGTCCGCCTTCTGTTTGGGCGGGATGGGCAGCTGGTCCAGCAGGAAGAAAATTTCATAATAGTAGGTGCTGCGGCCGTTGCTGGTGCTGGTTCTGATCCACTGGAGGACAAAGTCCCCCCATTGAGTCCACCCCAGGTCCCGCAGGACGGAGATTGTCTGCCGCCCTATGTTGTAGTCTGACGCTTTTAGCGCGGAGCGGTACAGGTAATTGGGGACGATGTCCGGCAGGTTGCGGAGCTTGCGCCCCACCAGCAGACGCAGAAGGATTGTGTTCATCTCCCCCGCCCAGACCAGCAGGGAAAACCACCGCGTGTCCAGGGGCGGGACCGCTACAGGGCCAAGCTGGAAGCTGCGTGTGAGTGCGGACCACCGGACCGCCGCGCGGTAGGTCTGACTGGCCTCGTCCCAGCGCAGGAAGGCCAGCACATGGCGGAAGGGAACCAGCGCCTCCTTCCGCAGCTTGGCCCCCAGCAGGCCGGAGCGAGAGAGCTGTCCCTTCGCCCAGGTATAGACGTCCTCCGGACTCTGGGAGACCAGCCGGGCGGCCAGAGCGGGGGCCAGAAAGTTCTCGCACCCCTGCGCCTGGAGCTGGATGGCCAGGGGGAGCAGCTCCGGGTCCGGGTTGGCTTCCAGGATTGTCCGGCACAGGGCCAGGGCCGCCGGCAGGCGAAAAAATCCCCTGACGCTGCCGGCGTAGCACTCAAAGCGCAGGGGAACCGGCCGCCCCTTGCTGTCCTCCACCTGCCGGTCCAGCTGCTTCTCCGTGAGGCCGGCCAGCCGGCGATAGAGGGCGGCAATCTCCGGGCCGCTCTTGCCGGCCAGCGCCCGGAACAGCTGGGTCAGCCGGGACTGAAATATCTGAGGCAGCACTGCCTCCGGCTCGGCCTCCATCCGGTCCAGGGTGTCCTCAAAAATTTGGGCGGTAAGGCGGCTGGATGCGGGGGAATCCAAGCCGTCCAAGAGCTCCAGCAGTTCATCCGGGACCTTGCGGGCCTGCTCCGCCAGATAGGCTTCCCCCTCCGGGGTGTCCAGGCGAGCCAGGGCATGGAGGGCTCGGTTCCGCGGCTCCCCCTTCCGCTCCGTCCGGCACAGCTCCAGCAGCAGCTGGGCATTGGACCGGTCACAGGCCAGGGCGTCAATCAGGGCAAGGCGCACCTCTTTTTTGGCCAGGGGCAGCTGGGCCAGAAAGAATGCGTTGGCTTTCGCACCGGCAGTTTGGGCGATGACCTCCACCCTGCGGGCCATCTCCCGCTTGCCGGCGGGGTCAAAGCCGGCTTCCAGCAGAGGGAAAATATCCGGCCCCTGCCGGCTCAGGATTTCGGCGTTCAGGTCAGCCAGATCTCCGTAGCTGTCCCCCAGGCCGGCAATCAGAGCGGGGAGGACACGATAGTCGGCAAAAAATTCCGGATGGCTCTGAACGGTCTCCTGGACCACGCTGTACCGCCCGCCGCCAGTCCCGGTGAGGGCCTCCAGCAGGGGCTTGAGCTGGCCATAGGAGACCTCCTGATAGGTCCCCGCGCCGTGTGGGAGCGGGGCAAGCTCCCCAGAGACACCTGCGGCCGCCTGAGTATAGACCACTGCATCCACCAGAGCCAGCACGTCCAGCAGAGCGCCGCCCCGCTTCTCCGGAGGGGCGGTCAGCAGCGCGTCCAGGCCGGCGCTGATTCTGGCAAACACAGAGCTGGCGGAGGCCAGGGGGGGCAGCTCTTCCCGGGCCCGCTTCAGCCGAAAGTCCTCGTTCAGGATGCCGGTGCCCGCCACGGCGGCGTGCTCCAGCCGCTCCTGCACGTCATACAGAGGCTGTAGATTCATCTCTGCTCCCCCCTCAATACTGCAGCCGGACGATCCGGGACCGGGACACCGCGCTGTACGGATGCAGGCACAGGGAGCGGTCCCCCTCATCGTAGAACATCAGCCCAAACAGGGCGTCCCCCGCACCCAGGCCGCCGGGCACAGCCGCGACCCGGGCGGCGGAGGCGTGGCCTGCCCCATCCTCCAGGCGGTCCCGCAGGACAACACGTCCGCCGGCGGGGTCCTCCAGCACCAGGGCGCCCTCCACTGTCCCCACCCGTCCCACAGGGAGCAGCACAGGGAGAAATTTGGGCAGAAGGGTATTTTTGATCTGGTTTTTGGCCAGCTTCACCGCCGAAGCCAGGTCGGGCTGGGCCAGCCCCGGCAGTGCCGCCTGTTCTTCCGCCGTGAGGGGCCGGGGCACGGCGCTCTCCCAGCGGACGCGGCGGCAGCCTTCGCCGGGATAGGTATACAGCACCGGGATTTCAAGGAGGGAAAAACAGCTGTCCTCCCCCCTGACATACTTCAGGGCCTTCATCGGGCGCAGGTTCAGACTCTGGTCAATATGCCCGGTGTCCAGATCCAGCCAGAACCCCCGCTCCACATACTCCCGCTTGGCTTCGTCGTAGGACACATCAAAGGAGAGCTGCACCAGACGGACATTTTCCCGGTAAGCCCCGATGGCGCGGAGATCCTCCAGCCTCCATACACCCCCCATGGCCTCAAAGAGGATGGTGTCCTCGGCAGAAAACTGTCCCGCCTCCAGTTTCTGCTGGAGAAAGCTCCGTCCCTTTTTGATGGTGGAGCGCAGTGCGATGAGAACCCGCAGGGCCTCGGCGTACGCGCGCTCGGCCTGATCCGGGGACTGCTGGATGGTGCGCACCGCCAGAGCGATGCGGGAGAAAGCGGTCTGGGGACCGGTGAGATAGTGGTTGCCCAGCTCCTTCGTCAGCTGCTCAAAGGTCCTGACCGTGCTGCCTCCCAGGCTGCCCACCCCGGCATTCATCAGGTCCTCCACCATCCGCTCCGCCATATCCAGCCCCTCCAGCTGCCGCTTGAGCCGCTTGGTCTGGGCAGCCGTGTTGGTTCCGGAGGGCTTTTTCTCTCCTGCTTTTGGGCTTTCTCCCTCCTTCCGCCTGGCGGCCCGGGCCGCCTGCCTGGCCCGCTTCTCCGCCAGATCCTGAGGGACCTCCGACTCCAGAAAGGGTTTTCCGGCGAGCTGCTCAAACATCAGCCCCAGGGCATGCTTGCAGGGAAACTGCCGGCTGGGGCAGGAGCACCGGCATACCGGCGCCTGGGGGTCCGCCCAGTCAATGGATACCCGGTATGGGATCTTGCCGCTGCCGGCGCACTCCCCCCAAACGAGGGTGCTGTCAGCGCTGCGGCACAGGCCGGAAAACTTGCCGCCTCTGGAAAGCTTGCGGCCGTTTTCCGCCGCCGCGGGATTGGGCGCCTGGATCAGAATCAATTGCTCTGTCAGTTCCATCGGTCCACCTTCTTCTCCGGGGGCAGCGCTCCGCTATATGGCTTTGGATTGAAATCCCGGAAATTTAAGTTGATTTTACCATACCGGCCAGAAAAAGAAAATGCTGAAATCTCAGATTCGCGCAGCCGCAGCCTCCCCGCCGGACAGTGACGCCCCTGCCATCATGGGCCGGGCTTTTGGACAGAAAAGTCCGAAGCTCCTCCGCCGCCATCCGCTGCGGCCGCAAGCCTGCACAAAAAATGACCAATCCCCCTGCGGCGCAAGGGAATTGTGCTGCAGCAATTCATCCTTTCCACATCATCCGCCTGAAAGTATCGTCCTCCACCCCGGCTATCTGGAGAAGTCCAAATACAACACGATCACGGTGGATCGAAACAGCGAGGACTACCGGGAGTTGAAGAAGTCCATCGAGCTCAACGGTGTCAAAGACCCGGTTTTAACCCGGATCAACCCGGAGGGCGGCGGCCTGGAAATCGTGTCCGGCCAGCGCCGCCACATGATTGCCAAGGAGCTGAACTACCCTGTCCCCGCCATTATCCAGAAGCTCGACGACGCGGATGTAAAAATCCTGGTCAATGATGGCAACCTGCACCGACCCCATATTTCCACCTATGACCTCGCCAGGGCCCTGCGAGGCAAGATGGAGGGCATGAAACAAAAGGCCGGGCGGAAGAAGAAGGGCGCCCCCACCGCTGAGGAGCTGAACAGCGACGAGAAGCTGGCCCAGGAGATGGGAATGTCTGTCAGTAAGCTCAACCGTATCATCCGTCTGTCCGAGGCATCCAAGGATGTGTGCGACCGGGTGGATGACGGGAGCCTGCCCCTCTCTGTCGCGTCGGCCATCTCTTTCCTGAAACCGCAGAATCAGGACGAGGTACTGCATCTCAACGACCTGGGCTATAAACTTTCTACCGAGCGAATTGAATACATGAAAAAGGTGGAAAAGGCGTGCAAGCTGGACGAGAACTCCATGCGGCTGGTGCTGGAGGGCGAAAATGTGCTGGAACCGCCCAAGGTCGTCCCCATGCCCCAGCCCGCGCCGACGGCGCCCGCTCAGGGCCAGCCCGGAACAAAACCCGCCGCCCCAGAGGAACCGCCCCTGCCGCCCTCTCCTGATCTGAAACCCCAGCCGGAACAGCCCAAGCCCTCCCCCCAGGAGCCGGCCGTTCCGCCTACTCCCGCACCGGCTCCGGCGGAGCCGGGCAAACAGCCGGATCAGCACCCCGCCAAGGAGACAGCCGAGCAAAAGGGTGAACAGGACCGGCCTGAATACACCAAGGTCATCCTGGCCGGGGACCGGCTACGGAAGTATTTCCCCGATGTGACCATGACACCCCGCGAGATCGAGGAGAGCATCTACGACGCTCTTGAGGAACGCCGCCAGCGTTTGGAGAAAAAAGAGCAGAAGAAAGATATTTTCAAGAAAGGCCCAACCAGGTGACAATATGGAATTTACTGCTGTAATCGCCAACCTGGGCAAACACGCCGCCGGGATCGTGGCAGAGACACCTCTCTCTTTTCCCACTACCACAGAGCAGGTGCAAGCGGCCCTGCGCGCCATCGGTGTAGACGGTGTGCGCTATGAGGAAGTAATCGTCAAGGACTACTCCATCGGAATCGACGGGATCGCGCCCCTCCTGGGGGAGTACGCCCACATTGACGAGCTGAACTATCTGGCCTGCCGCCTGGAGCGCCTTTCCCCGGAGGAATTGACAAAATTTATTGCCGCCGTCCGGCACGGAGACTACTGCAACGGCGTACAGGATTTAATCAATCTGAGTTATCCCTGCAATCTGGAACAGTACACCCTGCTGCCGGAGGTCCAAACCTATGAGGACTACGGCCGGTATCTGGTGGACAGCCGGCGGGACTTCTCTCTGCCGAAAGAGGCGAGATTTTATTTTGACTATGCGGAGTATGGGGAGACTACCGCCATCAACGAAAACGGGGATCTGACGCCCCAGGGCTACATCTTCCACCACCGCTCCGCTACGTTCCAGGAAATCTACGACGGCAAGGAAATCCCGCGGGAATACAAAGTGTTCCAATATCCCCCGCGTGTCAAAGTCAAGCGCCTCAACCCAAAGCATGGCCGGGACAGCCCCCGCCACAAGCGCCAGTGAGGGCGCTTTTTTTGTATCTATTTTCGGAAAGGAGCGGATCGACCATGCGTGTCCTTATGGTGGAGCCTGGAATGGCCCCCTATGAAAAGGAGATCAACGGCCTGGAGGAAATGCAGGCGGCGGTAGGTGGACACATCAGCGCCATTTATCCCTTTAAGGAACCCGTTGCCCTGGTGAGCAACGATGAAAGCCTATTTCTGAGTATGCCTTTTAATCGGAGTGTGGAGGGCGGCTATCTACGCCTACCTCGTTCTTCCTGGTCATGTCCAGCAGATAGTACAGCCGGCCATTCCGCACGAGGTCCTCCGTGGGGATACGACAACGCCAGGGCGTGGCAAAATTTGCTCCGGGCTAACCGCAATGACATCGCCACAGCGATGAATATTTCTCCGGGAAACTTCCGCTGGTACGCCGCCTACCACGACGAGGGTGACCACCCCCATGTCCACATGATGGCGTGGTCAACGATGC